>JAJZKE010000010.1 GCA_021809645.1 bacterium | reverse complement strand
TAAATTGGGCATTATTTCAATTACAGCTCTGTTTAGAGACTGAGCACCGAGGCCACCGCCTATAATAAATAACATTTTAGATTTTTCATTAATATTAATTTCTTTTCGATATTGTTTTCTCAACGATAAATTTAAAGGTTTAAAGTTAGTACTTACCGGTATACCTGTAACGATTATCTTATCTTTTTTATATGGATATGTGTCCTTAGGGGCAGAAACAAGATGTAAACTAGCCCATTTACCTATAATCTTATTGGTTAAACTTGGAATTGGATCAGAATCATGAGTAATATATTTAACACTATTTAATTTCGCAGCTATACAAACTGGCACACTTACATATCCGCCCCTAGAAAAAACTAGGTCTGGTTTTATTTTGTTCATTAATATATAGCTCTGAAGTAGACCAATTATTACAAAAAAGAAATCCCTTATGTTCTTAAATATCGTTGGTAAATCAAATAATTGTTTCAAACCTTCCTGATGATAGCGCCTAAACTTACCTGCTCTTACGGTATACACTTCATCTATATTTTTATCATCGAGTGGTATATCAGCAAAGCTATCGCCCTTTTGGCCAATATATATAATTTTAATATCAGGATATTGATTCTTTAATTCAGATGCGACTACCAGGATAGGGATGATATGCCCCCCTGACCCGCCGCCCGTTAAGACGATCACCATTTAGCTGCCTCCTATCACTATCATTCGCACTACTATCTTCGGCTTGTACCACTCTTGAAGTATATCTAGATATTTGAAACACTATACCAACTGCCGCTGCCGAAAAGACTATAGAGGTACCACCGTAACTAATAAAAGGCAAGGTTATTCCTTTTAAGGGCAATATACCGATCATAGCCCCTATATTAATTAGAGTTTGCACACTTAACCAGGTTAGCACACCTATAACTAAAAGTGAGCTGAAACTATCACTTGTTTTTTCAGCAATATTTTTAAGCCGGCTAAATAGAGAAGCAAATAATATCAATAGGATAATAGACCCAAGAAAACCAAAAGTTTCGGCGTATATAGAGAATATCGAATCATTAGAAGCTTCCGGGACATAACCATAAGCCTGTATGCTATGCCCTAAGCCTAAACCGAATAATCCCCCAGAGCCAACTCCTACAAGAGCTTGGCAAGCCTGATAATCGTTCGCCGTTTGACAATTAGATGATGGGTGTAAATAAGCTTCTATCCTTGCTATCCGGTAAGGAAAAGCTATAATTGCAAAAATTAGCCCTATAGCTATTATGCCTCCGATAATAGCTATCTTTTTTAAAGGTAATCCGGCAACATAAGACATAACAGCCATAAAACCCACAATTACACCTACAGATCCTAGATCACTTTGGGCACCTGCAATAATAACACCTATGACCGGCACCGCTATTAATAAAGGCAACAAAGTTTTTCTAAAATCCTTTATAGTACCCTTTTTAATAGCATTGGATAAAAATACTGCCAACCATATTACTAAAGACAACTTAACGAGTTCAACTGACTGAAATGAAAGACTTCCTATTCTTACCCAACGATGTGCAGGATATGCTGGATTTACAGGTATCACTAAAGCAAGTAATGTAGCTACCAAACCAGCTAAAACGATTAATTTATAATACCGTTTCCATAACGGAATTGGTATATAGGATGTAATCATAAAAGCAACAGCTGATAAAACTATTGCCAAAATTTGTCTAGAAGTATAAAAACTACCGCTTAAACCAGTTGTAATTTTTAAGGCGGGACCCATAGAATAGATCATGATTACACCTATTAGTAGCAAAGCACCGCAGATTATAATCAGCCAGTAATCTGGTTTATGCTTTCTACCTAAAGATATGTCGTCAGCTGACACTAATAATTTGTTTACAAAAGTACTTTTTAATCTATCCATTATCGAGCCCTACCTATAAGAAAAATTATTAAGCCAAGGAACGTTGCCGCTTGACCTAAAATCCAAAATCTCATAGTTACTTTCGTTTCAGGCCACCCCTGTGCTTCAAAGTGATGATGAATCGGTGACGATATAAATACTTTTTTACCATGACGTAATAACTTTGACGTGCGATTGATAATAACTGATCCAGTTTCTAAAACATAAACAATGCCAATTATCGGTAAAACATAGACAGTATTAGTTTGCATTGCAATTATCCCTAGAGCTGTACCTAATGCAAAAGAACCTATATCTCCCATAAAAAATCTAGCTGGAAAAATGTTAAACCAAGTATAACTAAGTAAAGCACCTACTACTGTTATACAAAAAGCTGCTAAATCATATCTTCCCTGCACAAAAGCAATGCCTGCATAAGCAGCAAAAGAAGAACTTAGCAAACCTCCAGCTAATCCATCAAGCCCATCTGTAATATTAACCGAATTAGCAGTAGCCATAACAACCAGCCAAAAAACTAATATTATAAATACGCCAAGATGCCAATTATGGACAAATGGTAGATAGATAGAATGTTCACCTAGTTTTGCATAAAACCACCAGCCGCCAATTAAAGCTACGATACTATAAAGTAAAAATTTTACTTTAGCTTTCATTCCAGCTACTAGGTTCATGCTCTTAATATTCATTATATCGTCAGCCAAGCCTATTAATCCTGCACCGGCCATACCAGCCAAAGGAAGCCAAGTCTGACCTCGATTTAGGTTGGCAATTAAAGTAACTATGGCAATACTTATAATAAAAATTGCACCAGCCATCGTAGGAATATGTCTTTGATGCTTGGCGGCATGCAATTTATTATAAACTTTGGCCTCTCCCCCCGACCAAGCATTCTTTCTTGGTTTTTTCCACCACTCAAATTTATATGCTAAAGTAGTAAAAATTGGCGTTATTATCATACTTAATACAAAACCGGCAAATCCTAATGCCAGAATATGTAATAGCTCTTTGCTAGATATAGTAAAATGGAGTATATAATTCATAATTATTTTCTTTTAATTATACCATCTGTTAATTAGTCTTCGGTGTTACATATCCTTGATTAATGAGCATGTGCACAATATCTGCAAAAACTGGCTGACCAGCAAAAGAACCTGCATAACCTTGGACTCCAGGTCTAATGTTATAAACATCTACAACATATTGGGGTTTATTGCCACCTACAAAACCAGTGTATGTGCCATTATATATATTTTTATAATAACCACCAGTAGGTTTTGCAACTTGAGCAGTACCAGTTTTACCACCAACAATATACTGAGGTGGAAAGCTCATAAAACCAAAACCCCCATGCAAATATGCTTTCACTACATTTTCTTCTAGAGGTATCATGTCCGCTCCAACTTTAGGGCTAACAACATTTTTAATAAGAACTTTTGGTTTATTTATCTTAACCACACCGTTAGGTTGAATGATCTCATCTACTAGTGTCGGCTTATAATAGGTTCCACCGTTTATAATACTTGAATCGGCAGCAGCTAATTGCAGGGCAGTTAGCTGTACTCCCTGGCCAAAAACTGTATTAGCATATCTAAGATCAATACTCGGATCAGACATATTCGGAGGAGGTACATAACCAGCCGACTCATATCCTTGCTCTATACCAGTCGGTTTACCTAGGTTATAGTGATTAACCATATAGTTATACCATGTATCGATTCCTTTTTTATCTATACGTCCACCACCCATCTGCATCAGCATCCACACAGCACCTGTATTAAGAGATAAAGATAGTATACTTGCTATATTCTGCTCTCTTGCCCCGCCGTCTATTTTAATGTCGTGTATGTCGAAACCATCGACAATCCAATGTGCCGGATCATAAAAAGTAGTATTAGGCTTTATTACTCCTTGATTAAGGGCTGCCGGCGTTGTTAAAGTTTTCATAACAGATCCAGGCTCGATAGCATTTGTAACGGCGGCATTTTCAAAAATTGCTGGATTTGTAACATTAGTATAATTTGCAGGATTATATGTAGGATAGTTAGCCATAGCTACAATATGCCCATTATATGGATCCATGACTATTGCACTCAAACCTTGTGATTTTGTACTCTTATAATCCTTCTTTAATATATTTTCTAATTGAGCTTGTATGCCAAGATTAAGAGTAAGTACAATATTATCGCCATTTACTGGTGGCACTTCAACATTACCCTTAGACGCAGCTAAAGGCACACCATTGGCATCTGTTACCGCTTTTACCCTGCCAGGAGTACCTGCCAATTCTTTGTTCATGGCTTGTTCTATACCGTACTCTCCTTGACCATTAGAGTTAACAAATCCTAAAACCTGAGAAGCTAAACTTCCTTCAGGATATAGCCTATAATCCTGACCTTGTGTACCTATACCGGGTATCTTAAAACTTAATATTTTATTACTTTGCTGTTTTGTTAGTTTTTTTGCCAAAATAACATATCTTAGTTTTGGTATTGTCATATATTTTACGTAAGTTGATATATTACCACCAATAACACTTACTATTTTTTGAGCAATTTGATCTGGTTTTTTTATATATTTTGGATCAGCGTAGAGAGTATAAAGTTTTTGGTTTAGCACAATAGGTACTGCTTGATTCCCGTCTAATGCTTCAATTAATCCTCTTGTTGCTGGAATCTGATATTGCTTTAATTGATCACTTAAAGCTGCATTTTTATAATGGCTATAATTTATAACCTGAACATAAAATAGTCTTATCCCAAAAATAGCAATAACTATCATTAACAATCCATACCATAGATGGATGCGTCTGATAACGCCAAATTTTGTATTTATGTTTTGAGGTATCATCCAGCATTAATTATACGCTTAAAAATAGACAATACAGGAGATGATTTATCTGCTTACCGTACCACTAGGCGTAACGGCTACCATCGATTTAGCAACAGAACTGTTTTGAACTCTACTCAATGACTGTAATTGAGCCTGAGATACTTCTAAATTCTGTTTCTGATTTTCTAATTGCATTTGTTTTGACTGCAAAGATTCGATCTGATAACCATAAGTATTAGTTTTTGTAACTTGAGTTAAATATATCAAGCCCAGTAAACAAGCTAATACTACCAGTATGATCGTATTGCTCACTGGCCCGATCTTACGATCAGTGAGAGAAAAGCTTATTGAATTTTTATTGCGACCGGAATATCTATTTCTATTCATGGCTAAACTAGATGAATATGTCATATATTTTTTATCTCTTTTTTAATTTTTTATTTATATTACTTAGTCTCTAGCCTAAGAGTTGACTCTTAGGCTAGATGGCGTACCCTGGAAAAGTTAAATTACTCTAACTTTTACCCTGTACGTATGGGATCTGCTCTTTACCTGTATTGGCATTTGAGACAACTCCCTTTCTTTTTATTTTCACTGCGGCTCGAAGCTTTGCGCTTCTAGCACGCGGATTATGGGCTACTTCAATGGGGCCTGCGCGGATAGGATGTTTAGTGAGGAGTTTTAATTGGCTATCATAACGATTACCGCTATGACTCGCAAAAAACTGTTTAACAATCCTGTCCTCAAGGCTTTGAAAGCTAATTATCGCCAATCTTCCTTGTGGCTCTAATAGCTTCAGCCATATTGGTAGGCTGTCAGTTAGAAGTTTTAACTCGTTATTAACTGCAATCCTAAATGCCTGAAACGTTTTGGTGGCTGGATGATGTTGGCTATAACCTCCATATACAGCTGATACCAATGCGGCTAGTTCTGTAGTTGATTTTATAGGACGATTTTTTGTAATCGCATCAGCTATTAAATCTGACTTAGACTCTTCGCCGAAGGCTTTTAAGATGTGGTTAATTTCCTCTTTTGAGAAACTGTTAATTATCGTATCAGCCGTCAGTTGTTGTCCTTGGTCCATTCTCATGTCCAATGGCCCATCTTGCTGAAACGAAAATCCACGTTTACCCTCGTTAAGGTGCGGTGACGATACTCCTAAATCCGCCAAAATTAAATCAAACTTTTTATCGGCTAAATAAAGATCCTTACTTGCTTCATAAAAATCTTTATGAATAATTTTTGGCTTTGAATTAAATATCTTTTTTAATTCTTTAATAGCCTCCAAGTCACGATCGACTAATACTGAATATTCTGGTTTCCCAGTTTTGTCTAGTATCGCCGTAGCATGCCCGCCATATCCAGCTGTCAAATCAAGATAACTATTGCCTTCCTCTGGTTTAAGAGCGGCTAATACTTCCTTTAATAAGACTGGCTGATGTTGTTTATTTTTGGTTTTTATTTTAGTGTATCCTTTTTACTTGTTTTTGTTTTTCCAAGGTCACCTAACCAGCAGCCAACTTTTTGTTTTGTTAAAATTTTTGTTTTAGATGACATATGTTCGTATGTAAAGAAGATGATATGAGATTTGAAAAATCTTAAAACTTCTTACTAACTTATGTCTATTGAGAGACTTATGTGTGAGGTGGAGTTTTGGGAGGTGTTTTAAAAAAAGAACAAGGTTGTTTTTAAGTGGTTTCCTATCATATTCCACTTGTTGACTGCCAGTTAGCTAATCTCGAGGATAAAGCTAGGTAAATGATTTAATTTTTAAAGAACCTTACTTTGCTATTAGTCGCCAATACTTACCGGCTCTAATAGCAATAACGTTATGTTTGATTCCGGCATAATCCAAGAGGTGCTGCTCGAGAGTAAAACGACCTTGTTTTAGATCAATTTGCCCCTCTGTTTTACCTGTTCTGAATTGAACATTTAAATCAGCTGTAGTCTCATCCAGTATATTGCCTACTAGATGTGGCTCTACTTCTTGTTCCCACACTAATTTTGGGTATAAGTGTAGGTATTTTTTAAAGCCGCGGGTTACGACAACTCCACTTGCGAACTCATGCCTAAGCTCAGTAGGTATAGATAACCTCCTTTTGCTGTCTAGCTTTCGTTCAAAATAATCTATTGTCGCCATCCCTTTACTTGTCTTAGTGGTTTTTTATTTTTATTGAGTAGTCTATTTTGGACTACCCACGTTAACCCACTGAATTGAGCATACTACCCACTGCTCCCCACAACAAGTACTTATTTTAAAAAAAGTAGTGCGATTGACACCACTTATCCACAAGCAAGATAATTATGTTGTACTCTCTATTATTTTCATTAGGAATTTAACAGATACAACGGTAACAGATGTAAATAATACTTGGATAGTAATTTTATCCACAGATTTTAGTGGATAAACTATAGATACATTATTTTGAACACTTTTTTTATATATTACTGATAATTTTTAGATCTAGGATGAGTTCTCTGACTTTGATTATAACTAACATAATCTAAACCAGTTTCATCCTCTTCTCTTCTAACTGGGTTTAGAGATGTACCATTAAAGCTATTAACTTCGACTTTTACTGGCACCAAGGGAGTTACCACCTTAACTGCTTGATGACTGGGCAACTCATTCATACCGACTATTGTTGCAATAGCCATAATGGTCATAACTAGATTATTGTATATATTTTGAAAGTAATTTTTTATATTTTTATGTTTTAGAATCATATATAACTATATGATAGCATATTATTGATATACGGTCAATATTATATATGTTTATTTTTATTATTTTTTGGTCGATCTACATATGCCAATTTATTTCGGTGTTTATCTAAATTGATTATATATTTATCAAAAGGTTTCAAAAGTGTTGAATATTGCCAATTGGGTGTCATTACCCAAGCTAGTTTTTGTTTGGTAAGTAAATATTCTATAAGACTATAGAAATCACCATCTCCAGATACTATTATCGCTTTTGAATAATTACCTATTTCTTTTAAGGCAGTTAGGACAATTTCTGTATCGACATTACCTTTAACTAAATTCTTGTCCTGATCTTTACTATCATTGATCTCTTTATTTTTATTTGGAATGTTATGAATTTCTAAAGTAGGCTTTAATACCACTAAATAACCTAAACTATGCATGTATTCATACAATGATTCGTTTTCAGGCATATATCCAATAAACATATAGGCTTTACTAACAGAGTATTCTTGTTTTAAATATTGTCTAAATTTACGCCAATCCATCTTCCAACCCATTCTTTGGGTTCCTAGATTTAGATTTTGGCTATCTATAAATGCATAAACTGATTTATTCTTACGTAATCTTTTTCTTAAAAGTGTATCTTTCAATTTAATTTCCTATTCTATCATCAAGTTATCTGATTGGGCTTTCAATATTTTATCTATTTTTAATATATTACTATCTACATATAAGGCTATTTTGTTGATCCCTAATAAGTATAGACCATCTATACTTTTAAGTCTTGATAGAGCAACATAACCCATTCCCGGTAAAAATGAGTGTCTGAGATCTATTTGAGCCTCTTCTAGACTCATACCCTGACTTTTATGAATAGTTATGGCCCAAGAAAGTTTTAAGGGCAATTGCCATACCTCAGCGACTATTTTACCGTCTACTTCCCTGCTCCATTTATGTTTTTGAACTTCAAGATAAACTCCCTTTTTTAATCTAATGACAGGTTGGCCGGATTTAAAGGTGACCACATAACCCCTGTCTCCATTAACGTAACCCTCATGATAATTATTAGCAGTAAAGATAACTTGACTTCCTTTCTTTAGATTTAAAAATTCAGGACTTAAAATTGTTTTTTTTAATTTATCCACCTCTTTTTTAAAACCTTTTGTTTGTGATACATATATTCTTTCTTTGCCTATCAATCTCTCTTGTCTTTCTTTGTTAACTTTATCGGCATCGTAATTATGAGTATAAAGTCTTAACATATTTGGATTAGGTTGATGCTGAATAATTCTCGACTCTAATAAATCGATTTCTGAACGCCCTAAAGTATTAGATCTTATAGATCTTAAAATGCTATTAATTTCATCGCCTTGGCGTTGGCGGTGTTGTTCAGATAGATAGCATATTTTAAGTCTTAGTTCATTCCAACATTTCGAATTAAAAATATAGTTGCTTTCTTTAATATCTACCGGTGGTAATTGAAAAAGATCACCCACTAAAATAACCTTAATCCCACCCATGGCATCGGAACTTTTCCTAATGTTTTTCATAACTAAATTAATTAAATCAAGACGAATACTACTAAGCATCGATACTTCATCAATGACTAATACATCAGTAGTTAAAAACCGATCAACTATTCTTTTATTTCTAGCTATAGAGTTTAAATGTTTTTTTTCTAGATTATCTCTAATACCTATGCCTGACCAAGAATGTATAGTAATACCGTTAATATGAGTCGAAGCAATACCAGTAGTTGCCGTTATAGCTACTTTTAGGCCCTTACTTTTAGCAATACTTATGTAACGATTAAGAAGATATGTTTTTCCAGATCCAGGAGGACCCGTTAAAAATACATTACAGCTCGATAAAAGTATTTTTAAAGACTGTTGCTGAATCATTTTATTGATAATCTATAGTCTGATAACTTAAATTATCAAATTTAAATTTTCTAATTTTAATATTTAATTTTTTTGTAAAAATTCAGTCACATCGTTAATCGAAATTCTCTGTTGTTCAGTAGTATCACGGTCTCTAATCGTCACCGTATGATTATCTAAGGTTTCAAAATCAACAGTTATACAATAAGGAGTACCGATCTCATCCTGCCTTCTGTATCTTTTGCCAATATTACCATTGTCATCCCAAACTATATTAGGATATATTTTTTTAATTTCATTAAATAACTTGTTGGCCTGAACTACTAATTCTTGTTTATTTTTCAATAACGGACTAATAGCCGCTTTATATGGTGCCATATCAGATCTAAGTTTAAGAACTATTCTTCTCTCACCGTTAACTTCATCTTCTTCATATGCTTCGCATAAAACTGCAAGTATGTGACGATCTAAACCAAATGTTGGTTCTAGTACATGTGGTATAAAATGCTCTGTCGTACCTTTCGTTACATATTCCATTGATTTGCCAGATAATTTCTGATGATTAGATAAATCATAGTCAGTTCTATATGCAAGCCCACCAATCTCCTTAAAACCGATAGGATATTCGTATTCAAAATCAATTGTTCTCTTACTGTAGTGAGCTCTTTCCTGTTCAGATAATTCTTTCTCTCTTATGCGATGTGATTCTAAGCCTAGTATATCTACATACCATCTTCTCTGATCTTCAAGTAGCTTATTGAACTCGACTTCCCAAGTATCTGGCTTCACAAAATACTCTAGCTCCATAATTTCCAATTCCCTAGAGCGAAAAATAAAATCTCTAGGAGCTATCTCATTTCTAAAATTCTTGCCCATTTGAGCTAAGCCAAAAGGCATATCAGGATAAAAACTATCGATAATGTTTTTGAAATTAACAAACATTCCCTGAGCTGTTTCTGGCCTTAAATAAACTACAGACGACTCGTCTTCAACGGGCCCTATGTTTGATTTAAACATTAAATTAAACTGACCCGCTCGACCAAGATCGTGACCATCAGGGCTTTTTATATTCTTATCATTAACTATCTTAACCATTTCTTCTAAGGTTAAACCCTCTGGATCAATACCGTTGTCTTCAAGTATATGGTCTAATCGATATCTCTTTTTTGTTAATTTGTCTTCTACTAAAGGGTCATTAAAAGTATTAATATGACCACTAGCTTGCCAAACTCTTGAATTCATCAAAATAGCAGTATCTAAACCATAAATATCACTTCGTTCGTCCACAAAATTTTTCCACCATAGATTAGTAATATTTCTCTTTAAACTAACGCCTAAAGGTCCGTAATCCCATGTTCCACTAAGTCCACCATATATTTCAGACCCAGGATATATAAAACCTCGCCTTTTACATAAACTAACAATATCTTCTAACGAGAAGTTACTCATCTTGAAGCTAATTATACCGAAAGATAAGATCTAAACATAGCATCTATTAGTGGCTTTATATCTTCTTCTTCATTTTTAGTAGTTATTATATTAAAAATTTTTTGTGAGTCTTTCTTATTAAATAACAATCTCATTAACTTTATGTGAGATGATTCTAAGGTTCCCATAACAGACCTGTTTAAACCCATAGTTGATATACTTAACGTATATTTTTCATTCTCTAATAGTTCTTTGCTGTCTTGATCAGTAATTAAATTTGGAGCATGTCCTGCTAGAAGTAGCATCTGCGATTTAAAGTATAAATCTATCCTAGATAAAGGTATATTCTCTTGATTAAGTAGGCGTAACAATTGGCATAAAAGATAAAAATATATACTTTCTGTATAATCCTCTATACTCCGATCAAAATATTTTAATATATCATACCCTAGTGTGACCCTATTTATATCATTTATGATATAAGGATAATACTCATCCAACCTTGCCGATATCAATTGGCCTAATTCACTACGACCAATAAGAAAACCGACATCAATAATTGAAAAAAGTTCAATTCCACCTGCTAATTTTGATTTTATTTTTCTAACCCCTCTGGCCATTAAGCTAATCTTGCCAAAACCAGGAGTTAATATAGTAATTATTCTATCACTATCTCCAAAATCAATCCTTTTTAATACTATTGCTTTAGTTACATTTTTATTCATTTTTATTTAAAAATACTTGATTAACGTTAGCTATTAAATCCTGTAATGTCGTTGTTGGCTTATATAGATATCTTTTAACACCCAAAAGATCATTGAGATATTGCCAGTTATCGCCAATTTCTACATACGGTACGTTAGTATGTAATAAAACTGGTATATCTTGCCAATCAGGATATGATCTAAACTCATAAAGGAATTCAATACCAGAATGACTAATTAACTGCAATTCTAGAATTACTACATCTGGCTTTATTTTGTCGGCAATGTATATTGCTTCTTGAGACCCCTTAGCAGCATCGACTTCATAACCAACACTTTTAAGGGCTTTACTATACGAATTAGACAATAACTTATCCGGTTCAATTAATAATATCTGTGTCATCTATACAAGTTGTAATTGCTGACTACCCCTCATAACAGCACCAAGGCCATAAAGACTATGATGTCTAGAAGCTTTAAGGCTTAAACTCATAGCCTTTAGTATACTGTCAGCAACAAAAATACCAGCCCCAGCAGAATAAGTAAGGTTAACCAATGGCTGACGAGCATTACCAATTAATTTACGCCCTTGTCGAAGTAAATCTGTTGTTATGTTGGGATTATTGGCATAGACACCTGCCACAACCCCATAACGGCACTTATGTGTTGCTAGCTGCAATCGACATTTTGCACCTTCTTGAGTTGAAACGGCCTCAATTAGAGAAGAGCCTATACTAACCAGGGCCGACTCAAGTCCTTTTTTATGAGCTATAACAGGTTCAAACTTACCCGATACATCTAGTTCAATATCAACACCATATTCTTTAGCTAAATCAATTAGTAATTGTCCGCTATCATAAAGTACTGAAATAATTGAAACTGGTTCCTGCTCTAAAGACATCTTTTGTTGAGCTAGCCTTAAACTTAATAAATAATTATCTATTAATTTTAATGCATAGCTAGCCGATATTTCGATTGACTTAATATTATTATGATTATTATCGATGGCTATAAGCTCAGCCTGTCTTTGGATTTGAATAAAGGGTAACTTTAACTGTTCTGCTAAATTAATCATTAATTGGTAGGATGGATCTGAGAAGTTTAACAAACTAAGTCTATCCATTAAGTCTACCCTCTTTATTATCTTGCCTTATAGTTTATTATATCACCTAAACACACTGGCAATCATTATAATTAAGGTGAGAAACTAAGATTTGGTAATATGTCAGTATTAAACTCGCTTAGATATAAAGATCCCTCTGTCCAGACCTCTAAAGTATTCGTTCTCATAGGCAATATGATCATGGTGCCGCTAACATTACCTTCTATATTACCGACCACCTTAATGCCAACAACACTAGGTAACTTCGGAAGAGAATATGGTGTTATGCTAACTAAATTACTTCTAATGTAACTTTGAAATGTTTGAGCAATAGATGAATATGGTTGATTTTCCACTCTTAATCGTAAAGCAAAATTTATTTTGCCATTATCTGTAACTGTCGGTAATATCCCTGGATAAAAATAGCCACTTATCGGTGCTCCGTTTTGGCCGGTAGAATCGATATAGGCATTCCAGTTACGTGGATAATATAAAGAGATAGTACCGTATGCCTGTGGGCCGACATATCTTATAAGAGGCTTTTGCTCTTGAATTGCAAAAGCCTTATTATCGCTTACCTGTTGTTGGCTCTTAGCATTTGCAACTGCGGTACTAATCAGTTGATCAGCATTGTTTTTATACTTATTCATGTTTGAATAAGACCATGTTCCAAACACTATACTTCCCACTAACAATATTATAGATACAACTAGTAATACAACTATAACTCTTGCCTGGCCATATTGGTTAAGCTTCATGCATTTAATCGTAACTGACTTACTCTAAAATTTCAATTACGATAGGTTATCGTCGCTATTAGTGACTACTCCGGTTTGTTCACTAGTATCTTCTGGATTAACAGAAGAATGGCTATCAGTATTACCACTTAAGCCTGTATTCAATGACGCATCTCTAGCACCGTCTTCTGCCACAGTTGTAGGTGGTTCCTCAGAAAAATTGCCTTCAGATTGTAAAGATTGAGATTGAGTCGGGGCAGAATAAACGCCGCCAACTGCATCATTGCCAGGATTATCGCTTACTTGAGGTTGTGGCGATACCCCGACAGAACCATTATTGTTACCTTCACTAGGCACGCCACCCTGCGTTGGCATTTGTTGGTTCATTGAGTTATCAGAAGATACGACATTCTGTTGATCTTCTGGAACAGGGTTAGAGTTTATATTATTTTGTTGTGTATTGTTTTGATTTTGATCATCCATGAGTTGTATCCTATCACAATTAAATGATTAAGTCAAAAGCTTTGCACTTACTCACTACATCGTTAGCGATTTATTGCACAAAAGTCACATCTAGTGTATTTAACGAAGGATAGCCATAGATAAATAAGTGGATGATCTGATTTATTTGATAATATTTATATATCATATATACGATCTATTTGAATGCCAGTAACTTACTTATAGATGTATAAAAATAGACCATTTTTAGATTTAGTAATTCTTTTACCCTTTATCTTAAAAGCAAAGCTAATTAGTTTAATCGGTTTATATGGGTAATTATTTAAACGTTTATCAAGTTTTTCCATATATCGACTAATTAAAAATACAAAGACAATATCAGCTGCCGGCCAACTTTTATCCCAATAATTACCCCATTTTATCTGTACAAGTTGACGATATTTTATTGTCCTCAAATAACAAATCAATACTAGAAAAGGATTAATTTCATAACCTATAGCTTTTATATCCTTTTTAGCCGCAGCAATTAAAACTCTACCGTCACCACACCCCAGCTCCAGTAAAGTATCACCTTTTTTAAGTTCTGCTAATTCCAAAGCAATTTCTACTTGTTTGTTTAAGGTTGGCATATATGGTGCACCTAAAAATATTCCCACAAAACAAAATGACAGTACTAAAATCAAGAGTAACGATATAAATAACATTAATTATTTTTTGTCTTTAACGTTTTTTTCATTAATTTTGACTATCTTATTTTGAGCAGTATTCAAATATTTTTCTAAATCATTAATTAGAGAAATACCTTTTTTATAATATTGGATTATTTCATCCACATCTAAATCACTAGATTGAAGCTTATCAATTATTGCCTCAAGCTCATTGTTTAAATCTCTATAACTTTTTTCATTAGTCATATTAAGTTCCATTTATGCCGCTAATAGATGCTTCGATATCCCCTTCTGCTAAGTTTATATCTAAAACATCGTTAATTGAAAGATTTTTAGTCGAACGGATAATCATGCCGTCCTTACGAACTATCGAGAAGCCTCTTTTTAAGGTCCTCATCGGGTCATATGCTGTTAATAATTCCCTCTTATGATGCAGCTCATTAGTTAAAATATTGATTCTATGATTAATAAGTTCATTAAGTTGTTTTGACTGTGATTTTAAAAAAGACTCTTCTAAGGATATTGATTCTTTTACTCGTCGATCTAGATATTTACTAATACTTTTTAAGTTATTAATTACTATTTTTTTATCAGGAACTAATAATTCGGCGGCATTACTTGGAGTTGATGCTCTTATATCAGCTGCAAGTTCAGCTAAACTAACATCTATTTCGTGACCAATGGCAACAAGAGTTGGTACTTTACTCGATGAGACTGCCCTTGTTACAGACTCAGTACTAAAAGCAGCTAAATCTTCTGGGCTACCACCACCCCTAATAATAACCAGAACATCGAAGTTGTTAGGATAATTATTAAAATATTCCAAAGCTTGCAAAATTTGATAAGGCGCTGCCTCACCTTGAACTTGTACATCGTATAGGTTAATCTCTATCCCTCGCCATCGATTGTTAATTATTTTTATAAAATCATGGTAAGCAGCTGACTGAGAGGATGTTATTAAGCCAATCTTTGATGGCGGATACGGTAATTGACGTTTCTTATTTACATCAAAAATACCTTCTTTTGTTAATTTAATTTGTAATATTTCGGCCGCTCTTTTTATACTACCCTCGCCAACTAATGAAATGTTTTGTACTTGCATACTAAATCCATAAATATTATGTAGGTTAGGTCGACTACTAACTTTGAGCATCATTCCTTCTTCTAACGGATCTTTTAATTGGTATACCGTCCCAAAAAATTTTAATGAGCTATTTTCATCTTTTAAATCAAAATATATCCATTTATTTTTACTGATCTTTAAGTTAGCTAATTCGCCAATTATATTGACGACTGGATATGCTAATTCAAAAGTTTGGTTAACTAATTCGATAAATTCACTGACACTAAAACCTTCTTCATTAAACATGATTAGCTATTCAAGAATTAGTCCTAGCGCTATTTAACGATCGATGATAAAAGTAATAGCCTGGCGGTAGCTGAATTATTGTATTAACAACTCGGTACATAATTATCGCTGGAATGCTTACTTTGGCAGGTACGCCAGCAACAGCCAAAACAGCCACCATTAAAGCTTCATAGATACCTACTCCGCCAGGCAAAACTGATACAAGCCCAGCAAAATTAGCAACTCCGTAAGCTAGTATTACGGCACCAATATTAACAACTTCGCCAAAAGCTAGAAAGACTACATAAACAGCCATAATCTCGGTAAAGTTAGCCAGTAAAGCATAGAAAAAAGGTTGGCCCAATTGTCTCCAATGCTTAACAATCTGCTGATAATTATTGTGAAAATCATCAAATATTACTCGAGCTCTAATCATATTAATAGTCTCTGGATTCTTTCTTAATGTTTTATGAATCAGCCAATTTAACCCCTTAGTCAAACTACCGAAGAAATTATTGATTCTTTGTCGACTACCAACAACATACCCAGCAAGGATAGTTAAGACAACAAGCAATGTAGACAAAGCTGTTGATACTAAGATAATTAACTCATTTACTCTACCGACAATAGCTAAACTAAAAACACCAATAATCAATAGTACTTCAAAAGATATAAGTACAAGTACAACTTTCATTAATTGTATAAGAGTAGCTTTGCCGCCGCTAACATTATTTTTGCTGCCACTAATTTTAACTCCGAAATAAGATATGCCAGTTACACCACCGCTAGGAAATAAATGATTTACTAGATTAAGCTCTAAAGAAGCAGCATATAGATATCTATATTTAAACTTATTGCCAACGACTAAGAATAATTTTTGGTACATCTTGGCCTGAGCATGATAGTTAATTACTTCAATAGGGATTATTAATAATAAAGCCCAACCATTTATATTAGCCAAATTCTCAATAGTAGAGCCTATTTGATGACGAGTAATATATACCAATAAAACTAAAGCAGCTATTGAAATAACATTAAGCAATAGTTTCCAGTTTTTTCTAAGAATCGATTTCTCAGACATATTCAACTATTATACAAGGATACTATGCAAAGTTTACTAATTCTTGGAAGACAACCTGAACTAGGCCTAGCAGAACTAGAAAGTCTTTACGGTTACGATAAGGTTAATAAGGTTTCTGATAATGTAGCTATCGTTGATATTGATCCATGTCTATTAACCTTTCAGCGACTAGGCGGAAGTCAAAAATTCGCTAAATTACTAACCGAAATTAATACAATTAATTGGTCAGACATAGAAAATTTTTTAATAAAAACTAGCCCAAAACATTCTGAAAAAAATCCTCCCGGAAAAATGACTTTAGGATTAAGTTTATACGGTTTTGATATCAAGCCTAATCAGATATATCGCTCGGCTCTTTCAATTAAACGAGCTATCGTAAAGACCGGTAGAAGTGTTAGGCTAGTGCCGAATAAATCAGCTGACTTAAATACAGCTCAAGTGATATATAACAAATTAACGTCTAATAGATCATGGGAGATTTTAATAATTAAGTCTGATAAGAAAACTTATATTGCTCAGACGATCATGGTCCAAGATATTAAAGGTTATAGTGAACGTGATCAAGCTAGGCCCTATCGAGATCCTAAAGTAGGTATGTTACCGCCAAAATTGGCACAAATTATGATCAATCTGTCAGTCGGTAAACTTGATCAAACTAAACTTCAATCAATATGTCAAAACGAAGATACTAAATTAATACCAAATTTCAACCAAACTATTCTAGATCCTTTCTGTGGTACTGGAGTTATATTACAAGAAGCTAGTTTAATGGGTTATAAATTCATTGGTAGTGATCTCAATCCTAAAATGGTTGATTATTCTAGGAAAAATTTAGAATGGTTAACAAGAAAAAATGACCTGAATATAAAGATTGATAAGATATCAGTAGCTGATGCTACTAATAATCATTGGCCAAGATTTGACTTTATAGCATCAGAAACCAACTTGGGTAAACCATTATCGTCGTTACCGCCGAAAGATATATTAGAAACCATGATCCAAGATTTAAACCAATTAATAAATGGTTTTTTAATAAATATTGCTAAGCAATCATCAACAAATTTAAGACTTTGCATTGGCATACCTGCTTGGCAAATAAATAAAAACGATTTTAGATGCTTGCCCATAATTGACCATCTAGAAAATATTGGGTATAATCTGATAGATTTCAAACACATTAACAACAAGCAGCTGATATATTACCGACCTAACCAAACTGTCGCACGTCAGCTTATTGTTATAAAGAGGAAATGATATGTCTCACGTTAAAGCCGGTGGTACAGCCAAAAATGTTCACGATTCTCCTGGTCAAAGACTTGGAGTGAAGCTATATGGTGGCCAAAAAGTTAAAACTGGTCAAGTTATTGTCAGACAAGTAGGAATGACTAAGAGACCCGGTAATGGCACTAAAATGAGTCGCAATTATACAATACATGCAGCCAAAGATGGTATCGTGCAATTTAGTACCAGAAAATTTAGATCATTTAGCGGAAAAAGCATCCGCCGAACAGAAGTAACTGTTAAATAAGATCAAGTAATATTTAGGTGGTGTTTTATTCTTTCAATAACGTCAGCAATGACAACTTGAGATTTTACTAAATAATCATCTACCCCTAGGTTTTCTGCCCGTTCTTTATCACTATCTTGGCTAAGAGCAGTTAGCATAATTATCTTCAGATCGGCAGTTTCAGGTGTATTTCTTAAAATATCTAATACATCAAAGCCGCTAACCTTCGGCATCATAACATCAAGCAATACAAGATTTGGTTGATAGCTTAAAGCGGCTGCTAATGCGTCTTCGCCATTATCTACTCTTCTGACGTCTAAACCTTCAGCTTGTAAACGTGTAGTATAGACACTTGCTAATGAATCATCATCTTCAACAAGTAATATCCGCTTAGGAGAATCAGCATTTTTGACATTAATATCTTGATCTTGGCTAGGTTCCATTAAGCCTATGGTATATGGACATTAAACATTTATCAAGATTTATTTGGTTTTATTCTTAACCACAGCCTTTATAAAACCATCAAACATGGGATGAGGTCTTGATGGACGGCTTTTAAATTCAGGGTGAAATTGACTAGCTAGGAAAAATGGATGGTTAATTCCTTCAATTATCTCTACGAGATTATTTTCTGGATTTATACCGCTAGCTTTAATACCCCAACTGATGTATTTATCTTTGTACTTATTATTGCATTCACCCCTATGACGGTGTCTTTCTATGATTTCTCGGCGACCATAAACTTTTTCTGCAAGTGTACCCTTCTCGATTCGACAGCTATAATCACCAAGTCTCATAGTACCACCTGTCATTTCTTTTCCTTTTTGGTCAGCCATGGTATTAATTACTAGATTTTTGGACTTTGGATTAAGTTCAAAAGAGGTTGCATCTTTAATGCCATGATTCCTGGCTGCCGCTACAACTGCCATCTGTAAGCCTAAACATAAACCTAAATATGGAATATTATTTTTAAAAGCATATTGAGCTGCTTTAACCTTACCTTCTAATCCCCTCTTACCAAATCCTCCTGGCACCAAAATTCCATCATAATCTGATAGACCCTTATCAATAATTTTATTAGGGCTATCGTAATCTTCAGCATTAATCCAAGAAATTTTAAGGTTTGTTTTATTCCACCAAGCTGCTGCTTTTAAAGCTTCAAATACGGATAGATATGTATCGGTATTATCCAGATACTTAGCTACTAAACCTATATTAATTGTCTGATTAAAGTTTGTAGTAGCCAAATTAACTAATTCTCTCCATCTCTTCAACTCAGCTTTTTTATTTGGCAATCCTAATTGTCTTGTAATAACTTTGCCAATGCCGGAATCTTCTAGAGTTATCGGTACTTCATAAATCGACTTGGCATTTGGTAAAAGGACAATTGCATCCTCATCAACACCGGTAAACAAACTTAGTTTTTTAATAATCGATCCGTTAGCAGTATTTTTTTCACTTCTTGCAACCAATACATTAGGTTTAATACCAAGCCCTCTTAACTCCCTCACTGAGTTTTGGGCTGGTTTAGTTTTTGTTTCTTGAGAAGCTTCTAGAAAAGGTAAATATACCAGATGGACATAAAGACAATTATCCAGACCTACTTTCATTCCTAGTTCTCGGATAGACTCAATAAAACTTAACGATTCATAGTCTCCTACAGTACCACCTATTTCAACAATATGTACATCAAATCCAAGACTAGCATCAACTATGTATTTTTGTATTGCAGCAGTTAAATGCGGAATTATCTGAACATCATCACCTTCATACTTACCGGCTCTTTCATCTTGAATAACTTTCAATAAAACACGGCCAGACATCAAAGAGCTTGATTGAGTCAGCTCATCATCCAAAAACCTTTCATAATGGCCTAGGTCCAAATCAGTTTCAGCACCATCGTATGTTACAAAACACTCGCCATGTTCTCTTGGATTTAGCGTGCCAGCATCAACGTTTAAATAGGGGTCACATTTTTGTAAATTAACAGGTTAGCAATTGAAGCAGCGGTGATACCTTTACCTAATCCGGATATCACCCCACCAGTTACAAAAATATACTTGGTCGGCTTGCTTTTTGCCACCTTAACCTCGTTAGCTTAATGCTATAATGCTACATCGTATCTGGAACAAGATCAAGATTAGCTTGATTTTATTTATTTGATAAATAAGATAAAGCAACATTCAACTGAGTATCATCATTTTGCGCAATTTCTTGGGATGTTAAATTAACTGTCTTATCGGGAGTTATGCCAATTTTATTTATATTCTTTCCATCCGGCCTATACCAACTGGCAATAGTTACTTTCAACTCTGAACCGTTAGCAAAGTTTATTAATTGTTGGACAACACCTTTACCATAGCTCTTAGTACCTATTACATAAGCATCACCATGATCATGAAGTGCTCCAGTGGTAATTTCGGCAGCTGAAGCAGTACCACCGTTTATAAGAACTACTGTAGGAATACCGTGGAGAATATCATTGCCTGAAGAATAATATGTTTGAAGGATGGTATTACCCCTTCTTTCAGATAGAATTGTCTGATTGCTGGGCAACCATAAGCTTGATACATTTACTGCCGCGGTTAGCAATCCTCCTGGATCATTTCTAAGGTCTAGGACTATTCCCTTAACATGCTCTTTAACAAACTGCTTAGCAGCTTTTTGAGCCAAGCTAGAGGTGTCATTAGAAAAGGCAGTTATCTGCATATAACCGATATTGCCTTTTAGGATCTTAGTATTAACAGTTGGTACAGTTATATTTGCTCTGGTAATTGTTACCGTAAATTGTTTAGAACCATCTTGAATACCTAACGTTACTTTCGTACCTGACTTACCTCTAATCTTAGTGACTGCCTGATCGATGTTCATACCACTTGTTGAAACACCGTTAATTGAGGTTATTAAGTCTTTAGCTTGTAAGCCAGCTTTGGCAGCAGGAGTACCGCTAAGAGGAGCTATTATCTGAATAACACCTTTGCTGTTAGTACTCAATTCCGCTCCTATACCGCTAAATGAATTGTTTAATTCATTATTAAAGGTTTTAGCTTGAGAAGGTGAGAAATATTCAGTATAAGGATCTCCTGTGGCGGTAGCCATACCCTCTTTTATGCCATTTAATATTTGGCTTTCTGTTAGATGACCATAAAAATTATTTCTAATAGCCTGATACACCTGATTGACGCTAGAGTAATTAAGATCAGGGGGTAAACCGGTAATACTAGATGATCCTAGGGAGATATTGCCATTACCGATATTGATTCCTAATATCAGAAATCCTCCGGCTATAACTATCCCACCAAAAACTAATGCATATACTTTAGCTACTTTTTTCCTTACCCACTTTATTTTTGGTTTCTTATTTTTATCTTCAT
>JAJZKE010000009.1 GCA_021809645.1 bacterium | reverse complement strand
CAAATTGGTGCGGGTGAGGGGACTCTAACCCCTGGCCTCATCCTTGGCAAGGATGCGCTCTAAACAACTGAGCTACACCCGCAAACTTTTTAAATTTTAAACACTACATTGATTTATATCAATATTGGTGGCGCCTCCCAGACTCGAACTGGGGACACAAGGCTCTTCAGGCCTCTGCTCTACCGACTGAGCTAAAGCGCCAAATATCTTTTATTTTATATGTTAATCTAAATTTGGTGGGTGATGAGGGACTCGAACCCCCGACCCTCTCGGTGTAAACGAGATGCTCTAGCCAACTGAGCTAATCACCCAAAGCTATTGATTGATTTACGCTTCTCGGAGATAATATCATAGTTAAAGCCTATTTGCATTATTTTTAAGCGCGAGTGGTGAAATTGGTATACACGCAACCTTGAGGTGGTTGTGCCCTTACGGGCGTGGAGGTTCAAGTCCTCTCTCGCGCACCATCTAGCTTCTTGGTAAATGATCATAAAAGTGACCAAAAGTATATTCTTGTCTTAATGATTTTTTAATATCGTCCATTGATGTACCAAATTTTACTCCGGGGTTTAGGGTACTATATGGATCAAAGATTTGTTTAACTTTTGCTAGTAATGAGAAAGCTTCTGAACCGTATTGCATTTCTAGATAAGGTGCTTTCAAGCGACCTTCGCCAGCTGATCCGGCTATTGAGCCACCTAGGCTGATAACCAACTTATAGAAATCATCCATTAATCTAAAGGCTTTTTGACGATCTCCTACTTGCGTTAAATTAAGATGCGGTTGAAGACGTATAATACCGTCACCAGCATGTCCCCAAATAGCAAAAGGTGACATATTTAATTGATTAACTATGTCATTAGCGCCACTTATTAGCTCGACAAGTCTTTCGGGTGGAACAATCGAGTCATTAACGATAGGTGTGGATTTCTTAAAACCATCGTTATGACTGATATATGCAGATGATGCTTGACGAACTTTCCAAATTCTCTGTTGGATATCTTGTTCTGTTTCAATCTCAACGCTAATTGCTAGTTTTTCTAAAATTTTAGTAATTTTATGAACAGTTCTTTTTTGTCCCCTTTCCGAGTGATTGTCTATCTCAACAAATAGGATATATTCTGGATGTGGAGTTGGCACTAAATCTTTTAGTTGATTAGGGTTAACTTCAGTAACAGCATCAATTAATCCCTTATTGATAATCTCTATAGTGCGCGGCAACTCTTTAGCTGATCTTAAAGAATTAACTGCTACTTGAACATTATCGAGATTATCAAAACATGCCATTATCAGACTGGTATCGGGGTTAAATACATCTGATGATAAAGTTATTTCAGTTATGATGCCCAACGTTCCTTGGCTTCCAATAAAAAGAGGACTTAGATCAAAAGAACCATCTTTATGTTTAACATCAATTAAATTATATCCAGCGTTATTTTTTGTTATAGGTCTCTCCATTGATGTTATTAGGTTTTGATTCTCTTCAATGAGAGCATCTAGTGCTCGGTAAATCTCACCTTCGAAACTAGCTATACCTAGTTTTTTATTAAGCTCTCTTTTTGAAAGCCTTTCAGTTTCAATAACCTCACCGTTGGCAAGAACTATCCTCAACCGTTTAACATATTCACCAATAGATCCGTACTTTACAGAATTTTGGCCACTCGAGTTTTTTGCTACTGCGCCGCCAACAGTTGAATATTCTAGAGTTGAAGGAAAAGCTGATATGTAACGACCATGAGTCTGGAGAGTTTGTTCTAATTTACCGAAATTAATGCCCGGTTCAACTGTTACCTCGCCAGATTTATTATCAAGCTCTATGATCCTATTCATATGTGCTGGAAAAACGATTAGCAGTCCCTCGCCAATCGCTCCGCCAGTCGAATCAGTTCCTGAACCCCTTGGAGTTATCGGGATTATACGACCTCTTTCAGCTAATTGCCAGGAGAACCTTGCAGCTTTTCTAACATCATTTTCATTTCTTGGATAAGCAATTAAAGCTGGCGGAATAGACAATATGCTCGAATCAGATGAAAAATATCGTCTAGCATCAATAGAAGTCATTACTTCACCGGCAAGATGTTCCTGAAGATAATGGGCAATTTTACTCATCAGCTATTTAACCCCCGCTACTTTAAAATAATATCATAACCAATTTTATTTAAGTTGTTAATTTTGATCTGTTGATCCTGAAGGCCCTTGGTTATTAAAAGAATTTGTACTATCGTCAGAACCTTTGCCCTCATTATTTGTTGTGTCACTGACCTCTTCGCTGTTTCCGGCGTTAGAGCCTGCACCAGCAAGCGGCTGACTGTTCTGGTTAACTTCTTGAGAGGATTGAGGTACTGAATTATCTTGCTGAGTCGATGATGGTGCCTGACTATTATCAGACATTTGATTATCGTTAGATTTAGATAAATTGCTAGCTTCTGCCTGAGCATTAATTAAAATATCTGCTTCTGAAGAAGACCTGGTCTTACTGCCTTTATGGCTCCTAACTATTAACCATATGACTAAGGCTATCAAAATAATACCTAACGCGATAATGATATATAACATAATTCCCTCGATAATTTATATAGCATTAACTTTACCGGTTTTGGTAATATTCTGCAATACAGCTTGTGGTTTATTTAGTTATGGTGCGGATGAGAGGACTTGAACCTCCACGATCTTAAGGATCACTAACTCCTGAAGCTAGCGCGTCTACCAATTCCGCCACATCCGCCTATCTAGCGGTATTGTATATTATCTCTTCTGATATAAACAAGTCTAGTTGGTAACATCTGCTTCGTTGATTTCCCAGTTTTGGACATTATTAAGTCGACCACTGCTGCTATTTATAACACTCGAGTTAAGACCAAAAACTGGGCCATTAGTAAGATATAGTGATCTTGGCTGGTAAAGGCCCAGAGCAGGTAAATCGTGTTGCCACGACTCCAATAGGTGCCGGTATTTAGCTACCCTTATTGAAGGATTAAGATTAGTACGTCCTTCTTCGAGCGATACATTAGCATTCGGATTATTCCACTCTGATAGGTTTAATTGATCAATTGAATTAGCCTGAGCTTGTGACCCGTCCCAATATACATAAACATCAGGGTCTACCCCGATAGATATACCGTATAAGACAGCTTCATAAATATGATTTTGAAGTATGTTACTAAAATCGCTAGGGTCTTCTATAATTAAGTTAACTTTTGCTCCTAGTATTGCCCAATATCTTCTAAGTTGCTTGGCAACTTTTAGGTATTCTGATGAATTTGAAATAGTCAGATTAAACTGTAACAGTTGACCCTTATTGATCCTGATACCGTTTGGTCCAGGTATCCAACCCGCCTGGGTTAAGAGATTTTTAGCAGCCGTTAAATTATATGAAGGTTCTTTAAATGCCGGGTTATAACCTAACTGTCCCTCGAGTAATGGTTCATTAACTTGATGAGTTGGATAGCCTAATGTTGATATTATCGATGGTATATTAACAGCTTGGATCAAAGCTGATCTGATTGTCTGATTCGCTAATATGCCGGAAGAAGTCTTAAAAAAAACATATACTCCAGCTGTCATAATTAAATTATGGACATCAAGATTGGGCATCTTGGCTATTTTCGGCGGTATCTGATTAAGACCCTCGGCTCCGTTAAGCTGGCCTGCCTCGAAAGCATTAATCAGTCGGCTTTTGTTGGCATAAGCATGAACTATAAAGGCTTGTAACTTAGGTTTACCTAGAACATATCTATTGAATGGTATCATCGTAATCTGTTCTTCAGCATTTGACGGATCATTACCGCTAACTGATATCGTCTGCCACTGAAATGGCCCTGAACCAATAGGGTTAGTTGTATTAAAGGGTGCTGAACGCATTTCATCAGCTGGTACGTTTTGAAGAAGATGTTCGGGTAATATGCCGTTGGTCATATCATAGGGAAATGAGGCTAAAGCACTTGGCAAAGTAAAAGTTATCGTTAAAGGACCGTCAGTCTTAACTTTAACATTTTGCCAGCTGTTAAAAAGAGGCGATTGGGCGTTGGGATTTTCTATCAAATTATATGTGTAAACGACATCCTTGGAAGTTAAAGGATAACCATCTTGCCATCTTAGATTTGGTTTTAAATGAACAGTGTATACATTGCCCCGACTATTAACGCTATAGCTACTAGCCAATTCGCCGACTAATTGATTGCTTGAATTGTATTTAAATAATGAAGCAAAAAGAAGATGAGAAACAGTGGTATCTACGTTATTAACGGCATAAATAGGGTTAGCTGTAGTAAATGTTCCGATTACTCCTTCGTTGTAAATACCTCCAGGAACAGGACGAAGAGTTTGGTAATAGCCGCTCAATAAACTGTTTTGGCCGATAGTTGCAATAATGGCTATCAAGATTAAGATTATCCAACTAAAGACAAAACGCTTTATTTGACGTAATTTACCGATCCTTTTGAAGAGATATTTTTCTACACCTTGTTCAGTATTTTCGGATATGTTTTTAGCTTTTTGTTCGCTTAAACGTAGTTTTCTCCTTAATCGTAGTCGGATTAGTCTAAAACCCATGTTCTAGTTATTGCCTTACTCTACTTCTGGATAACACCAAGAACTAAAGAAATTGAAAAAACAATGGCACAAATAATTGTTAATTGGAAGATAGTTTTATCAGTACCTCGACGAGTAGTATTAACTTCCCCCGCTCCACCTAATCCAGCACCCAATGATGCTCCTCGTGTTTGAACGAGGATCAATAAGATCATGATCAAAACTGAAATAATTGTAATGTAATTAAAAATATTCATTGCTTATTACTTGACTCTAATATTGTACTTACTAAATAGTTTACCAGGCCAATTACCATCCCGGCAAATACTGCTGCCCAAAAATTAGTAATATGAAGAGGATGATAGATTATAGAAACTATATATACCATCAAACCGTTGACTATAATCATAAACAAACCGAGAGTAAAAACTATTGCCGGTAACGATAAGATAACTAAAATAGGTTTTAAAACTATATTTATAACTGCCACAAAAAGACCAGCAACAATAGTGTCTCGCAATTTATTTTCGGTAGTTATATCGTTGCTTAGGAAACCGGCTGCTATCCAAAGTCCCAAACTACACACTAACCAACGGATAAGAAAACGATATATCTGATTTTTCATTATCTCAAAATTGTACCATGTTCATGATATGTATAGGCTAGTAGGTAAATCAGCAGTCATAAGCTGACATCCATTTTTAGTAACCCTAACGACATCTTCCAATCTAACACCAATACCCTCCTCTTTGATGTATATTCCTGGTTCAACTGTCATTACCATATTCTCTGGTAAAGGATAGTTATAGTCTGCTGGATCATGAGTATCGATACCTAGAGAATGTGAGCAAGCATGAGGATAATATCTTTTTATTGCTTGATGATCTAATTTTTTAATTATTCCGAGTTTAATTAATTGTTGACCAACAAGAGTTTCAACTTGGTGTTCATAATCTTTCGCTTTTATACCAGCTTTGATCAGCTTATATGTTTCTTGTTGAATCTCTTTAACGGCATTATAGACTTCTTGTTGTCTATGAGAGGCTTTGGAATGACCAACAACTGTTCTGGTTATATCTGCGTTGTAACCCATATATCGACTACCAACGTCACAAACCATCAGTTGACCAGATGTAATTGAATCAGCCAATTTATTATAGTGAATATAGGTAGCATTTTTACCGATAGCAATAATCGGATCAAAGGCATGTCCGCTACCGCCTCGTCTAATAAAGCCAGAGAGAATGTCCTGCTCAATCGTTCTGGTATCATGATAATTCTTAAGATTTTTTACCGTCAATACTTCTTTTAGGGTTTGGATCGTAATATCTAAAGCTTTCTGAATTAGATTAATCTCAATTGGCTGTTTAACCATTCGTAATGTGGCTATTTTTTGCCTGATGTCAATAATTATAACGTCATTGCTTAACCTCTTAATTTTGGCATATAAACGTCGGCGAGCTGGATTGGCATAAAAACCGTAATATTGCATAAGTGCCGGAGCAGGCAATAAAGTAGCGATTTTACAATCTTTTTTCAGATCTTTTTTTACTTTCTGCCAGCCTTCTTTTTCATTAAAAATCTGGTTAATAGCTGACGTCTGATTAATTAACTCACTATCTAGATCAGCTAAAGCTGATTGGCGATAAGTGTAGTGACTGGGGACAATCAAGAATTCTTCATTTTGAGTAATTACTAAAATAAGATCAGGCTCATTTAAACCAGTTAGGTACCAAAAGCTAGAATCTTGACCAAAGGGTAAATGCTCGTCAGCACTTTTTTGAAGTAAGCCATTAGCCGTTACAATGATCATATCTGCTTGGCTTTGTTTAAATAACTTAAGACGGTTATTTTTAAAAAAGGTATTGGGTATTGACTGGTTAATCATGAATCTATTTAGTATATATTAGTGAATAGAGATCAGTTTACTATAAGTGAGCAGTGGCTGGAAACTTCTGACGGCCAGATGATCTATACCCAAGATTGGGGTAACAGAGAAGCAAATGAAGTAAATATTTTTTTACACGGCGGTCCAGGAGGATCATCAAGAGACAATCATAAAATGCCTTTTGACCCAATTTATGACAGGGTCATATTCTTTGACCAAAGAGGCTGTGGTAAAAGTTTACCCTATGGTTCGTTAAAGAATAATCAAACCAATTATTTGGTTAATGATATAAATTTAATTGCTGATCACTTTGGACTCAAATCATTTAATCTAGTCGGTGGATCATGGGGTTCATGCTTAGCTTTAGTCTACGGTATAAAATATCCCAAAAGAATTAATAAAATGTACTTAAACGGTATATTTACTGCTCGGCAAACAGAAATTGACTATCTGAACAATGGATTATTTAGGACTTTTTATCCTGATATTTGGCAATCATATTTAAAAACTGTACCCACTAAATATCAGAGTAATCCGACTGCCTACCATTTTAAGAAAATATTTTCTAAAGATTTAGATTCTGTAAAAAAATCAGCTTATGCCTATGCTAAGTTAGAATCATCAATAGTTAGATTAGATGATAGACAAATAATGATAGACTCTGATTTCAAGGATTTTGATCCTTCTAGCACAATTATCGAAGCCTCCTACATGGATCATAATTGTTTTCTAGAGGAAGGATATATTTTTCAAAATAGCGCTAAACTACAGATGCCAATCTATCTAATTCAAGGTAGATATGATATGATTTGTCCACCGGTAACTGCATACGAACTCTCCAGCTTATTGCCAGAATCAACAATCATAATGACTAATGCTGGTCATAGCAGTGGAGAGAGAAGTTACTATGACGTTTTAAGAGGCCTTTTGAGGGGGCATCATGGCAGAAGATAAACCGCCTTCAGAAAATACGGGTTGGAGAAGAAATCTGACTATTATTGGTATTATTCTTTTGCTAGCTGCTTTTGGTTATGTCTTCTTTAGAAATAAGAGCAATATGAGTACAAATCCTAAAGCTTGTGTTAACAGAACATTTACGGTTGGTTCAAAAGGTCAGTGCATAACAGATGCCCAACATATGCTTAACTGGTATTTATACGGCATTGATGGACCAAGATATATGAAAATTAGCAGTCTTTTTAATGCCGCCATGCAGCAAGACTTAAAAAAAATTCAATCTAACTCATCTTTAACTGTTAGCGGTAAGCTTGACCCGCCAACCTGGAAACTACTATGTACTGTTCAGGGTGGCCCACCATGGTGGAATATATCGGCTAAAAATGCTGGTTGTTTTTAGCATCTAAATAAGTTTTAATAATTCGACTTTTGTTAGTGCCGACGATCTTAGCTAATTCTGCTTCAGACAATAACATGATTCTACTTAAGCTGCCTATTTTGCGTTGTAACTTCTGTCGAGTAGATGATCCAATACCCGGTATCTCTTCTAGTAATGATTTGGTTTGTCTTTTTGTTTTAAGCACTGAATGATAACTAACAGCAAAACGATGACTTTCATCCCTGATCCGCTGGCAAAGTTTGATTAAGTTAGTATTATGCGGCAAATTAACTAATATATACTGCTGGCTTTCTGTTAAGAAACCCCCCAGACTATTTAACACATCTTTATTAATTGAAACGTTTGAACGATTCTTATCAATCACTAGCTGTTCTTCTCTCTTAGCTAAGCCAATAAACGGTATACTTCTGAAGCCTCTTTCGTCGCGAGCTCTGATGGCGGCGTCAAGTTGACCTTTACCGCCATCAATTAAGACAAGGTCTGGCTTGCCCCAGCTATTGATATTATTTTCTTTTAGTCGTCTTAGGAGTGTTTCGTTCATATTGTAAAAGTCGTTATTTTGATCAAGCTTCATCTTGAATTTACGATATCGTCTTTTGTCAGAAACACCGTTGGTAAATACCACCATGCTAGCAACAACATCACTGCCTTGCATATGACTAATATCATAACCTTCGATTCTCTTTGGATGTTTTGATAACTGAAATAAATCTACTAATTCATTTAAAGCATGGTCTTTCGATATATCCTGAAATTCCTTATCACTGAAAATAACTTGTTTGTTTAGATTTTCTAAGGCAGTAATTTGATTACGGTATTTAGCTGCTTCTTCATATTTTTGAGCTTTTGAAGCTTTCTCCATATCTTTCTTTAATTGATTAACGATAGTTGCTTTTCGACCATCGATAACAGCCATTAGTTTTCGAAGATTAGCACGATAATCTTTTAGAGAGGTATGACCTTCTTCGAGACCCGGATCCAATCCTAGATGGTAATACAAGCTAGCTCTTTTTTGGCCTTGCTGTTTATTGGTGGCATAAGGAAAGATTTTTCTTAAAACTTTAAGTGCCTGCCTGAGAGATCCAGCGCTTAAAAATGGTCCGAAATATTTTGCCTTATCATCGAGCGGCCTTCTAGTTGTAACGACTGACGGATATTGGCTATCATAATCAATCCTAAGATAAATCATTGATTTATCATCTCTTAAGAGTATGTTATATTTTGGCATATAACGACGGATCATCTCGGCTTCTAAGAATAGTGCCTCTATTTCACTGTCAACTACCATCCAATCAACATCAGTTATTTCAGCTATTAAAGCTTGAGTTTTAGAATCTTTTGTTTTTGATTTTTGAAAATATTGTCTAACTCTATTCTTTAAAATAGCTGCTTTACCAACATAAATAATTTCACCGTTTTTATCACGATGAAAATATACACCTGGAGATGAAGGAAGCTCTTTTAGTTTTCGCTGTAATTTACTATCCACGTCGATACCTTCATTGTTATGGAGCTATCGATAGATCGCGATGATAACAATCAATACTATGATAGAGGTTACTTGCGATTCTTTTACAATTGTTGCAAACTAGCACAAGGTTATTGCAGCTTTTAAAAGCACAATTTTCATAATTACTGGTTTTTTTACGACAATGAATACAATCACCTATATCTTTAGCTTTGTTTGAAAATTTAATTCCCATACGTTGGTCAAAGACATAGAGTGAGCCTTCCCATAAGCCATTATCGCCATACAGTTGACCATATTTAACAATACCACCGTCCAATTGATAAACATCTTTAAAACCACGATTTTTCATTAACATTGATAAGACTTCACAGCGGATACCCCCAGTACAATAAGTAACAATTGTTTTATCTTTTAGATTGTCATACTTACCACTTTCTAAAATTGGGATAAAATCTTTAGCTGTTCTGACTTCTGGCGTAACGGCATTTTTAAATTTACCGATATTAGCTTCATACTTACTGCGGCCATCAAAAAATATAACGTCTTGGCCCTTTTGTTTGATAAGCTGATGAAGCTTTTCAGGCTTTATTCGCCGACCACCGCCAACGACGCCTCGATCATTAACTTTAAGTTCTCTAGTAGCATTAAAGGTTACGATTTCATCTCTAACTTTAACTGACATTTTAGGGAACTCTGAGCCATTTGCATCACTCCATTTATATTTAATGTCTTTGAATATATGATAGGCTTTAACAGCTTTAATATATGCTTTAACAGCTTTAATATCACCGCCAACTGTTCCATTAATACCGTCCTTAGAAATAATGATACGACCTTTTAAATTTAAACTTTCTGTTAATGTTTTTTGCCAAAGATGAACAGCGCTTGGATCAGGGATTGGTACAAATTTATAGTATAGAATTACTTTCTGCATTGAAATTACCGATTAATTAACAGTATAGCGATGATAGCTACCATAATTATTATAGCGCTGAGCATTATGATATCAGCCATTTTTGGGGTTGATCTAACTTTTGGCTTAGGATTAGCGGTTATGTCGGCTAAGTCATTCTGTTTATAGTTTGTTGGAAGGTATGTAGTTTTTGGTTCTGCCCAAGTAATCCCTGACCTTTGCAAAAGATCATCAAGATTAGTTTTTTTAGTTTCAACAGCTTCGCTTGTTCCTTGATCCCTTAGCCGAGGATCACGTTCAAAGTCTTTTTCATGTTCAACTAACTCTCTTTTTAAAACCTTTTTAAAGTTACCGCCTCTTAAGTATTCAGCCACAACCCGACGTAATCCTTTTTCGCCAACCTGATGTGAATCAAATATCTGCTTAAGATTTGTTTCACCAGCAGGTATTTTTTCAGCAACTTTGATTAGATCGGCTCGATCCATAGTATGAGCCTTTATACCAGCGACCTCTGCTTTAGATTTGATTATTTTTTCAGGATCTTTAGTTAAAATTTCTTCGATAATACTTGGTTTCTTTGGTAATCGATTCTCGATGTTTGGTTTTTTGAAATCTTTATTCTGTGATAACTTTCGGAGATGATTCTCACGACTGGATATTTCCAGTCTTAGTCTTTCAACTTCTCTTCTTAAACCATTTTCTACTTTATTATAGCTTCGGCTTTTTTCTTTATTAATTCGGTTATATCGCCTTCCAATTAGATAATCAACTATGCCTTCGTCAGCTCTAGTAGAATGTTCCTCTTGATGATGAATAGCTGGTTGTCGTGACTGTTCGGGAATAGTTGACGCTTTATCGACTCTTTTTAAGTGATAGTACCCACTGGGCTGGATCTCCTGTCGAGCTGCTTCTCTTAAGCTTTCTGGATCAACCGGTAAAGCTGTCTCTATTTGAATATCTTCTACCTGTGGTAGTGATTCGATAGCTGTTTCGCCAAGTTCAGTTAAAGTTTGCTGATAAGATTGCTCGACATCGCCACTAGCTTCAATGTTTTCGAGGAAGCTTTCAGCAGCTAATACTTCACTGCTAATCAACTGTTGATTTTCCGACTGTATTTCAACTAAACGTTCAGTGGCTATGGTTTCAGCGATTGCTTCTGATTCAGCTCGACTTAAATGCTCAAGAGGAGCTTCAGCATCAAGTTCTGGAGCAATATCAATATTTTGCTGATTATCTAATTTAATATCCGGCGATAAATTTTTTTCTATCTGGCGATCTTTATCTTGTTTTTTAATGTTATCTGAAAGATATTCTAAAAGAGAGTCATTCTTTGGTTTTTCCTTTTTTTCTGATTTTTCTTCATCTTCATCATCATTATCTTCTATATAGAAATCATGTGATAAACCTTCCATAATCAAACTTCTGCTACCCTAATAAGATTAACTCTGATCGTGTTGACTCGTTTCTGATGTTTCATCAGTAGAAGGTTGCTCGCCTTCAGCTGTTTCGCCACTAACTTCAGTGACATCTTCTTCAGCTGTACCGCCGGCAGCATCATTTGCGGCAGCTACAGCACTAGGCTCAAAGACACTGGCTATTGATTGAGAAGGTTCGTCCTGAATAGTTACTCCAGGGGGCAAGATTAGATCACTAACCAAGATGTGATCGCCAACTTCTGTTAATTTTTCAGCGTCATAATACAGAACATCCGGTAAATCTCTAGGTAATGCTTCAACTGTTACGTTGTCAAGATTATTAAGTACCATTAGCCCTGCTCTTTCAGCCGGACTACTTTCGTTACCTTCATCATATTTTGGTTCGACCGGTACTTCAGCTTCTACGACCTGATTAGCAGCGACAGCATTAAAAACGATATGATTAAGCTGATGCTTGCGCGGTTCAAATTCAGCATCTTTAATTAATGTCGTATAGGTATGATTACCAGCCCTAACTTCTATGGGATGATGTTTTCCAGCCTTTTTATATATCTTTAGAAGATTAACACTATCACCTTGAACGATGATAGATTCTTTACCATGATTATGAATAACAGCCGGAGTCTTACCGGTTTGTCTTAGCTGTTTAACGCCCTTACCAATAACTGTTCTGGGCTCTAGATCAATTCCAATGACATCATCAGTCATTTATAAGTTTTCTCCTATAATATCAACAGACATTATACAACAACTGAGGTAGTTAATGCTAGCCAATAAATCAAAATTAAATTAAGGCTTAAAAAGTGTTTGATGTAACTAGTCTTATTCAATCTGGTGGCCTAATATTAATAGGCCTTTTCATATTTAGTGAAGTCGGTCTTTTTTTAGGTTTTTTTCTGCCTGGCGACACTCTATTGCTGACTGCCGGGGTATTTGCCATGCAGGGCAAACTTCCATTGCTCGGGGTAATAATTGTTGGTATTTTTGCCGCTATCGCCGGTGATAGCACATCTTATATAATCGGCCGGAAATTAGGCCATAAAGTTTTTAATAAAGAAGAAAGCTTAATATTTAATCCAAGGCATATTAAACAAGCTGAAAAGTTTTATCAAAAATATGGTTCTAAAGCTATCTTGGTTTCTCATTTTTTACCAATTATTAGAACTTTTAATCCGTTAGTTGGTGGTATGGCTAAAATGTCATACAGCCGTTTTTTATTATTCGATGCCATTGGCGACACCTTATGGGCAATTATGTTGAGTTTATTGGGCTATTATGTCGCCAGCCAAATACCAGGGATCGACAACTATATTTTAATCGTTGTCATAGCTGCTCTAGTCATATCCGTTGGTCCAACTATTTATCATCTTATTCGGCATAAAAAGAAAATGAAAGCTAAGGCTGAAACAAAAGTATCTTAAAGGTAACGAGCTAAGAATTGACCGGTATAACTACTTTTTTCTTGAGCTACTTCCTCTGGTGTACCGCTAGTAATTATTTGTCCGCCCATATCTCCACCTTCTGGGCCCATATCAATAATGTAATCAGCATTTTTAATAACATCTAAATTATGTTCAATAACGACTACACTATTGCCATTATCAACTAGGGCATGAAGTACGACCAGCAATTTATTGACGTCATCAATATGTAAGCCGGTTGTTGGTTCATCAAGAATATATAACGTTCGACCGGTTGGTCGTTTTGACAACTCTGTAGCCAATTTAACACGCTGAGCTTCACCCCCGGATAAGGTAGTAGCCGGTTGACCAAGCTCAATGTAACCAAGACCGACTTCAACCAATGTTTGGAGTTTACGGGAAATAGCTGGAATGTTTTCAAAAAATTCATTAGCTTGCTCGGTAGTCATCTGAAGTACATCACTAATGGTTTTACCCTTGTACATTATTTCTAAAGCTTCCCGGTTATATCTTTTACCATGACAAACTTCGCAAGGAACATAAACATCAGGTAAGAAGTGCATCTCTATCTTAATAATGCCATCGCCACGACAGTTTTCGCAGCGACCACCCTTGACATTGAAGCTAAATCGTCCGGCACCATACCCCCTTAATTTAGCCTCTGGTGTGGCCGCAAAAAGTTCTCTGATTGGCGTAAATAGACCGGTATAAGTAGCTGGATTAGATCTTGGTGTCCGACCAATTGGTGACTGATCAATAATGATAGCTTTATCTAAGTTATCAAGTCCTTCGATATCTTCATGTCGGCCAGAAGCAATTGATGAATGATGAAGTCTAGCTTGAAGTTCTTTGGCTAAAATATCATTAATCAGGCTCGATTTACCTGAACCTGATACACCGCTGACAACTACCATCTTACCGAGAGGAATCTTAACATTTATATTTTTTAGATTATTTTCTTTTGCCCCCTTGATATATATACTTTTACCATTTCCTGGGCGTCTATTTTTAGGCACTTTAATTTCTTTTTTACCCGATAAATACTGAGCGGTAATACTTTTTTGATTTTTTTCTACTTCGCTAGGGCTGCCAGAGGCTATAACGTGACCACCATGAATACCGGCACCCGGTCCAATATCAATTAAGAAATCAGCTGATCGAATTGTTTCTTCATCATGTTCGACAACTATTACTGTATTACCCAGATCTTTTAAGTTTTTAAGGGTTGATATGAGTCGGTCATTGTCTCTTTGGTGGAGACCGATTGACGGTTCATCTAAAACATAAAGAACCCCCATCAATCCTGAGCCAATTTGGGTAGCTAATCTAATCCTCTGAGCTTCACCGCCCGATAAAGTAGTAGCACTCCGAAGGAGGCTTAAATAATTAAGGCCAACATCAACTAAAAAGTTAAGACGAGCAGTTATCTCTTTTAAAATAAGCCGGGCAATACTTAAGTCATGGTCATTAAGCTTAAGTCCAGAAAACCATTCCAGTGCTTCGTCAATTGACAGCTGGCAAACATCCATAATTGACATGTCATTTATGGTTACTGCCAAAACCTCCGGCTTAAGTCTTAACCCGTGACAGGCATGGCAAGGTTTTTCTTGCATATACCTTTCAATATCACGTCTAGTAAAATCACTTTCAGTTTCATGGTGGCGCCTCTCAAGATCAGGTATTACGCCGTTATATGTTGTATTAAAGGACCGGCCACCACCAAGTGATATAGTATATTTCTCATCACCGGTACCATAAAGTATTTTATCCAATTGATTGGCTTTTAATTCAGCAGTTGGTACATGAAGACTAAAATTATATCGATCAGCAACAGCTTGAAGTTTTTTTCGATGCCAACTATCGACATTAATTCGGTTATATGGACGAATAGCGCCTTCTGCCAAAGTTAAACGCCCATTGGGGATAACTAATTCAGGATCTACTTCCAGTCTTGAACCAAGACCGGTACAAACCGGACAAGCACCATGCGGAGCATTAAAACTAAATGTTCGTGGTTCCAGTTCGGGGATAGCAATGTTAGGGTGTTTAGGACAGGCATATTTTAGGCTATAATTATCAGCTATTTCGTTGTCAACTTGAAATATTCTAAGGTTACCTTCTGCTAGCTCAAGAGCCTGCTCGATTGATTGGGCTAGTCGACTTCGGGAATCATCATCATTAACTAAACGATCAACGACAATTTCAATATTATGACGATAGTTTTTATCAAGAGTCGGAAATTCATCTAGAGCATAAATAACATTGTCCACCCTAGCTCTTGCAAAACCTGCTCTCATATATTGTTCTGGGATATGCTCAAAGGCTCCTTTTTTATCAATAACTATCGGTGCTAAAACCAAAATTCTTTGATTAATGCTACTTTTTACAACCTGGTCTATAATATCCGCTGTTGTTTGTCTTTTAACTATTGAACCATCAATCGGACAGTGAGGAATACCAATGCGAGCATATAGAAGACGCAGGTAATCATATATTTCGGTAACTGTTGCAACGGTTGATCTGGGATTACGACTAGTCGACTTTTGATCAATACTAATTGCTGGACTTAGACCATCTATTTGATCAACATCCGGTTTCTCCATTAAGCCCAAAAATTGGCGAGCATAGGCACTTAACGACTCGACATAACGTCTTTGCCCTTCAGCATAAATAGTATCGAAAGCCAAAGATGATTTACCTGAACCACTAAGACCGGTAATTACAACCAATTGGTTTCTGGGGATAGTAATATCGATATTTTTAAGATTATGTTCCCTAGCTCCCTTAACAACTATCTGTTCAGCCAATATCATCTCCTGTTTTTTAGTCAATCAATTATACCGAAAAGTCAAGATTAAAGATAGTCTAGAGTTATTTTTTAAATAATAGTATGTATTGTTATCTTCTTATGCTAGACTAAAATGTATTAACAATTTAAATATATCGAGTGCGGCTAGAGAACTAGCTCTTTGATCCGCCAGCAACCCATTTTGGTTGGGTGCTCCATCTAGACTGCTGATAGCAGAAAGATATTTACTATTAAATCCTTTCTAGCCCAAATCAGCGAGAAAGGATTTTTTTAGATATGAAATACAAAACAGCTGAGAGTGTCTCGCCTAAACACCCAGATAAAATATGTGATCAGATTAGTGATAGTATTTTAGATGAAGCATTAAGCCAAGATCCTAAATCAAGAGTTGCCATTGAAACTGTTGGTGGACATAAATTACTTGTAATAATTGGCGAGCTGACATCTACAGCTAAAATTGATTATCTTGATATTGCTAAAAGATATGTTACTGAAGATTATCAAATTAAAGTTCAGGTTAGCCATCAAAGTCCTGAAATAGCGGAAGGTGTTGATAGCGGTGGCGCCGGTGATCAAGGAATTATGGTCGGCTATGCGACTAATGAAACAGCTAATCTAATGCCATTGGAGGTTGATTTATCAAGATCCTTGAATAGATATATATACCAATCTTTTCCTTATGATGGTAAAACCCAGATAACAACTTTAGATTCTGAAGTTAAAGCTGTAGTTGCTAGCTTCCAGAATGCTAAACAATCTGAAATTGAAGAATTAATTAATCAATGGCTAAAAGAAAACGACATCAAATCTAAGCCAAAAATATATGCTAATCCAGCAGGTGACTGGCAAATAGGAGGCTTTGATGCTGACACTGGTTTAACTGGTAGGAAACTGGCAGTTGATAGTTATGGCCCTCGTATACCTATTGGTGGCGGTGCATTTAGCGGTAAAGATGCTACTAAAGTTGACCGTTCAGCTGCCTATATGGCTCGAAAAATTGCTGTTGATTACTTAAAAAAACATGATGCTAAAGAAGTTTTCTGTCAGTTGGCTTATGCTATTGGTATTAGCGAACCTGTTGAAGCTGTTGTTATTGTCGATGGCCAAGAGAAAGCCGTTGAGGGTTATGATTTAACTCCTTCAGGAATTATTAATTACTTAAATCTTAGAAAACCACAATTCACGGAAACAGCCAAGTATGGCCATTTTGGCAATAATTTCACTTGGGATAATTAACTATATTCTTTTACGATAGCTTGAGCATAACTAGCCAAATCTTTTAATAGAGACATCTTCTGATTGTTGTCTTGATACTCTTTTTTTACTTCTTCAAGTTCCTTGGCAAATAATGAATAGTAACTATTTAAGTTATTAAAGAGTTTATCTTTAATAAATTCATGCCAAAAAGATTTTTCTTCATTAGTTAATTTATTGGGGTAATTACGGCAGCGATAAAGACGATATAACTTGTTTAAACGTTGGTCACTAAAAGTGATTAAATAATCTTTTTTAAAGTTAGCTTTTTGACGAGCTTCAATAAATAGATTGGCATCTTTCTTGTCAATAAACTTGTCGTATAATTTCTCATCGGCATAGATCATCCTTTTTGCTTTTTTACGGCGTTCTTCTTGCTCATTATCTAAAAGTTTGATTACTTCATGAATTTTTAAAGCTAGATCATCCTTGTACTTAGATATTTGCTTAATATTTTTAGATATTGAATTCATATCAATTTGAAGTCTATCTTTGGATGCCTCATCTAAAACATTCCTTGGAGCTATAGCTGGACAACGATTAAGCTTGATGGTCTTAATTGGTAAACGGGCCTTGGGACTATTGGGATCGTAGCGCCATAAATCAGCTAACTGATCGACCGATAAGTCTAAGAACTGATGAACGTCTTCCCTAAGATCATAAACTAGCGCAGTGCCATTTAGCGGATCTGAAGATAATACAAAAACTATTGTTGTATGGAGAATTGTCGAAGAATAATGAGAAGAGGTATATATCAATATCTGGTTATTATTTAAGATCTTAATTAACTCTTTCTTAGTTCTTAAACCGAGTAAGAAGTTAAATAAATTTGGCTGTTTTAAGCTTATTAGTTTAGCTACCTCAATTGTCGCTAAAGCATCAGATAAAGCATCATGGGCATTTTGGTGTTTTAAATTATTAATCTTAGTTAAATATTCCAATCTATTAAATGGTTTGCCTTGTTCATTAAAAGGCCAATTAATTCCTTCTGGCCGCAGAGCTCTAGTCATTCTGACAACATCTAAAAGGTCCCAGCGTGAGGAATTGTTTTGCCAGTGCCAGCTGTAGGCATCATAAAAATTACGGTAGTTAGTGTAACGTATAAACTCATCGTCAAAACGAACATTATTGAAACCAGTAAAAATTGTTTTAGGGAGAGCTATTTGATCATTAATGATCTTGGTAAACTGAGCTTCGGTCATGCCGGTCTGTACATTCTTGAGTGGCGACAAGTCGCTGACAATTATCGCTCTAGGTGATGGCAAAATATCTCGACTTAAAGCAACGTTTATGTTGATTGGATCACCAATCGGCTTTAAATCCATATCTGTTCGTTGACCAGCAAATTGCATAATTCGGTCACGGGCTGGGCTGACACCTGATGTTTCAAGATCATAAAAGAAAAAACTGTCTGGCATATTTAAAAAATAAACATCTTAGTTTGGTCATCACCAAAGTATATGGTCTGACCAGGTTTAAGTCCTTTACGAATTAATTCATGGGTAATGCCAAGACGTTTCATTATATTTCTAAGTCGTTCGACAGCTTCGTCATTATTAAAGTTTGTTCGATCAGCAAATCTCTCTATTTTTTGGCCACTGACAATATATCCGTTAGATATTTTTTTAACCTTAAATTCATCTGTTTTATCACCTAGCGTAATTCTTGGAATAATAGATTTTTTTATTTTTGCTTGGTTTAGATGATGTTTACTGAGGATATCTTTTAGATTAAATTTTAGATCTTTTAAGTTTGTTCCTGCTTGAGCTGAGATAGTAATTAGGGGTGTGTTTTTAGGTAGTATGCTTTTTAGTTCAGTTATTTTTTTATTAAGTGATTGTTGATCGTATCCCTCAATCTTGTTAACCGCCACTATTTCTGGTAATTTAGCTAGTTTTTGACTGTATGATTTAAGTTCGTTTCTGATGATTTGATAATTATGTTTGATATCCTCTTCGTAAATATCAATAACATGGACTATCAACCTGGTTCTTTCGATATGTCTTAAAAATTCATGGCCTAAACCTTTTCCTTCAGCTGCACCTTCGATTAAACCTGGTATGTCAGCCATTAGAAGTGATGTTTTTTGATCAATATCAACCACTCCGAGGTTGGGAGTCAAGGTTGTAAATGGATAGTCGGCTATTTCTGGCCGAGCATTGGATAATCTTGAGAGAAGTGTTGATTTACCGGCATTGGGTAAGCCTACTAAACCAACATCAGCGATTATTTTAAGTTCAAGTATTAATTCTAGTTTTTCGCCAATTTCACCTTTTTCAGCAAAGTTGGGTGCTTGGCGAGTCGATGATGTAAAGTGAGCATTTCCAAAACCACCTTTGCCACCTTTGGCAATAACTACTTCTTGATTGGGAATAACGAGATCAACTACCAATTTGCCCTTTTGATCGGTTACTTCAGTACCTACTGGCACGTCAATGACCAAACTTTGACCATTTCGACCATGTTTGCGACTTTTACCTCCTGGTAAACCATTTTTAGCTATTAACTGTTTTTGATACCTAAAAAAGGATAAAGTATTATGGTTTGGACTAGCTCTTAAAATAATGTCACCGCCATCACCGCCATCACCGCCATCCGGACCACCTTTGGCAATAAATCGTTCATGACGAAAACTACGTCGGCCATCACCACCTTTGCCGGCAATCAGCGTAACAGCTACTTTATCAACAAAACTCATATCTTTATGGTAGAGGCAAAGAGATCATACTGTCCAGTTATATTTTAATTTCAGTTAATATTAACGGGTTATATAGTTGGGAAAAAGAGAAGCAGAGACCCAGCTGCTATAGCCAACTCTACCCCAGCCAGCTAAACCATTCATATCAGAAAATTTAATCATTGTACCATTAGCTGAGACAGCATCAACAATAGCTACATGCCCTTGTCCGCCAGCTGCATATGGCGTCTGAGCAATAGCGCCAACTGATGGTATTGGACCAACATGCCAACCGCTTAAGGATGCATAATATGCCCAAGTATTAGCGTTACCCCAATTACTAGGTACAGCTATTTTTGAAGCCACATACCAAGTACAGTAACCGTAGTCATAACCATTATTTGAGCCGTAAGAAGGTAGCCAGCTGAATAATGATGTTTGTTGTTGTGAAGGTGCGGTAGCATTTGGAATAATTATCTGTTCACCAGGGTATAAGTTGCCTGACTGAGCATCGTTATAGGCAATAATTTGAGCTTCGTTAGACTGATACTTTTGAGCTAGTGATGATGGCGTATTGCCTGGTTTTACAGTATAAACAATACCATTAACCGGTGGTATAACCAGTTTTTGGCCAACTATGACTGAGTTACTATTTAGATTATTAGACCACATTATACTATTAGAAGTAACACCAAATTTATTAGCTATCGAAGAGACAGTATCACCAGGCTGAACAATGTAATCTCTAATATCAAATCTAGATTTAAGGGTTGTTTGAGTAATTTGTGGCTTTGAAATAATATTGCCAGTAGTAGAAGCCATAGCCAGTTCGGCCTGTTGACTTTCAGCCTGGTTTGAAATAGCAGTTGTTTCAGGTAAGTCGGTCATTTGCGAAACTGTTAAGGCAATATTAGCTGAAGCTAATTGATCTAATGGATTAGATGGTAGAGAATTAATAGCAGTCGAAGACAATCCACTAAGGGTAGTACTATTGTTAGCAATAGCTGCTGGTTTTTGAAGCACAAAAATTATTATTATTAATAAAATTAATAAGTTACCGCAAAATAAGGCTACTCTGATTGCTTTTTGTTGGTAAGTTCGTCTTTTAAATTTAGCTTTCCAAGGTCGTAATGGACTTCTTAGGGGCTTAACCCTATCCTTTATCTTATTATTGATATGTCGAGTAATTAAATTGTAACTTGATATTTTATTCACAATATTTAGATATATCTAAGCCAAATTATTTAGCTGACCAGTATTTGCTCCACCTATCAAGTGTCCTGATTCCATTAATTAAAATATATCATTTAACAGATATAAAAGTCAATTCTTATGCTCTGTATTTATACACCTTTAATTTTTAATTGATAAAATATTATTTATATTAAATCTTTATTGAAGAATTTAGGAATTCGCGGCTATTTAATAAACTTGATTTGGTTGATTACTACTTTTATCTTAATATATTAATAGAGAAAATATATAAATGGCAGTTAAAGCAAAGCAAACTAACCACTGGTTAATACTGATTATTTTAGCCTTAGCACAATTTATGGTTGTGCTTGATATTTCAATTGTCAACGTAATGTTGCCTACTGTCCAACATGCCTTTCATTTAAGTGAGACTTCTCTACAGTGGATAATTACCGCTTATACCATCGCTTTTGGTGGCTTCTTATTACTCGGCGGTCGGGCAGCTGACCTATTTGGACGTCGAAAAGTCTTTTTAGCTGGAGTTGGTATATTTTCTTTAGTCTCTTTGCTTGACGGTTTATCACAGTCTGGCGGTATGTTAATTGCCTTAAGAGCCTGTCAAGGCTTAACAGCCGCTTTTATGTCACCAGCTGCGTTATCAATTGTCTTGGTAGCATATAAAGAAGGGCATGGCAGGAATGTTGCTTTAGCTGTTTGGGGAGCAGTTGCCTCAGGCGGAGCGGCAGTTGGTGTTTTATTAGGGGGTATTTTAACTCAATACTTTGGCTGGCGATGGAACTTCTTTATTAATGTACCTGTCGGTATTTTAGTCTTAATATTTGCCTATCGTTTAGTACCAAAACATGAAGCTGAAGAAAAAGATAACAATATAGACTTATTAGGCGCTACTAGCGTAACGGCTGGGTTGATGCTTTTAGTCTACGGTCTTACTAAAGCTCCTTCTTACGGTTGGAGTTCACCCACTACTATAGCTTTTTTGGCAGGTAGTTTAATTCTTTTCATTATCTTCGTTGTTAATGAAATGAGGGTTAAGCATCCACTAATACCGATGAATATTTTTAAGATTAAAAATGTTGCTGGAGCAAATATTATTCAGATTTGTTTAGCTGCTAGCCTATTTTCAACTTTCTTCTTTTGCACCCTCTTTTTTCAGGAAATATTAGGTTATTCTCCAGTTAAAACAGGTTTGGCTTTCTTAGCTGTGCCAGTGGCCATTACTTTGACTGCTTCAACTGGACCTAAGATTATTAAACGGTTTGGTTTTAAATGGCCTTTAATGCTAGCCCCTATCCTAACAGCTGGTGGTTTATTTTGGCTAGGTAATGCGCCAATCAATAGTAATTATTTCACTAATCTAATGCCTGCTCTTTTAATCATGGGTATCGGTCTTGGCTTTACCTTTATCAGTGTTCTAGTAGCTGCT
>JAJZKE010000033.1 GCA_021809645.1 bacterium | reverse complement strand
AACTAGTTTTTCCTTAGTTTTTTCCAGTAGATCACCAAACGTAGAAAACTCACCCTTAATGGTTGTTAGTAACTCCCAGACATGGCTAGTTTGTTCAGCAATAGCCAAAGTCCTAAAACCTAATTGGTAACTACTTAAAATAGCGGCGATGGTAGTTGGTCCAGCAATTGTTACACGATAAGATTGCTGAATATTTTCAAATAAACCTGGCTGTCTAAGGATCTCAGCGTATAAGCTTTCGATGGGTACATATAACACTGCAAAGTCAGTTGTAAGTGGCGGTTTAATATATTTTTCCTTAATTGATTTAGCTTCTATCTTTATTCGATTAGTTAACGACTTAGTTGTACTATCTACTTGGCTTATATCACCTTTTTCCTGAGCTACAACTAAGCGTTGATAATCTTCTAAAGGAAACTTGGCATCAATCGGTAAATAAATATATCCTCGTTCAGAAGATTTATCTGGTAGTTTTATACAGAAATCAACCACATCACGACTAGATGGCGATAAGCTAACTTGCTTTTCGTAGTGATCTTTTATAAATATTTGCTCAAGCAAATTTTCAAGCTGTACTTCGCCCCAAGTACCTCTCGTCTTAATATTAGTTAATACTCGTTTAAAGTCTCCTACGTCAGATGCTAAGCCTTTCATTTCACCAAGTCCTCTTTGAACAAGTTCCAGTCTTTCGCTAACAATTTTAAAACTTTGACCTAAACGTTTTTCAAGAGTTGATTGTAGTTTCTCGTCAACTGTTTGACGCATTTTTTCAAGTTTTTCGGCATTGTCTTTTTGAAGATATTTTAAGTTATCTTCTACTGTTTTTCTAATTTGCTCTAATTTTTGATCGTTCTTATCTCTCAACTGTTCAATTCTTTTATCAATTGAGTCTCTTGTAATAGTTAAGTTACTAGTCAGCTCTTGTCTAAGATCTTTGGTAGCTTGTGATAACTCTTTACGATTTAAAGAAAATTCGTTTCTTAATGGCTGATCTAAGTCTGCTGTTGATTGTTTTTTAGTTATCAAATAAATAACTGCCAATAAATTAACTGCTGATATTATTATTAATACTGTCAACATAGCACCCCCTATTATATATCTATGTCAGAACTTAAGTTTAACTTATGACTTTTACAGTTGTTCCAACCTGAACCCAACCATATAACCACTGGGCAGTCGCTAATGGTAATTCGACGCAACCGTGAGAAGCATTAGATGAGTATTGACTAACATTGCCGAAAGCATTTGGTTGTCGCCAGGTAGCATCATGGAAACCATAAGCTCCGTATTGGTTGTATAAGAAGGGCATCCAGTAATAGACGTAGACATTCCAACTGCCGGTACTATCTTGGCCTGTTAAATAGCGATCAGTTTGCTTAGCATAAATATGGTATGTGCCTACTGGTGTTAAATCGGCAGCTAGAAATTCCATACCAGTAACAACCGGAGAATTAAAAAGAATGTTTTGATAGCTACAAGCCCATAAATGTCTCTTGCTAACGCTGACTAAAACAAGTTGGTTTAAAGTATTGCTTAAACAAGGATTAACTGTTGCAACTGCAGGTTTTAGAGTTTGATTATTGGCAATATATGCGGTATGCGAAGAACTGGTTTGGCTTGGCTTATTTTGGTAATTAGAATATTCGGTTTTAGCAAAAATTGCTAAACCAATTATTATTACAACAACGATTAATATCTTTAATAATTTAGTCATCTTACTTATTTTTCTTTAACTTATTTATTATACAATAACAGATAGAAAAAAGATCCGGGATAATATCCCGGATCTGCAGGAAGCCTCACACTTCCTAACTAAAGCTTATGCTCTAGCATTTTAAAATTCAAGACATTTTTTGTGAACTATATCACACAGTCTCTTTTTTAATATCTCGATACATAGGGGTTGTTTTTGATATATAGTCGCCATTTTAGATTTGTTGCTTTTTTAATTCCAATTCTTGTTGTTCTAACTATTGATTTTTCTTCCAATGGTTCTTTGATTTCTATATATAGCGGTGATTTAGATAAATTGTGACCGTTCAAAGCTTTGGTTATATCTAAAGCTTGGCATAGCTTAGCTGGACCGTTAGTTAACTGGTAATCATTTTTAATACTTTGATGACGATTATCTCTAATTAATTGTATTCCTTTAAGTGGTTCTAGCGCTCTAATTAATACTGCTGAGCCATAATTTAATTCTCCGCTTACGATATTTAAACAATAATGCATACCATAAGTGAAGTAGACATAGGCGTAACCAGGTTTACCAAACATAACTTCATTTCGCTTAGTTGGACCTCTGTAGCTATGACTCGCAGGATCATTTTGATCATAAGCTTCAACTTCAACTATTTTTGCTACTATTTTTTTATCACCAATTATTCTAATAACATTACATCCCAATAAAAGTCTGGCTGAAGTTAGGGGGTCTGTATTAAGTAGATTGCCTACATTGGTCATTTAATTATGTTATCGTAAACTTTAAGTAAGGTATAATCTTGATATTAATGGGGATTGGCCAAGCGGTAAGGCACTGGGTTCTGGTCCCAGGATCGGGGGTTCGAATCCCTCATCCCCAGCCAAGAAGAACACTAAAGGTGACCGTAATCCCTACCTATTTCGTTACCCCTGATAGTAATCTTGGTATAAAAAGTTTATAATATAATTACCAACCCGGCTCAACAAACACCCGAAATGGTGAATGAACAAGTCGGAGGAGGTGTACTTCCTAGCAGGCTAATGCCGAAGCAGTTTAGTAAGAAATTACTAGTCTGTAGAATCATTAACGCATTCGATCACAACTATCGCCGCCCGTACTATTTACCAGGGACAGTATGAGTGGTAAACGAACGTTATATGAACGACTTTGCGACGATTATGACATTATTAATGAAGCCTGGGAATTAGTTAGCAAAAAACCAAACAAAGATTCCGAGGGAATCGATGAAATTAAGCTTTCGGAGTTTGCCTTTAATCAAAGAAAATACCTCTCTCAAATACGTAAAGAACTAAGGGCAAACAATTATAAATTTGACAAAGTCAGGGGCGCTTTACTTACAAAAGACAACGGGAAACCAAGGCCCATACAAATAGCTACTATTAAAGATCGGGTAGTTCAAAAAGCATTAGAATTATTAATACGTAAGCCTCTCGATAAGAAACATAATATATTTAACAACCCAGCGAGTTTTGCATTCGTTAAGAAATCTGAGATCGATGAAATTGATGCAGAAACTGGTGTGTGGGGAGCTATAGAACAAGTTAAGGAGTATTACAATAATGGTTATACCTGGGCTGTAAAATCCGATATACAGAATTTTTTTCCAAGCATTGACAGAACTAAGCTCTTTAAGGACTATGTTTACCCCTGCTTAAATGGCGACAGCTCGCTAAATGATTTGTTAGAGAAAAGCTTTACGGTGGAAACTGCTCAAATTGAAGAGCTTGAAAAATCTCTTAGTAAAAGGTTCGGGTCAAAGTACAAAATCAAAGATTTGTTCCCGGACAACATTGAACTCGGCGTTTATCAAGGCTCAATACTGTCTCCCCTTATGTCAAACGTTTACCTCGCGGACTTTGATAAAACACTATTGGAAGAGGGCTATAACCTAGTTAGATACGCCGATGATTTTATTATTTTGTGCAAAACCAAGGATGATGCAATAAACGCATTCAAAAGGTGCCGAGAATTGCTTAAAGCAAAGGGGTTAAAGCTACATGATCATAGTTTTAGTGTTTCTGAAAAAAAGAAGACTGTTATAGCCGAACTGAAACATATAGATTTTTTGGGGTTAGAGATAGTAGGTAGCAAGGTTTATCCTTCAAAAGCTTCAATAGATAAGTATGTTATTAAACTTGAGGAAATCGCAGCTTCAAAAGCTTCCTTAATGAGAAAGCTAAATAGAATTGAAAAATTAGTAAATGCATGGGGTTCAACGTATAGACGAACCGACCATTATAAAGATCTCTATAAGAACTTAGATCTTGGTGAACCGCCTCAATGACTGCCTCTTCGTGCGTTGGACCGAGCACGAAAGAGCCTCCTTTGGTCTCAACGTGTATCAGCACGTCAGACATCTTTTCTGCTCTACCAGTGCTCTCCCAGATCTCCAATGGATGAAGTGCCGGGAGTAACACCTCC
>JAJZKE010000032.1 GCA_021809645.1 bacterium | reverse complement strand
AAGTGGGTACGCTACCGGGCTCCTTCGGTTCGTAATGTATTAAATAGGTTGCACTAATTTATGAGAGCTGCGCTAGTTAATTATCCTCGGTCAGTTACTTCAGAAGGTGGGCTTGTAATTGAGCGCCCGAGCCATGGTTTGTTAGAACGTGCCATGACTGATTACGAAGCAGGCGAAACTATTCAATCCATTGGTTATCAAATAGGGAGTCCAATATGTTATGGATGATACAACGTATTGACAATACTAGCTATATTAGCTACAATTAAATTATGACTACTGCAAACGTGCATCAAGCAAAGACTAATCTTAGTAAACTATTAAATGCCGCCGCTCGGGGGGATAAAGTAATTATTACACGTCGTGGTGGCAACATAACTCAATTCATGCTCACCCCCCTTCCTACCCATAAATATAGGATATTATTTGGAGCATATAAAGATAAAATTAAGTTTGCTCCAGATTACGATAAAGCAGACCAAGAGATTACAGAAATGTTTGAGGAGAGCGCCAAAAAGCCCCTATGATACTACTAGACACGAATGTGTTGCTTTGGTTATTTGTAGGAGATAAACGATTATCTACAGGCGTTAAAGACAAGATAGAATGTAATCCCGAAAACTATTTTGTATCTATCGTTTCTTTATGGGAAATAGCCACAAAATGTGCTATCGGTAAACTTGATATAGCTATGGATATACCAGAAGCAGTAGAAAAGTCTGGCTTCTATAGCTTATCGCTTTTGAAAAGTCATATATATAAATATGAACTTTTACCATTACTTCACCATGATCCTTTTGATCGTATGCTAGTTGCCCAGGCCTTATCTGAAAGAATACCTTTGTTAAGTAGTGATTTGTTTCTAAAAGATTACGGTGTAAGAATTATTAATGCCAAAGCTTAACTTAGTTTTTTATCAAGAATAAGCATCTAGGCAACTAGCTACAAAGTATCGTGCGACTTAAAATTGTCCAAACCTCGTCTAAACAAGGGTATCATTTGTACAGTCACCTCTATCGGAATTTTTTTAAAATACAGCTTCAATCTGTTCGAATCCTCTGGGGGATTAGCTAGGAATGGTCAGTTAAACTCCTGACAAATGTATATATTTAGTATATACTTTAATTATGAGGATATTGCCTAAAACAATCATATTCCAGTGGGACACAGGCAATATTCGTAAGAACCTTATAAAGCATAATGTGACTACCCAAGAAGTAGAAGAAATATTTACACAAAGACCTTTCTTGACAAGCAAAGACATCAGGCACTCTTCCGATAAAGAGCAACGCTATCATGGTTTAGGGCAAACAAAGAATAAGAGAAGATTACAGGTCACTTTTACGCTTAGAAGAGAGGGAATAAGAATCATATCTATAAGAGATATGGATAGAAAGGAGAGGAAACAATATGAAGAAGCTTAAAAAAATTCCAGACTTCAAAAACGACAAAGAAGAGGCAGAATTTTGGGATACTCATAGTACTGCTGACTATATAGACTGGTCTAAAGCCGAGGAGACCATATTCCCTAATCTTAAGTTGTCTTCTGAATCAATTTCAATTAGACTGCCAGCTCCATTGCTTGCTCATATTAAAGCTCTAGCAAACCAAAAAGGTGTACCCTACCAGTCATTAATGAAGGTTTATCTAAGCGAGAAGGTTGACGAAGAACTTATGGCAACTAACAAATAAGTTAGCTCCAACAAAACCCTAAAAAATTACCCCTAGACTATACAAAAAATAGTAGAGAAGTAACTCAATACCGCTTCACCAGTAGTACTTCTTTGGCTAAAGCTGTAATTATCTGATAATAATTTTTTCTTAATATATCAAGCAGGGGGTACCACTACCCATGTCTAAAAAGTAGTATTTACAATCATACGTATGATTTGTTATAATATACGTATGAAAACTAAACTAACTCTTAGTATCGATAAAGATTTAGTACAATTTGCTCATAAGCAAGCTAAAGTACATAGGAGCTCTGTTTCTGGAATGTTCTCTGAGTACATGTCTCAGCTTAAAATTCAAACACAAAAAGCTACAAGACCTAGTGTTTCCAGTATGGTTGGGGCTTTAAAGGACTACTCGGTTGATGATTCAAAGCAGGCTGTAAGAGCAATGTATGCACAAAAATATTCTCGTTGATTTAAATGTTATCCTCGATGTGTTACTAGAGCGCAGAGGATATCAATCATCACAAGCTGTTTTGGAATCTTCTTTGTATAAGATATTCATAAGCGCACATATCGTAACCACTTTTGCGTATTTACTAGAGAACGCAAAAGTTCCAAGAGAAGAAATAAAACGTAATATAGATTGGCTACTTAATACGTTCATAGTTGTAGCAACGACTGATGAAATTTTAGGCAAAGCCCTTAAAAGTGATATAGCAGACTTCGAAGACGCAGTTATAGAACAAGCAGCACTAAACTGTGAAGCAGAAGCGATTATTACAAGAAATGTTAAGGATTTTGCAAAAAGCACGATACATGCAGTAACACCTGAAGCATTTTTAGCTTAAGTTAATACTATCTAGATGCCTATATATTGCCTACCTAGCCCTATCTCCTTAGCTAAAGATATGATGGCTAGATAATATTTATAGGTAGGGGGTAACAAAAGCTTTATGTACTAAATATATGAGCAGGAATGCTGCGGCAACTCCCCAAAAAGCCTTCAAAATTGCTAATATCGCTTTTTAGAAATAATCTTATCTTACCATTCTGGCCAATAGTTCCAATGTCTCTTTATAAAAACTCTTGTTTATTGAATAGAAAAATAAGGTGTATTGATAAATCGTAAACAATCATTAGAAAAACAATATAGAGAAAAGTCTTCATTATAATACAGTAAATAGGTTCTAAAACTTAGGCTAATCATGAAAGATACCGATTATCTGAAATGTACTATGCTTATTGGTGTTAATAATATTGTTTATCAACTGACACAATAATTAATCCAGCCATTGCCAGTTTCAGCACGATATGTAACTACGAATTGAACTGAAGAAGCAAAACCATAGGTTGTTGACGATATACATTTAAGGCCAAATAAATAATTCATTTTATTATATGTAGGTGCACAAGAATTAGGGTCTGACAGTGTTGCTGTTGTCAATAGAGGCGGACCATGAGGATATTCACTATTTCCACATAGGGATAACGACGTAGGTGGCGCTGCACCGTAAAAGAAGCCAGTCATATCTACAAGTTCTGATGACGGAAGATCAACGTTAGATGCTTGTTCACAATAAGATATGTTATTAGCGCTTGTTGATAAACATTGGTTAATAGCGCTAACTAACAATTCGGCATCATGTTTTCTGGCGTCATTTCGAGCAGCTCTCTCGAGATCAGGTAAGGCAATAAAGATAATCGCTAGAATAAGACCGGCAATAGCTAATACTATCAATAATTCAATTATGGTAAAACCAGAATAGATATTTTTATCTAATAATTTAAACTTTTTCATATCATAACTGAATAATTAGCTTAATTAATATATATTTATTATATCTTGATATGTTTTAAGCACAACAACAATTAATAAAACGAATAGTTTAGATATTTATAAAATAATTTGTGTTTTACTCCACTTTGTGTTTTTATGTTGTCATATAAGTATATTTTTTGGAAAAGGTCATCTTATGAGTTTGGAAATTAAATTGTTTAATCCAAAACAGCTAAATGAAGATCAATGGGCTAAAATTCAAGGTTTACAGCTAGAATCATTCAGGTCAGTAATTAATAGACCTGGTAAAGAAATTGATCGTTTAGTAAATTATGGTGATTTCACTAGATACTATGCTTCTCATTTAGATCCAAATGTTGAGGTTGGTGGACGTTTTAGAAACGACCAAGTATTTACAAAACCTCGAGTGGCAGTAGCTTTTAATAAAGATGCTGGTAACGATATCATTGGCTATGCCTACAGTGCTCACAACGTATCTGGTAACAATAATCTAGTAAATACCGCTAAAAGATTAAGTGTTGTTAAGAATTATCTATGGTTAAGAGAATTTGCCGTTAAACCAAACTTGCAAAAAAAAGGTATAGCTCGGAGATTAGGACGAGTATTACTTTCAGACGCAATGCCTTTGCAGCCTGTTACCGCATATATTTGGCCTGATGAGATTAATTTTTTGCATGATGTTT
>JAJZKE010000031.1 GCA_021809645.1 bacterium | reverse complement strand
CAATGAACAAGAATCATAAAAAAAAGCTCAAATTGCCAAAGGTGAAGCTTAAAATTAGTAAACCTAAGCTGATTAAACGAAGCAAAGCTCCTGATGAACGAATGCGCGATGCCTTGGCTAATGTTCCTAAGATTACTAATGAAACAGTTTCAGAGCACAGAGAAGAAGTACTGTCTAGTGCCCGTAAGTATATTTATCCGTTGCAGCATAGTAGAAAGCGTATCGTAAAACTATCTTCCTTAATAATATCTTTAGCTATAATACTTTTCTTTGCTTATGTCGGTGTTGAGCTTTATAAATTTCAGAATACATCTGGTTTTATATATGGAGTAACTCAAGTTCTACCGTTGCCAGTAGCTAAGGTAGGTAGTCATTGGGTGTCTTATGAAAGTTATTTATTCGAGCTAAGAAGGTACATGCATTATTATCAAACACAACAACAGGTTAATTTTGCTAGTACTAGTGGTAGAAAACAGCTGGATTTATATAAGCAACAAGCAATGAGCACAGTAATCGACAATACATACGTAAAAGAATTAGCTAACAAATATAAAATAACGGTTTCTAATCAGGCAGTAAATGACGAAGTTACTATGGTTCAGGATCAAAACCGGCTAGGAAGTAGCCAGCAGCAATTAAACGCAGTGCTTAGCGATTTTTGGGGTTGGAATGAAGCAGATTTTAAAAGAGAATTAAAACAACAAATGCTCGAACAAGCTGTGGTAGGTAAATTAGATACACAAGCTAATCAACAAGCACAATCTGTCTTAAATCAATTACATCATGGTGCTAATTTTGCGACATTGGCTTCTCAGGATTCTAACGACGGTTCGACTAGAAATAATGGAGGACAATTCCCGTCTCCGATCGCACAAAATGATCCCAATATTTCACCTTTAATAACTCAAGCCTTGTTTAGTCTTAAACCAGGTCAAGTGTCAGGAATTATTAACACCGGGTATACATTAGAAATCGTTAAAGTCATAAAGGATGAAGGGAATAAAGTGATTGGCGCCCATATTGCGTTTAACTTACAGCCACTAAGTACGTATATTAAACCATTAGAAAAGCAACAGAAACCAGAATATTTTATTCATATTAGATAAATAGGTACTAAAAATATATAACGAACACTAAATTTATGCAAAAGGTAAGTGGATATCAGCTACATCTACAACCTCAACTTCATCTATAAAAGGAACTTTTTTGGAAATATTGAACAAATTAATTTTGAAAAAATCTTTGGGATCAGAAACTTTATAATAAGTTTGGACTGAGTTATCTTTTATAATTCTTTGACTTTCTGTAATGTTGGTATTAAAACCGAACATAGTTTTTAGTAGTTCTTCTGCTGCTTTTTTAGATGATTGACCAGTTTTAACTTCAATGTTCGGTAATTGCCATTCTAACCCATGGCTTGGTTGAACGACTATTATTTTGCTATTTCTTTGAATCAATAAATATGCCTTATTTTTAATAGTAGTTTTTTGCCGATAATGATTTACTATAATTTCAAAAATAATTGACCCATAGGGGGTTATTCCTGCTACTAATCCTAATATAAAAGTAGAACGCTTCCAATTTAGACTTGGATAAGTAAAAAATAGAACTAAAAAATAGGCAATAAAAATTGTTCCATGTATTTGACCGGCAATTGGTATAGCAACATTTTTATTTACTAAATTATAATGACTAAGAAGAATACTGCTAATTAAGCAGGTCCAACCAAAAGCTTCAGCAAAGGCTACTAGTTTAAATATTTTCCAGGCTTCATCTTCAGTAAAATTTCTATTTTTTTCAAACCTAGCTAGTAGATTAAACATAATCTTAGTTTAGCAAAAGATGCAAGAAAGTTACTTTATCTTAAATGTTAACACGGTGGGTATTAGGTTTTAGGTGACTGCAATTTTTAGTTTAGTTATAAATAAACTACAGAATTTATTTTAAACACAAATAAAAAGTATGATTTATGAGTAAGAAGGAATTATTTATTATTTGCCGAGTTGACTACAAAACCTACTGCTGTCTGGTTGGCGTTAACCAGTATTCCTTCTTTATTTAAATATGCATTTTGCAATGGTATTGACTTATCTGAAGCAGGTTCTTTATCTATGGCCATAGCACCACTTACATCGGCTGGCTGTTTTTGATTAAAGTTAAGTGGTTGACCTTGAGCATAGGCTAAGTAGTTTTGTCCATCTGTACTAAAGACTAAAGGTCGACCCATAGCCGTTCCTATTGCTCCAGGCAGGTAAATGTTATTAGCGGAAACTTCTACATGCCCACCATTTTCAAGATTTGCGATATTATTATCTAAAGCTTGTTCAACTTGATCTGGAGTTGGATTATTAGTAGCTGGAAACTCATTTTTGATTGCAGGAGTACTTGGGGGAGTAGGACTATCTTGGACAGCAGCTAAGCCTATTACAGTAGCGCCTACCACAACACCTTTTACAGCACCTCTTACTGTTACTTCACCGACTTTTCTTAATATTGATAATGCTGTTTTGCCAAGAGCTTTTACTGTTTCTGGACTAGGATTCTTGATGTTTTTTAGAATATTAGGATTTTTTATATCTAATTTCATATGTAATAATGTAGCATAAAGTTGATACAAAGTCAAAATAGAGTGCTTGAAATGCGAAGTTTTATTAGTAGATAGATGGAATCATTTTTTATACAGGCATAGATTAAGTTAAGGACATTATTAGGATATTACCATTCAGATAATGTATTTCGTTAATTCGAATTTCTGTAATTAGCTGTGCAGGACTTTCAGGAGTCTAGTCTTGTCCTAACTAGTAAATTGATATTTGTCATGAATAGTTCCTCATTTTCATATTTAAGAGTCTTTGTACGGCCAATCATAAAGAAGAGCTTCACTGGTTTGTATGCGATCTTGGCCTGTACTGTGTGGGATATGGGTAATTTCAGCGACCACAATATAGCTTTACCCTTATCATTAGATAAAAATTGTTAGCATGCTTTTGCATGAGTTTGTTTTTGTATAACTTTTTTCATATCCTTGACGTTACATCTAGTCGGATTTTCGAAAATTAACCGTTCCTAATTAGGAGCACTTGAATCTAATCTTTGCGGACCATTAGCTTTTTAGAATTCCGTTATCTAAAGTTAATATATCTGAAACTTTATCACTGTTTTTTTAATGCCAGCCTCCAACTATCCTCAAACGACAAGAGCTTTTCGGTATTAAATACCTCGACAGTTGTTTCAACAATTTCTCTGTCGGGGATTGAAAATTTATTGTCAGAGAGTAATGACCTATATATTAGTACTATTTGTTTTTTATTGAGCTCATATACTGACCTAAGAAAATAGCCAAACTTTGCTAATATAACTCTATAGAGCAATATGCTGTTGGGCCTAGCTTTTGTAAGCATATTTGTTGAAGCCTCATTAATTAAAACTTCATTATCCTTAGTAAAGTAGCGTATCAGAACAAAACTGTCTATTGCTACTGCCGTTTCAAGTCTTTCTTATAATAATTAAATCTAGAGTATTCTTTATGCCTTCATCTTTAGCTGGCCAAGTTTGGAACTACTTCTTGACAGAGTACAGCTTTTCTGGGGGATTATCAAAGCTTGCTAGCCCTAATTTTTCACGACGAGCTCTAGCTAATAAGTAACAATCTGCAAAATCTAGGTTCGTTTCAACTAACAGATTAATAATTGCCATAACTAGCTCTTCGTTTTCATACTTAAAAGCTTCTGTACGACCTACTAAAAGAAGTGCTTCACTGGTTTGTTTTCGATCACGACCAGTGCTACGTAATACATAAGTAATCTCAGCTACAACGATATCCGTTACTAAAAGTGTTGATGGTTTTGCCAGCTCTATTAACTTTTCAGCTTTCGGGCTGAATTCTTTATGATCACCCAGTAACCACCTTAATACAATATTAGTATCAACTAACTGCATATTTATCTGCCAATTGAGTACCTATGTCCTGCTCCTTGTCAGAATTTTTATCTTTGAATGTGGGCTTATTTAATAACGCCCTTACTTCATTCAAGTCTTTAGGTGTAGTTATGACTATCTCATTACTATCGTTAATTCTAAGTGTAGCTTTACCAAGTTTATCTAGGCCTAGTTTTTCGCGGAATTCTTTAGGTATAGTGATCTGTCCTTTGCTAGTGATACTATATGTGTAATTCATATTACTCATTGTATACGAGTAATACCTACGTGTAAATAGTATTACTTAGTATTACTTAGCGGGCCATAGCTGGCCAGGTTTGGAACTTTTTCGTTAACGAATCAAATCAATCACTATATCTTGGGCATACTTCTTAGATAACGTCCCATCCAGCGT
>JAJZKE010000008.1 GCA_021809645.1 bacterium | reverse complement strand
CCAAGGCTTTGGTTTATGCCCGTCGTGAATAGAAGTCAACGCCCCATCACTCAAAGCTACAACTCTAAACACAAAACCTTTAGGTGCTCGAGAGGTTGCCTCTTCCTCTGTCTTATGTCGGCGAGCGTTTACTTCCCTAAATTCTCTACGTACCGCAAAAACACCCAAAATCTTTTCGCTAACTGCTCTAGAAAATTCTTCGGTTGTTCTATCTCCTAAATCTTCCCCTTTGCTCATAATATTCTATTAAAGTCTTTTTTATGCGATGTAGCAAGCATAAGTGGAATAGACAAAGTGATATAGAACTTGATAACAGATGGAGAAAACGAATTGCCGATGCGAAGCTTAGGTATGCAACTAAAATTCCATACTTCTTATCTTACAAAGTGTTGTGAAGAACATTTGGAGGTCTTTGTGTGAAACTATTGCAACTAAACTACATGCTTCCCAGATATTTATCTGTGAATTGAGGTCTGCATAAGTCTTAAACAGTTGGTATAGATGTCATGCCCCAATCTGCAAATCAGTTTTCATTGCAGCTGCTGCTAAGGCACGCATAGATCTAGAATCTTTTTCTTCATTGGTCATTTCTGCAAATGTTTTAGTCTGGTTTTCAGGAATAAAGATTGTATCATAACCAAACCCATTGTCACCTTTTGGCTCATTGGCTATTATTCCATTAATTCGTCCTTCGAAAAGCTTAAACCCATTTTTATCACAGTACCCAATAGCCGTTGTAACGTAAGCAGAGCGAGATTGATTTGAATCTAGCATTTTAAGTAATCCTTCATTGCCTACGTTATCGAGAAACCAACGAATTAATGCTCCTGGTAATTGACCCCATGCTTCAATCGTTAGACCCGTATCGTCGACAAAACATGGACGACCGACGATCCCATAAGCGTTCTCTGCTTTGTTGCGAGCTACCTGTCTAACATCAGTAGCCTGAATTTCAGGCAAATCAAGATTTTGATAATCAAGCTGCACACCCAATAAACGTTCATATTCACGCACTTTATTTACGTTCCCCGTGATTAATACAATTTCTGATTTACTCATAAGACTCCTTATGCTCGCTTCCTAAGCTTATTATCATGCCATTTGAGCTTCTAATAAGATTTTTGGCATAATTACTGTCTATGTCAAAAGATGGATTAGTGATTTTATTAATGCAGTATTTTACAGCCGCTAATACAACAGGAGAGAATATTTTTATACCAGTTTTAGCTGACGCTTCCGTTGCTTCAGGTATTAATTGTGTATTGTCGACAATAACATCATATCGATGTCTATCGGTAAATAAATCAAAGCCCAGTCTTCGTATGAATTTAGTCCTAGTATCACCATCTTTTTGGTTTATTAACAGTCTGCTGGCGTCTAAATCACGCTGTTTATCTGAACCTTGTGATACAAAGCACTTTCTAGTACGAGAATCTTCATCTGATTCTATCCATAATCTTACCATAGGGGTTGAGCCATTATAAATCCAAGCCATAGCCCAGGTATCCAAAACAAGACCACTATGAGTATTTGCTAATTCAGTCATACGTGCTTCAAGTTCAATGTCAGCTCTGTCACCTTCACGAGCTTTTTCGATTTCATCATAACTATCTAACCAGGCTCTATCGGGGTCTTTATCCATACCCATAATATCAAGTATGGTTTTAGTGGCCGAAATATACTCAAAACCTAATTGTTCGGCTAATATTTTGGAGTGAGTTGTTTTCCCTGCGGCTGTTAGACCAGCAAAAGCTATGTTTACTTGTTTTATATCAACTTGTTCTGACATGGGATAATTTTATCAACTATTTATTAATATTTACAATCAAAACAGCTAATTGAGATAAGTGCAAACAAAAACACCTAGTAAGATTAGACCTTTTAACAGATACGGAAAAACAAATTGCTGCAAGAATCAATAGTTATGCAACTAAAATTCTAATATTCTTATCTTACAAACTGTTGTGAAGAACATTTGGAGGCCCACCAAGGAATTAAGTTATATATTTATGTTGAAGAACTCCTTAGATGGAGAGTTCTTTTGGATAATCAATACAGACAAGAACAACTTAGTAAGAAACGATTAAGCTCAGTCTATTCCTAGTAGGGGTTATTTAATAAGTTTATGGCTTCTAAAGCTCACCATCCCATTCTTTATAGAACTCATCTAGGTATTGTTGCATGAATTCGTGTCTATGAGTGGCAATATCTCTAGCGGTTTGTGTATATAGCTTATCTTTTAGAAGCAACAACTTTTCGTAAAAGTGGTTAATGGTATGCGACTTACTGTTCTTATATTCCTCAAATGTTTTATGATTAACAGGTTTTATATTTGGGTCATAAATTGGGGTATCATGAGCTCCTCCATATGCAAATGTTCGGGCAATCCCAATAGCCCCAACCGCATCAAGCTTATCAGCATCGCTGACTATTTGACCTTCAAGTGAATTCATATTTTGTTTAACTTGTGCGCCTTTGAATGAAACATTACGTATGATGTCTTCAACTGCTTGAATTATGTCTTCGTTAACACCTAAGGACTCAAGCCACTTGTGAGCAGCTTTTGGTCCCGCTTCCATATCGCCATCATTGAATTTCCAATCTGCAATATCATGGAGCAAAGCACCTAACTCAACCACAAACATATCAGCTTTAGATTCTTTGGAGGTTATATGTTTTGCTAGTTTCCAGACCCTATACATATGCCACCAGTCATGGCCAGTTCCCTCGCCACTGAATTGTTTTTCTACGTAATCTTTGGTTTGTTGAATTATTTGTTGGTTGGTCACAAGAATATTTTAGCAGATTATTCCCGCTAAGGACTTTATATACTCCCTCTCTTAGTTGCGATAGTTTTTAACTCGGGATAGATTGGAGGGCCCAGTGGGACTCGAACCCACGACACCCTGCTTAAAAGGCAGGTGCTCTAACCGGCTGAGCTATGGGCCCATAAAAATACAAGATAATATTTTGATCTATTAGATAGAGAACGTCAAGTTTATGATTTATGATGTTTAGATTCTTTTGATGTTAAATTTATTTTTGATCTGTTAATTATTAACATGATCACAATTGTTAAAGTACTTAGTGCTATTATATTACCTTCATATTTAGTAACATCATGCCATAGTGAACCTGTCATTATCTTCACTGCTGTATTAATTGGTAATAATGGTATTACCGTTATAACAGTTAGTAAACCTGTTGCTATGGCTGGTATTAAGTTAATTGATAGTTTACTAGAAGAGGCCGTTTTAAATAGAAATAATAATATTACTATGGCTGGTAAAACTAACATTATTAACCTTACATCGCTTGATCCTCCTAACTGTTCGATGATTTTTGAAGAACCGGCTAGTTTATTAGCTATCTTAGTACCGCCATCAAACTGACTTAATACATATCCTAAACAAAGACCTAGATACACCATAACAGCATTAACCTTAAATAAAACGATTAAAACTATAGGTATTAAAAATATTATTATTAACCAAATATTAGACATGCTTATGTTTTATAATAACTTAGCTATCTATTTTATGCACCAACTTTATCTTTCTTTCTTCCAGCTTTAGCATTTTGCTCAATATAATCAATAATCGAAGAAGACACATCGCGACCTGTAACCTTTTCAATGAAAAAGCCTGGGCTACAATTAACTTCTAAGACTAGAGGACCCCTTTGAGAACGCATCATATCGACGCCACAAATAGTTAAACCCATAGCTTTAGCAGCTCGTAAAGCAACTCTTCTTTCTTCTTCGGTAAGTTTTATCGGTATACCGTTACCACCTTGATGTAGGTTAGATCTAAAATCATCATCAAGACTTTGGCGTAACATACTGGCAACTACCTTGCCATTAACAACAAAGGCCCTGATATCAACTCCTGCACTTTCTCCTATATATTCTTGAACTAAAAAGCTAACACCTTCAACATAGAATGCTTGCATTACAGCCAGAGCTGCTTTTTTGGTTTCTGCTAGAACTACTCCGTTGCCATGAGTTCCACGGGCAATTTTGATTACTACCGGTGCACCACCTACTTGTTCTAAGACACCTTCAAAATCAGCCGTCTCACGAGCAAAAACGGTTTTAGGTATATCTATGCCTGCCTTTGAAAGAATCTGAAGACTTCTTAATTTATCTCTAGATCTGACTATGGCAATTGAGCTCGTAGTAGTAAAGACATTCTGCATCTCAAATTGCCTAACGATTGAAGAACCATATTTTGTTAAGCTAGAGGATATTCGAGGAATAATAGCATCAATATTTTTTATTTCGTGCTCTTTATAGTGAACAATTGGGCGTCTTTTCTCTAATGTTACGTAGCATTTAGCATAGTTTATAACTTGAACGTTATGACCACGGCTTAAAGCTACCTCAACTAATCTTTTTGTTGAGTAATTACCTGGTCCCTTTGACAACACAGCTATATTCATCATTTACTCCTCTATAATCTCTGGTTATTTTTTGGCAACGTCAACAATAAAACGGTTGCTCAGTAATCGGCGGCCAATAAGCGCAGGATACGACTTTAACTGTCGATTAGCAAGCGAAAATTGAGCTTTAATTTTTCTGCCTTCAATTTCAACAGTTAAAAATACTCTATAACGCCGTTCACTAACACCAAATGAATTCTTAACTATCACCCTTTTATATTCTTTGGTTGATATTTTTTGACCATTATATTTATCTGATCTGGGGTCTAAAAGGAAGAAGCTAAGGATACCATTATCTTCCTCGATGTCTGATGCCCAAATTGAAGATCCATCAGCACCAGTATCTACTTTGGCAGGCAAACCATATATCCCATATAAGGGTATATTTATCTTGACTGTTCTACCTATCAATATAGTGTTTTTAGCCATTGATCAATTTTCTTCCAAAGAATTATATTTTAGCATATTTTAATAATTTGTGCAATTATTTTAAGTGATTCTACTTAGAATGGATAACTCTTGTGTATATTAGGTAAATAAGGATAATTACTATAATAATAATTATTATAAGTAATGGTATAAACCCAAAACTATTCTTATTAAGCTTAGTCATTTACTTGTAATTATCCAACCAGACTATGCTTTTATCAAGTTCTGGACATTTATTGAAGTCCATCATCAAAGTTTAATTCTGCACTTTTGGTTAATTAATGTTAATTGATTGAACTAAGACCTAGTTCCAGAGTCTAAACTTACTACCGCTACCAGAGTCCTTAAACTCTTTAAGTAATTTTTCTTGTTCTTTATTAAGCTTAGTAGGTATATCAACTACAATAGTTACTATATGTGGACCACGACTGCTACCTTTTATGTGCGGTACACCGTGGCCAGAAAGTTTAAAATCTGTCCCTGATTGAGTACCGGCTGGTACTTTCATGGTTACTAAACCATCAACAGTTTCAACATCTTTTTGACATCCTAGAGCAGCATCAACCATAGAGACATGTTCTTCACTTAAAATTAAGTCGCCTTCTCTAGTAAATTTCTTGTCAGCTTTAACCCTGACATTAACATAAAGGTCTCCTTTTGGACCATTGGCAATTGCTTCACCATGCTCTCTTAAACGGATAGTTGTACCATCTTCAATACCGGCTGGTATTTTAAGTTTGATATCTTGATGTTTAGAAACCGTACCTTTACCGTGACATACGCTGCAAAGTTTTTCAGGTATCTTACCTCTACCTTTACAATTAGGACAAATAGTGGCTTGTTGAATATTGCCAAAAATTGTCCGCGTAACATTTATAATCTGGCCTTTGCCCTCACAAGTAGGACAGGTTTTTAATTCATATCCGGGTTCTGACGTTGTCCCTTTGCAGTGATCACACTTATCTTCAAGATTAAGCTTAATCGGTACCTCAGTTCCAAAAACTGCTTCGTGAAAACTTATTTCTATCCTAGTTTCAACATCTTTACCTCTATTCTGCCGACGATTTTGATTTGAAGATCCACCTCCAAAAAAAGAATTAAATATATCGCCTAGACCAAGATCACCAAAATCAAAATTAATATTTTGGCCGGCGGAGCCAAAGCCATTAAATCCCTCAAAGCCAGACGAACTACCACCAACACCAGCGTGTCCGAATTGATCATATCTTTTACGTTTTTCAGGATCTTTTAAAACTTCGTATGCTTCGTTTATTTCTTTAAACTTTTCTTCATCACCGCCCCTATCAGGATGATGTTCGATAGCTGCTCGTCTAAAAGCCGTCTTTATCTCATCGGCACTGGCATCCTTACTGATACCCAAAATTTCGTAATAGTCTCTCTTTGTCGTTGCCATACTTTCATATTAAGGCTTAACTAACACCTTTACCACTCATATTATTAATATATCTACCTTATTTATCTTCTGATTTATCGTCAACTACTTCACCTTCAATAGAATCGCTTGAGGAAGATTCTTTATCTTTCTCTTTGTCATCTTTGCTAGCACCCTCGTACATCTTAGCACCAATAGGCATCATTTTATCATTTAACTCTTGAGCAGCTTTCTCTATATCTTCTTTAGATGCTTTATCGTCAGAAACCACCTTCTTAGCTGATTTAATAGCTTCTTCGAGTGTTTTCTGATCTTCTTCGGATAGTTTATCTTTGTTGTCTCGAGATAGCTTCTCTGCTTGGTAGACGGTACTGTCTAATAAGTTTTTAGCTTCAACTTGTTCCTTACGTTGCTTGTCTTCTTCAGCATGGCTTTCAGCTTCTTTAGCCATTTTCTCAACATCGTCTTTGCTTAAGTTACCGGAACCGGTAATTGTAATGCTTTGTTCTTTACCAGTACCTTTATCTTTAGCGGTAACGTTAAGTATACCGTTGGCATCAATATTAAAGGTAACTTCGATTTGAGGAACTCCTCTTGGTGCCGGGGCAATACCATCTAGAATAAATCGACCTAATGACTTATTACCATCAATCATTTCTCTTTCACCTTGAGCAACGTGAATTTCAACTTGAGGCTGATTGTCGGCAGCAGTTGAGAAAACCTCTGATTTAGACGTTGGAATAGTAGTGTTACGCTCAATTAGTTTAGTCATCACACCACCCATTGTTTCAATACCCAATGAAAGTGGAGTAACATCTAGAAGTAGAACGTCTTTAACATCACCCTGTAATACCCCGCCTTGAATAGCAGCACCAACAGCAACAACCTCGTCAGGATTAACACCCTTCATGGGATCTTTAGAAAATATTTTCTTAACTTTTTCTTGAACGGCTGGCATTCTTGTCATACCACCAACTAAAACCACTGCATCAATGTCGCTAGCTTTTAATTTAGCGTCTTTGAGAGCTTTTTCACATGGTTCGGCTGTCTTTTCAATTAAATCAGCTACCAAACTCTCTAGTTTAGCTCTGGTTAATTTATGCTCAAAGTGTTTCGGACCTTCTGAATCAGCTGTTAAGAATGGTAAATTAATATCGATTTCTTGAGCTGTTGAAAGTTCGATCTTTGCTTTTTCAGCTTCATCTCTAAGACGTTGCATAGCAGCTTTATCGTCAGTTATGTCGATACCATGTTCCTTTTTAAATTCATCAGCGAAGTAGTTGATGATTACACGGTCAAAGTCTGCGCCACCCAAATGTGTATCACCGTTTGTTGATTTAACTTCAAAAACTCCATCTCCAAGCTCCAGGATTGAAATATCAAATGTACCACCACCTAGATCGTAAACTGCAATCTTTTCATCTTTATTCTTAGCCTTATCTAGACCATAAGCTAAAGCTGCTGCCGTTGGCTCGTTAATGATTCTTTTAACCTCCAGACCAGCTATTTTACCGGCATCTTTAGTTGCTTGTCTCTGGCTATCATCAAAGTAGGCTGGAACGGTAATAACTGCTTCACTAACACTTTCTCCCAAGAACGATTCAGCATCAGCTTTAAGCTTGCCGAGGACCATAGCACTAATCTCTTCAGGGCTATATTCTTTATCAGCCATTTTAACTTTAACGCCGTTACCGCTTTTAACGATTTCGTAGCCCATCAATTTAAGATCGCGTTGGACTTCCTTATCGTTCCAATTGCGACCAATTAATCTTTTTACTTCATAAATTGTATTTTTGGAATTAGTAACTTGTTGTCGTCTGGCAACCTGACCGATTAATCTCTCGCCATTCTTATTAACGGCGACGACAGAAGGAGTTGTTCTATTTCCTTCACTATTAGCAATAATCTCGGGTTTACCTGATTGCATGACAGCCATAGCTGAGTTAGTTGTTCCAAGATCGATACCAATTATCTTGCCCATTTAGTTCTCCTTTAATTGTTACCTAAAGAATTTCTCAGCAGTCTATATATTAGATTGCTAGGTATATAAATAGAATAGATAATTAGCACTCATAAGTCAAGAGTGCTAACTTATATAAAGTATTGTATAATAAGCTTGACCGTTTTGGTATTATGTGCTACTGTATATGTATGAAGTTAGATAGATTATATAATAAGTTATTAAATGCACCGTTACTTGACCCTGAGAAAAGGAAAGACAAGCACCTTATTGCCAGACTAGGTTTTGCTGCCCTATCGCTTTTTGGTGCATATAACGCTGCTAGAGATGCTGTACATCTTGGAGAAAATGCTGTTAATGCTGTCAGGGGTACTGTTAATGACGAGCTTCACGGGCCTACTTTAACTAAACAACAGATACAAGCTGATACCAAAAGTTATACTGTACAGCCTGGTGATACTGTTTGGAGTATTGCAAGTGCTCAAGGCCAAAGTATTGCTAACAATCCAGAGAAATTATATAAAGCTGAACAAAATATTACTGCCCAAATTCCTGGCAAAAATCCTAACAATTTACAACCTGGTGAACAAATATTATTAGCTGGTAGTTCTGCAATTGGTCATCCAATTCATAAAAGTAATTAACTAGAGTCTTAAATTAACGCATCGCTACTTTAACCATGGCATGGCGAATAACTTCATCATCAATGGTGTAGCCAGACATGAATTCTTCGGTTATAACTTCTTCGGATCCCTCACTTTCAGAATCCATTTGGACTGCTTCGTGATATTTAGGGTCAAATTTTTGGCCGATCGTTTCAATCTTTTTTACACCTAGTGATTGTAGAGTTTGCCACAGCTGCTTATTAACGCCATTCAATCCTTGCAACCAGTCCGTAAAAGCTTTTTCGTTTGTTTTTGGAGTATTGCTCAAGGCACGATCAAAATTATCAACAAAAGGTAGCAGTTCCTTGATAACACTAGCTTTAAAATAGCTAGCCATTCTAAGCCTATCTTCTTCGGCACGTCTTCGAACGTTAGTAGCATCTGCTCTTTCTCTTTGCAAAGCTTCTGTTATTTCAGCTAATTGCTGTTTGAGTTCTTCGATTTGATGTTCTTCTTTAGTTAGTTTTTTCTTCGGGTTGGTAGCCATTAATTTTCATCTCCTATTAATAACTCTTCTAACTCTTGTCCAGCTAAACTAACTAAGTTCATAACTTCTCGATAACTTTGTCTGGTTGGTCCAAGTGTACCTATATAGCTACGATCACTAAAAGGACCCCTAAAGCGACTGATTATTAAGCTACAGCCAGCAGTTCGTCCGATAGGGTTCTCCTGACCTATATAGACACTTAAAGGCTTATTGGGAGCCGCTTCTCTAAGCCATGGTTCCAGATTATCAAGTAATCTAGCAACTTGTTGGACTTGCATACCATTAATGAATTCTGGTTGGCCAAATAAATTACTTAGACCGCTCATATATAACTGATTGCCGATGGTAGCTAATCCAAGATTATGTGTTAATTCAACTAACGTATCGACAGCATTACGAATCATTCTTTCTGGTGCACCACCATGTTGGACGCGTGATGCTAAAGCTTTTTCTGATCTTCTTTCACTTATTTCTAATTTTGGATTTTCAGATAGTGCATTAACATAGAATCGATAACCTTTATCAGTCGGAATGCGGCCAGCACTAGTATGTGGTTGGCAGATATAGCCTAGTCTCTCAAGTTCAGCCATTTCAGCTCTAATGGTAGCCGAAGAAACTCTAAAAACCTTGGCCAATAAACTACTACCTACCGGACTTGCAACTTCGGCGTATTGTTCAACAATGGCGTTTAATATATTTTGTTGGCGATCAGTCATAGTAATTCTTCAATATTATCTGAATTATATCGCTTTTAGCACTCAAGCGTCAAGAGTGCTAAGCAGTTGGTAAGTTAGCCAAATATGCCTTAATTTGTTGAATTATTTGTTTGGCCAATTTATTAACCTCGTAGTCTGACTTTAAACTAACCCTACCTTTAAGGATATCAAGTACTTTTTTAGTTGAATCTTTAATATTGTGATTAACGATAACATAATAATAGTCGTCGTTAAGCATCTCATAAAGTTCATCTATAGCTGTTGTTAGTCTGACTTGAATGTCCTGTGTTGCTTCAGTAGAACCATATCTCTTTATTAAACGTTCAATTAAAACATTAAAACTCGGAGGCATTAAAAAAATAGGGATAATTTTATCTGACAACAGGCGATACGTTTTAACACCTTTAATGTCAATATCCGCGATAGCAATTTTTTCTTTTCGATAGGCGTGTTGGAACTCTTGAATCGATGTACCGTAAAGATGACCGTGAGTATAGGCAACTTCAATAAATTGCTGATCGTCGAGCATTTTGATAGCTTCTTCATCTGTTATAAAATGATATTCGCTACCTTCTTTTTCTGGTACACCAAGATTTATTCTAGGTGGTCTGGTTGTATGAGTAATGATTGGTATAAACAAATTAGTTTTTAAGAGCTCGTTTATAAGAGTGTTTTTGCCAGAAGCAGTTGGACCAGCTATAACCAGGAATTGTATTTGGCTAACTAAGGCTATGGCTTTTTTATTAGGCTTATACGATATAATTTTAATTTGAAGATCTTCCATATGTAATTTATAGCAAAAGGGTTTGCTAGCGACAAATCAAACCATCAATTAAAGTCCAGGAAATAGTCTGGTTTTTAGGAAAAGTAATCTTAGAAATATAACGTTAACTTCAATTGCAGCAGCGTTAATTATCATTGTTAAGGTAATGTAGACGATCACTAAAAGTGTACTGGCAGCTACGGTTGACCTAATAGCTAGTTCGGTACAATACGGAAAAATGTAGTTAAATAAGACAAATAAGTATCCTGCCCAGATTGATAAAGATATAATACGTAAAATAATATGAATTAATATTTTAGGTAAAGCCTTCTGATAGTTTTTGTTTTTCGTTTGCTTATATAAATCAAAAATAACCAAAATAACAGCCAATGTAGCCAATAACACTACTGATGCTTGAGTAAGGTTTTGTACTATACTGTTTTGTAAAATTGTACCTGTTAGTTTATCGCTAAAGCCGTTATAGACAGTCGTTAAATCTAGACTTCCGGGGCGATAACGATTAATGAATATAACGCCAATAGTAAAGATCATACTAGCTGTGACAGAAAAAATCGCACTGATAGTGGATGGAGTAAGTAATTCTACGCTCTTTTTAATAAATATGGATTTACTTAAAAACATCTTTTATTTTCTAATTTTTGCAGTAGCAATTGTAGTCCTAAGATTAATTTTTGACAATATTCTAATCCCTTCGAATCATGACACTAAAAGCTTCAGCCGGAATATCGACTTTACCGAAACGTTTAAGCCTAGCTTTACCCTTTTTTTGTTTAGCTAGGACTTTCTTTTTTCGGCTAACGTCGCCACCATATAGTCCGATAGTTACATCTTTTCTATAAGCACTGAGATCTTCTCTAGCTATTATTCGGCCGCCAATGGCAGCTTGAATCGCCACTTGAAAATTTTGTCTAGGTATTATATCTTTCAGTTTTTTTACTGTTTGGCGGCCTATGCTTTCTGCTTCTGATCGATGAACGATAATACTTAAAGAATCAACTCTTTCGGATGCTATTAAAAAGTCTAGCCTAACTAGATCTTCGGCCCTATAACCATCTAGCTCATAATTATATGATCCAAAGCCACTGGTAATACTTTTGAGCTGATCATAGAAATCAGTTAAGAGATTCGCTAAAGGAGCATTAAAGCCAATAAGAGCTCTTTTATCGACATAACTAATATTGGTTTGAATACCACGTTTGGAAGTTATTAGCTGAATAACCGCACCGACATATTCAACTGGAACAACAATTTCACCTTTTATCCACGGCTCTTTAATCTCACTTACCGAAGAAACATCTGGTAAATCAGCCGCACTTTTAATGTCTTTAACAATACCATTAGTCAGCGTCACGATATAGTCAGTAGAAGGATTGGTGACTACTAGATCAAGGTTGTATTCTCTTTCTAGCCTTTCTCTGACTATATCCATATGCAATAATCCTAAAAAGCCAATTCTAATACCAAATCCTAGGACTGGAGAATTCTCGGTTGAAAACTGAAGTGAGGAATCGCTTAATGACAACTTTTCAATTGAGTTTTTAAGTTCTTGATAATGTTCGTTTGAGGTTGGAAAAAACCCAGCATATACAAAAGGACGAATATCCTGATAACCGGAAAGTGGTTGTTTTGCAGGTTGGTTCTTTAAGGTGATAGTATCACCAACTCTGGCATCATGAGTTGTCTTAAGGTTTGTAACTATATAGCCTATTTCACCGCTAATGAGTTTGTTTGTTGGTGTATTATCGGGTTTTAAGACTCCGATTTCTAAAGCCTGGCCTTCGGCTTTGGTGGCCATCATTAATATATTGTCATTCTTTGAAATCTGTCCGTCAAAAATACGAACATAAAGAATAACGCCGCGATAATCATCATAGTATGAGTCAAATATTAAACATCTGGTACCGCTTTGATCACCAATATTCGGAGGAGGTATTTTAGAAATAATGCCATCAAGCAATTGATTAACTCCTAGGCCAGTTTTTGCTGATATTAAGTAAATATCGTCTTTAGATACGCCTAGTAATGAGATGATTTCTTCTGTTGTTTTAGCAACATCTGCTGCCGGTAAATCCACTTTATTAATCACCGGGATAATTACTAGTCCAAGATTTATTGCTAGATAAACATTGGCTAGAGTTTGGGCTTGAATACCCTGAGTAGCGTCAACAACTAAAATTGCTCCTTCGCATGCTTGTAAACTTCGTGATACTTCATAACTAAAATCGACATGGCCAGGAGTATCAATCAAATTAAGTTCGTGCCCGCTATAATCCATTCTAACTGGCGCTAATTTAATAGTTATACCCTTTTCTCGCTCAAGATCCATTTTATCGAGCAACTGCTCTTTCATATTTCGTTTTTCAACTGTTTTAGTTATTTCCATTAACCTGTCGGCCAATGTTGATTTGCCGTGATCAATATGGGCAATAATTGAGAAGTTTCGTATTAATTTAGGGTTCATGGTGATTATACTTGCCAGTGAATTGGCTTTAAGATAAATCTCTTTAATCGATTAAAGAGAGGTTTTACTTCTTCTAAGTCAAAGAGTGAAGATATACCGATATGAACTATCAAGACCACTAAGGCTATTAGGGCTACTCGACCTCCTAGCTGGAAAAATCCTTTATCGCTGATTTCTAAAGGCAATAAAGAAATCATGATGAAGCCAGCGACAACGCTAAAACCGGTTACTGAAGCAATACGAATAACGCCACTAATAAACTTCCAATCAAACAATTTATGATCACGAATAATCATTATTATCGTTAAAGCAACAACTTCAGTTCCAGCAACTATTGATTGGGCTAAAGCCAAACCCTCGACTCCGTAATTTGATGGTCTTGATAAAGTATAAGCTAGAATAATATTAAGAATAATTGTAAAGACTGAAACTATTAAAGGAGTTTTAGTATCTTTATGGGCATAAAACCACCTTGATATGATAGCGTACATAATTCCAAAGAAAATGGCACCTATCATATATCCGAAAATTGAAGATATTTGAGCATTGCCTTGAGTATAGATTAAGCGAGCTAAGTAACCACGACAGTAGTAGCCAATAACAACAATCGGAGCAGCTAGCCATATCATGGCTCTAATAACTTTAAGGAAATCTTTTCGAAACAGATCAGGTCGACCTTGGCTCAATCGATGATTAAGTCTCGGAAAAGCTGCTGTTGATATGGCAGTACCTAATAACAAAATTGGTGCCGTGCTTAATACATAGGCGTTGTTAAAGTTAGTAATTGAGCCTGAGCCTAAACCACTGGCTAGATGAGTTTCAATAATATCTTCAACTTGATCCATACCCTGATCCAGTGATCTAGGAGGCAAGTTCCTGAGAACTGTTTTGAAGTCTTTGCTTTTCCACCTGATTGAAAATGACCAATGAAAATTAGAATGAAAAGCACCGATGCCGACTATCAGTAACTGCAATAGAGCTCCAGCTAAAGCACCGATGCCTAAGCCCACCAAACCAATATTGTCTTTAAAAATGAAGATCGAAATTATAATTGAAGCGTTATAGAAAAGCGGTGCTATAGCGTAAAAAAAGAACCTACCAAATGTCTGTTGAACTGATGTTAATATACCTGAGATAGTAAAGATAAAAGGGTTGAAGGCTAAAAAACGCATGATTGTTGTAGCTGTTTTCGCTTCAACTGGCGGAAGACCTGGAGCAACTATATGGTGGATCATCCAACCAGCAAAAATAAAGATTATGACACCTATTCCAAGAGTTATGATTGATAACAAATTTAACAATGAGTTGGATAATTCCCAAACTGATTTGGTACCGCTTTTAGAATATCTTTCAGCTAAAATAGGTATTAACGCAACGCCTAAGGCACCAGCTGACAAGGTAAAATAAAAGAAATCTGGAATATTGAAAGCGGCAAAATAGGCATCAGTACTATGAGGACCAACGATTGGAAAGTTGGCGTTAACCAGCTTCGTTCTTAGAAAACCTAATATTTGAGTAGCCAAAGTCGATACCATTAATAGAGCAGCAACATTAGAAATGCTGACTCGAGATATTTTGGAGCCGATTGTTTTATTGGTACTTTTCATACTTACTAAAACAGTATAAAGAGTTAATCCTGATCTTGGTAGATGTTTTTAAAAAAATTAATAAAGTGCCGCCGAGGAAGGCATTTTTGCACCCTTAAGAACTTCAGTAACTTCTGCAGCTTCAACGGTTTCTTTTTCAAGTAGTAAATCTTTAAGTTTCTCCAGATATTTAAGATTAGCCTTGATAACAGTTCTAGCTCTGTTAGCTGCTTCAGTAATTAGATTTTCAACTTCGTCGTCAATTACCTTAGCTGTTTCATCCGAATATTCTCTTTCATGAACTAAACGATCAAGCATCATACCATCGTCATGCTTAAAGACTTGATCCCTTAATTTCTTACCCATTCCCTGGTTGATGACCATATCTCTAGCTATCTCGGCAGCATTTTGGAGATCATTACTAGCCCCAGTGGTAATCTTATCCGGTCCTAGGATTATTTCTTCAGCTATTCGACCACCCATGCCACGAGCTAACATATCTTTAAATTGAACAAGCGATATAAACAAACGGTCTTCTGGTGGTATAAACCAAGTTACACCGCCCGTTCCTCCTCTTGGAATGATCGTAACTTTGTGAACTGGATCACTATCTGGTAAAACATGCCCGACTAAGGCATGACCTGCTTCGTGATAAGCAGTAGTAATCTTGTCACTATCGGTCATTACTTTGCTCTTTCTTTCTGGACCAATGGCAACTTTTTCAAAAGCTTCAGTGACATCTTCTTGGGTTATCTGACTATGACTATTCCGGGCGGCAATAATTGCTGACTCGTTAGCTATATTAGCTAAATCAGCTCCTGAAGAACCAGCTGTTTTGGCAGCCAAAGCATCTAGATCAACTGCTTTAGCCAAAGGTTTTTTGGCATAATGAACCTTTAATATTGCCTCTCTATCTTTACGGTCAGGTAAACCAATATTAACTCGACGATCAAATCGACCTGGCCTTAATAGAGCTGGATCAAGAACATCAGCTCGGTTAGTAGCCGCTAAAACAATAACATTCTGACCTTGTTCGAAACCGTCCATTTCAACTAATATCTGATTAAGTGTTTGTTCACGCTCATCATGACCGCCGCCCATACCACTACCTCGCCTTCGACCGACAGCATCAATTTCATCAATAAAGATAATACATGGCGAATTCTTCTTGGCTTTAGCAAATAAGTCTCTAACTCGACTGGCACCTACTCCGACAAACATTTCAACAAATTCTGATCCAGAGATACTAAAGAAAGGAACATTAGCTTCGCCGGCAACTGCTCTAGACAACATCGTTTTACCTGTTCCCGGAGGACCAACTAACAATACTCCTTTAGGAATACGAGCGCCTACGCTAGCAAATTTTTTAGGAAACTTCAGGAATTCGACTACTTCTTCAAGATCTTGTTTAGCTTCTTCTGATCCAGCTATATCCTTAAAATTAACTTTGTCTTTCTCGTTACCATAAAGTCTAGCCCGACTTTTACCAAAGCTTAATGCTTGATTTCCTTGGCCTTGAGCACTTTTCATCATAATGTATAAAATGACACCTATGGCGATTACTGGTCCAATTGTTTCTAATATACCGATCCAAGTAGACGAACTGCTTGTTTGAGGTGAAGAACTAACCGTTACCTTGGAATAATTAAGACCTTCTGTTTTAAGTGTAGCGTTTGGTTCTTCGTAAGTTTTTAAGGTAGGCTTAGATTGACCTTTAACTGTAATCTGAACTTCGTTGCCATTAACCGCAAACTTAGAGTACTCACCAGAGTTAGCATTTTTAATAGCTGTAGTAATTGGTATAGTCTTCAGATTGCTTGGCTGATGAAAAGCTGAATAAAGCACCAAAAGGAGCAAAATAATTAATGCTATGAAGCCAGCATTTCTCATCCCATAACGATTATTGGGGCCCTTTTGCCTGTTTGAATTTAATCTGTTTCTATCCATGTCCAAAATATTATACTGCCTATTTATTAATTTTGATAGCGCTCTGAGTGTTCGAGTGCCAAATTATTTCTAGTTAATATAACTTGCCAACCACCAAGAACATCAACTTTTTTGTTGTTACTAACGGTTTTTAGTTGAGATGATAAGCGCTCAATAGTATAACGGTCAAAATTAGTTATACCGTTTTGTCTAAGCCAAACTGCTAATACTTCTTTGCTTAACATATAATCTAAACTATTTAACCAAATTCTCGATAGTTCTTTTTGTTCAGACTTTAAATTTAAAATGTTAGTTAGCTGTTTGTCAATTTGATAGTTAAGCTCAGCTTGTTTTTTGATTAGATTAACAAGATGTGTTCGACTGTTTTTGTCTAGTTTAGGCATAATATTATGCCTAATATAGTTTCTAAGGTATTGAGTGTCTAAATTAGTTGGATCTTCTCGCCACTGGAGATTATTTTTTTGGGCATATTTAATAATTCTTGATTTAGGGTAGTCCAATAACGGTCGAAGCAATTTAGCTTCTGATGATAATGACGACAACCCCTTACGTCCTGTCCCGCGAATAATATTAATAATCGCTGTTTCAATTAAATCATCTTGATGGTGAGCAGTGATTAAACCATCTGCCTGCTCTTTTTTGACAACTTCGTTAAGAAAACTATAACGCGCCTGACGGGCTTTTTGTTCACTCGCTGTACTGCCTAAAAAGCCTTGTTTAGAATAAAACTTTAACCCGTAATTAGTAGTTAGGTCTTTAACGAATCGAAGATCATTTAGTGAATCTTTACGTATACCATGATCAAAATGAGCAACTATAATCTTAAGATCGGTATTTTTTGATTGCTTTACTAATAGGTTAAGAAGCACAATTGAATCAACTCCGCCACTAACTGCAATAACGTATTTACCTCTTATCGGACTTAACATCATGATCTTAGTTTATATCAAGCTATTATTCTTTATACCTATTCTAGGTTATGGTCATCAATAAATACAACCGTAATGGCTAAAATGATATATTATCTTTATCTTTTGCTGACTAAGTAACGGTTATAAACTCTGATATAATTGAAGCAATCTCCTAAAAAATATTAGAGATTTTTTTGTTTTTTACGCCAGGGTAGCTCAGCTGGTTAGAGCGCAGGACTCATAAGCCTGAGGTCGCGAGTTCGATCCTCGCCCCTGGTACCATAGTTATTCTCGAGTATTACTTTTAGTGATAGTTAATAATTTATAACTTCTTTAAGAGCTTATCTACTTTAGATATATCTCCTTCTGAACTGTTAACCAATTCAAAGGATAATTGATCTTGTACTTTCATATTCTATTCCTTTTTTGTTTTTTTGCGCTTTTTAAACCTATACGCTTATGATAGATCTAACTATATACTTTGACAAGTATTTTTTAATATATACTTAACTTGTTTTTAAATATTCTCAAATTTACTGTGTTGACGGTATCCAATAATCTTTTTGTATAGGTTAGTCGGGTCATAGCCAACTTCTAAAGCAGCAACTCCCATTGATAAGGCAGCAGCAGCAAAGGACATTCCATCTAATAATTTAATTGATCCTTGGTAAGTCATGTAAAGACTTAGTATGACTATAACAAAGGCCATAACTCCAGTAATTACCCTAACCAACATTTTCCTTGGAGCTTTTGTTAATAACAAAGCTATGAGACCACCTGAGAATATTAATCGTGCAATATCATAAGATAAAGACGTGCTAGCAAGCCACATCGTTGATGATTCTGGAGCTAAAACTGAGCCAATTAGCAGTATAACCATGCTTAAAAGTGACAAAAATAATAAAAGTTTACCCATTATGGTGTCTCCTTTCTTAAAAGTTTTTCCAAGATTTAGAGTTATTATATATCTCAATACTGATAAACATCTGTAAAGATATTTACAAAATACTGCTTTTATTAATTTATATTTCTAATGATTCAGCTATCTGCTTTAATTGTTTGTTGGGCAGTTCTTCTCTTCCAGTACCACCAAGCAATAATGGCCACTATTATCACGCCAAAGACTATGCTGACCGGTGTTGAATATTTTGAAACGTTTTGCCAATTACCAGCTAACGCTTTACCAGCGTAAGCTAAAGCAAAAGTCCAGGGTAGGCTACCAATAATTGTAAACAAACTAAATTTTAAGATAGGCATTTCAGCAATACCGGCTGGAAAACTAATAAATGTTCTAATAACTGGTAATATTCGACTAATTAAAACAGCTACTTCACCTCTTTTTTCAAAAAATGATTCTGCTTTATCAAGATCTTTGTGTCGCAAAAGCACATACTTTCCCCACTTTTCTACTAAAGCTCGGCCACCAGTACGACCAACCCAGTAAGCTATCAAAGATCCCGCTAGATTACCTAGAGTACCGATTAGAGCAACCTGAAAAACACCAAGGTGTGTTTGAGTACCGGCAATCACTATACCTGAAGCTAAAGCACCGCCAAACAACATAACTACTTCGCTTGGTATGGGAATACAGGCAGATTCGAGAGTCATTAAAATAAATATAGCTAGATAACCGTGATTGCTAATCTCTGATACTAAAAAATGTTCCATAATAAGTTGTATGCTCTATTAAACAACTAAATCGGTCTGCAACCAAATCAGTTATTATTTTAAGATATCTCTAAAATATATAGCGAAACTTAAAAAAATATAAGAATTTAATAAAAGCCGATCTTTTTTTATTTTTTTCTACCATCAATATGGTAATTTTGGTTTTGCCAATATTCACCGCTTTCTTCGCAAGCTATAGTTATAACATCGCTACAATTTACAACAACTTCCCTGGCAATTGGCTTAAGTGGCTTAACCTTATCGAAACCATTCATTTCTACCATATCAGTAAAGATTATTACTTCTCTGCCGTGGTACTGCCTTAGATAAGAATAGCCACCTATTGGCATACCTAAAATATATAATTGTTCGCCTGTTTTTGTTGCTTTGATGCTTTCTAAATTAACACCGTTAAAATTATTCGCTAATCGATCAATAAAATTTTCTTTAATTGTTTGTATGGCAGCCGTTGAACGGACTAAAGCCCTAAGGCCTGGCTGACGACTCCGTTCGTCGTTATAGTTACCGTCTATTCTTTCTTCGAGCCATTTTAGAAGCTTGTCTTCATAAAACTTTTGTCGAAATTTAGCTAATTGAGCTTCATCAAATATATTATCTTTGCCTGTATATTCTTCAAGAAGCAAGACTGCAGCATGAGCAGCAACTAAGCCGACAGATTGAGCACGATAAAGGTTCTCACTAATCACTCTATCTGGTACCGGTAACTTTTCAAAGATCAACGTTAACTCCTCTAGATTGAGTTAATCTAACCCCTAAAAAACTTAAATGCAAGCTTTAACACATTAAAATACTTATTTAAATTTCTTCTTGATGAATATATTTACCGCCCCTTAACCATGAAGCTATAGCAGCTACTAAACAAGCAGCAATAGCAAAACTTAATACTATTATTAGTCCGTGTTTAAATGGTTGGCCGATAATCTGAGGAAAATATTCTTTTGAAGTTAAGTGAGCTACAGCACTCGGTTTAAGTTTATTTAGAACGGCTGGACCCAATAGAGTCTTAAGTGGATTGTAGCCCAAAAAAGCAGCGAATAAATAACTTACCGCCGGTAAATGTGCTAGATGACTAGCTAAAGTTGCTGGGATACCATTTGAAGTTAAGGCTTTATAAATACTTGTAGGAACTTTAGCAGTTAAACCAATTATCATTAAGCTAAAGAAAACTCCAATTGATAATGGCATACCGACATTTTGAAATGTAGCCCGCATACCAGATGCTGCTCCCCTAAAACGAGCTGGAACAGAATTCATGATGCCAGCTGTATTTGGCGACGAGAACATACCGAACGATAGTCCGTTAAATAGCAATATTATGGCAAATGCCCAATATGGAAAATCGACTGGTAATAACATCATCAATCCAAAACTTATAGCTGCTAGGACCATGCCGGCAGTAGCAAATGGACGAGCTCCATATTTATCAGATAAATATCCTGATAAAGGTCCGGCTATTAAAAAACCGCCAGTCGTTGGCAACATATATATCCCAGCCCATAGAGGCGTCTGGGTAAAAGCATAACCATGAAGTGGCAACCAAATGCCTTGTAGCCACATGATTAACATAAATTGCAGACCACCACGACCAATAGCAGCTAACAGACCGGCTGTATTGCCAGCAGTAAATGCTCTAATCCGAAAAAGATGGAGATTAAACATTGGTTGTTTTACTTTTCTTTCGATCAACACAAAAATAATTAACAAAACTATGCCGATTATTATCATGTCAATTACGAAAGGATTGCCCCAGCCCATAGCTGATGTACCGTATGGTTTTATGCCGTAAGTAATGCCCACTAACAAAGTTGCTAAACCAGCAGCAAAAGCTATATTGCCCAACCAATCGATTTTAGCTGGATGAAATACGTCTATTTCTTTAAGTGCTACGTATGACCAAATAGCGCCGATAATACCTATTGGAACATTGAATAAAAATACCCACTGCCAAGAGAATTGCGCAAGAAAGCCACCAACTAAGATACCAATAAAAGAACCCGCCATGGCAGCAATTTGGTTAACACCAAGTGCCATTCCTCGCTGATTTTCAGGGAATGCATCAGTCAAAATAGCGGCTGAATTGGCCATCAGTAAAGCTCCGCCTACTGCTTGAACCATCCGGAAAATTATTAATTCGAGGGCACCAGCAGAACCATGGCTCCAGGTCAGTGAAGCAGCTAAGGCACCGATAGTGAAGATGATGAAGCCTAGGTTATACATTTTCACTCGACCAAACATATCACCCAATCGACCTAGAGTTACAACCAGCACAGCTGTTACCAACATATAACCTAGTAATATCCACAATAGATAAGTGAAGCTATTAGGACTTAATGGATTAATATGAATACCACGAAAAATTACAGGCAAAGCTATTATCAAGCTAGTGGCGTTTAGGGCAGCCATTAGCATGCCTAGCGTTGTATTGCTAAGTGCAATCCATTTGTAGTGAGGACTTTGCTTATCTGCGTGCTTTAGAATTGTCTTTAACATTTTATCTTTAATTATTTATCTTTTATTAATTTTTGCCACTCGTTGATAGTCATGACTTCGGCTTGTCTAGGAAAAACTTTTTCTAATAGAACTCTATTTACTTCATCGTCATGATCAGCGCAGCCATCAGCTAAAACAGTTATTTTGTAGTCTTTATCAGCCGCATAACGAAGAGTACTAAGAACTACGCCACTCGTTGAAATACCGCAAAGTATTAACTCGTTAATTCCCTGAGCATTTAATATCATCTCTAAATCACTTCCAGCAAAGGCACTGATTCTTTTTTTAGCAATCACTAAATCATTTTCTTGAGGTTTAATGACTGGCTGAGAACCAGAACTTGTTTGTTCCATGCTATTTTCTGAAAAACGTTCACTAATAGCTTTAAACATTTTATTGTTAGGATTTATTTCTGGATAACCTTTTCGAAAACCGACAACAATAAAAATGACAGGTATTTTAAAATGATGTGCAGCTTCAACAGCTTCTTTAATTCTTGCTATATATTCTTCCGCTTTATCGATGTTGCCAACTATGGCATTTTGAACATCCATAACTAATAGTGCTGATTTTGACATAATTCTCCTTTACTTTGTTAATTCGCTTACTTCTAGATTCTCAATAACTTTTATAATAGTTTTTTTAAAGTTATTCTTATCGCTCTCTTTAACATCTTTAAACATAATGTTTTCAATGATTAAACCTGGATGAGGAATGCTAGCAATAGTCTTCTTACCTAATTTTGTTAGCTCTATGTTTTTACTACGTTTATCGCTGGCTAATACGCTACGTTTAACCAACCCTTTATTCTCTAAAGTATCGATCAAACCGCTTAAAGTAGCGGGTTCAACGGCAAGTGATTCCAATAAATCTTTTTGGGGCAAACTTATTGATTTGTTAATAAAATATAAAACTTGGAATTGACTTCGAGCCATTCCGTGAATCTTAAGAACATCATCAATACGTTGGTTCATTAGAACACTTAGTCTTTTTATTAAACGTACCAATTCTGACTTAGGCATATACCAATATTACTTAGCTACCTAACTATTATATACTGGCCGTTATTTAGGTCAATATCTTTTTTATAAAATTGAGATATTTTCATCAATTCATAAACCAGATAATTTTAAAACTAATTTTTTACAATCATTTTATTTTATATATAAAGATATTAACTTTTACACTGCCCTAGGATATTATTCAATGGATAGTATTAGCTAGCAGTGCTGAGATTTATGTGATCCATTGTGTGATGATGGACCACCTGCCATCATTTTTAACATCGAAAGTGCTCCTGTCTTAACGAACCGATAAAACAACCAGGCAGCAATAGATAGAAATATAATATTAAGTATCGTAGTGTAGTTAAATGATAAATAATGGGTTGATATGGCGGCAACATGATGAATCTTTGGTACTAAGCCAAAACTATTTAGTATAAGCTCGGTCAACCAGCCAGCTACTACCATCGTTAAGTAAAAACTTCCCAGAATAAATAGCATCATCTTAGTACCATAGTATTTACGGTAAATTAGCAAGATAGGAATAATTATAAGGTCGGCGAAGATGAATGACATGACCCCGCCGAAGCTGATGCCGTCATTCCACAATACCGCGGCAAGTGGCACGTTACCAATTGAACAAACAAAAGACAACAAAGATATGATTGGCCCAATGATTGGCCCCCAAATAACAGACCAGTTGTGATGACTGCTGAAAAATAATGTCTTCCACCAATTTTCGGGTACCCAAGCAGCAATTGCACCGGCAAGCAACAACCCACCGACTATATCTTTCCAGACAGCAACTATCTCCATGACAAAAATATGACTGATACTAGTTAACCCCTCCGCCGACCACAAACGCTGTAGTAAAGTTCCTTTACGGCCGATTGACATATCCATAGCGGCGTGTCCTTCCATCGAACCGGCAACACCAATGTTAGCTTGTTTATGAGCTTCTTCGATTAATTTTTTGCGTAAGAAAATACGATAAAAAACAGCAATCAAAATAATCATTAATGGACCACCAACAAATTCGGCCAGTGTAAACTGCCAGCCTAATAATATGGCCATAATGATTCCCAACTCAATTATTAGATTAGTGCTGGCAATTTCAAATATCATCGAGTTTATAAATGATGCACCTTGACGGAATAGTGATCGAGATATGGCTACAGCCGCATATGAACAAGAAGAACTAGCAATACCTAATCCAGCTGCAGTGGCATTAGTCTTTAAGTTGTCTTTTCCCAATAAACGAGCAATGGTCTTCTTGCGCACCACTGCCTGAATAATGGCCGATAATGTAAAGCCTAAAATAAGTGACCACAAAATATCCCAAGTCATAATGCCCGAGATAGTCAGTGCATGTAATATTGGATGAATGATTGTCACTTTTTTTGTGACCCTACTTCAATAGACAATCTCGCAATCTCTAAATTACAACTCTTGTACTTAGTACACCATACTGTACATTTTTCCATCGT
>JAJZKE010000007.1 GCA_021809645.1 bacterium | reverse complement strand
TCGGACTATTGATAAATTTTGCCTTATATACTCTCGCGTTACCCAAGTGTGTTCTTAAAAAATTAAGAAAGATGTAAGAATTTCTATTTATGTTCATAAAAATAACGAATCTTATTGATTTGAACGAATCTAGCAAAATAGACGATAATGTATTATGTAAAACCATAAAAGTCGCTCTAAATTCAATAGCAGAATCATATTCTACCGTAATACGTCTATGATTCGGTCTATAAGACCGATAGAATCAGATCACCAGAAGAAATTAGTGATGAACTTGGATTAAACACTGAACAAGTTAAAAGAATATTGTCTAAAGCTATAGAGATCCTAAAGAAAACATAAAATGTTAAAAATATTCTAGATGTTATTTTTGATTAAACATATCTATATTTAGAATATATTATCGATAGCTCATTTATATAGATATGATCTGGTGCATATTATTAATAATCTTGGCCATCAATTATTTACACCTCGACATGTTGCCAATAGAATAAATATAACAAGATTAGATTTTTAAATGCATATATCCATATTAGCGAAGTTACAATAATCTAATAAGCTCTTAGAAATAATTACATTTTAGTTTTCCGTGTAGTGAGTAAATACGCTTTACTTGCGGTTTTTTTGAAGATAATATAAACTGAATAGTATAATTATTATTAACTAACTAAAAATATAAAAATTAATGCCGCCTATAAATCAAAAACAAGCTGTTCCGTTAACAACAGATGCACCCTATAAAATAGGTATATACTGGGTTAAAAGCCGGTGGAATGGCCGACAGACTTTACCTGTTATAATTAGCCTTCAAAATGGATTTTTCTCAATGAAAACTGATCAAGAAACAATTTTTTCAGTTCCTTGTGGTTCTGTTTCAGTAAACTTTACAAAGAACGGTGGTGTACATTGCTTAATTGATAACAAAAAATATGTTTTTTATGGTTGGGGTACAGCTATATCAAAGTCGTTTAGCAAAGAACAACTAGCAGAACTAAATCAACCAAATAACACTGCTATAGATATGAAAATAGGATTATCGAGTCAAGGTGCCGGGCTTTTAACGCAAGGGGCTGCCGGAGTTGGAGCTGGCAGCACGGTAGCTGCAGTTTCTGAAGCTATGGCCTTATATAAAGGCAGCAAACAAGTTGAAGAGTTATCAGAGGCAATGAAAAGATATGGCGTACAACTTAATGGAAAACCCGTTAAACCAGTTAAGTTTATATTGGCTCTATTCCTTGGAGGAATCGGCATCGCTATATTTTTATTGATTGTGACAGTAATTATAGCTATGATTTTCAGTCATAAATAATTTTGGTATTTTTAGTTTTTAAATATGTAACATACCAATTGATAAATTTATGCCAAACATCAGGCCGATTTTCATAGCGATTAATTTTTAATCGCTTATCATTTTCAAAAACCTGGGCAATAGTTTTTCCGTTATCATCATTCAATATTATTACTGACATACAAGGCGAGTTTTCATTATGACCACGAGGTTCGTCTATAATTTTACCGAATATATTATTACTAAAAATTTTCATATTAGAGCCATCATAATATGCTAAATACTGTTGTAAAATAATGGTTCTATTTTTAACACCGTCCATCAATCTTATAAAATCTTCAGCCTTAAACCATTTATTGATTGACTTCATATAAGGTCCCGGGAACCCATTAAGAGCAGGTATGTTCCACAAATCATCGCTAACTACAACTGATTTAGATAAGCATTGATATGCACGTTTTGCCTTATCTTTAATAATCAGGGCAGGATCTTCTCCTTGAATTTCATCAATATTAATAACAGCTTGTTTGATTTGTAGGTTGAATTTGGCGCCAACAGTCTTAGCTATAAGTAATTTTTCTTGGTTAGAAGTAGCAAATAAGACAGTATTCATAATCTATGATTATACTTAAAAAATTTAAACTGTAATATCAAGATATAATTACACACTCAGACAAGATTAATTTGGTCCTAATTAATGTTTTAGAAATCTTAGATAAAAAGCTACATATATAAAAACAATGCCAATATTTGATATTAATCTTTCCCAGAAATGGTGTCTAAAAAACAGAACATCAACCATAACTACAGTAAGTACCATAACTAATAGATAAACAATAGTTATACTTTTATTCATTATCACCTATTCTGTTTGAAATTATATTCTTCTTTCTATAAAAAGTCTTTAAATAACTTTAAACGATATAGCTAAACCAACTAACATCAATATTACACCACTAATACTTTCCGAATATTCATAAACTTTTATGCCTAATTTTTTACCAATTTCTAATCCTAATAACGATAAAGAGACGCTTATAAAACCGATAACTATAGCTGATAAGATCAATGGTTCTCCATATGCACCCAAACTAAAGCCAACTATTAGATTGTCGATACTTAAAGCTAAGCCGGTGATAATTAATTTTCGCCAATTTCTTATAGATTCTTTAGTTTTAATATTATCTTTATGTCTAATAGAGGAATAAATCTCATATAAACCAGTTAAGACTAACAAGGTACCGCCAATTAAATTAGCATGATTACCAAAAAAAATAGACAACTGTTTGCCGATAATAAGACCAACTATGGGCATGAAGGTTTCAAAAGTACCAAAAACAATAGTAACCCTTGATCTTGATTTGTTGTCAATTCCCTGCAGACCTATCGCTATAGATGCGGCGAAGTTACCTAAGCCAACTGACAAGCCGATAACAATTAAAGTAAATATACCAGCCATTTATTTTATATACCCTAAATATAGAGATCCTCTCAATTTCAATTATATATTGCCGTTTTAATATATAAGTCTTTATCGAGAAACTATTGATAACAATATATATAATAAAGAAATATGGGTTGTGAAAAATGTCCTTTCATTATATTTTGTGCTGCTAAAATCATCGAATCTGATGATCGAGTCAAAGAATTAGAAACAAATCAATTAGCTATGGAAGTCGATTACACTATTTTACGCGGTCTACTTGATATAACCATAGAAACTATCAACGATGTTGCTAAAGAGGTGGAGGTAGAAAAACTACAAGACAGCCTTATATCCTTATCAGAATCAATTTTATCGCCAAAATCAATCGAAACTGATACGACTAACTACAGAGACTTAACATCTTGGTTAATAGCTAGTCATAAGAAATTATCAGAGTTCTATAGTGGCCTTATTGTTAATACCTTGTTAGCATGTAATTGCTTTGGTCCGATTTCATCAACAGATACAGACTCTGGTAACAAAAAAATGCTCAGATGCAATGTTAATAATTATCCAAAAGTCTTGTAATTTTTATGCTAAATAAATTAAAGTATTAATCAGCCGGTTGTTTTAAATATAATTGATATTTTTTATCAATAAAAATATATCTACTATATTTAGCATAAACGTGATAACGTTTGTGCAAAGGATAATTTAAATACAATCGATTTTATAAAACTTTAATTTTATACTCAGAAACATAATATAGGCTAATCAATTGCGAAGTATACCCAAAGTTTCAATGAAGAGTAAGAGCACACGACACAGTAAAAAAGCTGCTCCTAAGAGTTTTGGATTATGGAATAATTTAAATCCTCTTAAAAGAACAGCTAGCGGTAAGCATCTGCCACCATGGGAAAGATTCAAAAATTATTGGTTTAATCGCCAAGGATTAATTAGATTTATAAAAGTAGCCGCTGTTGGGCTTTGTGCACTTATATTGCTTGGCATAGGAATCATTGCTTACTTTAGTCAGCAAATACCTAATCTAAATAACATATACGATCAAAAGTTGGGCGGTAGTATTACTTTTTATGACAGAACCGGGAAAGTCGTTCTCTGGCAAGATTACAATGACATTAAAAGAATACCGGTAAGTAGTAACCAAATATCAAATTATGTTAAAGAGGCTACAGTAGCCATAGAAGATAAGACTTTTTATCAAAATGACGGTTTTAAGCCTTCTTCGATAATTAGAGCCGCTATTCACGACATTCTGCATCTAGGACATGGTTTACAGGGAGCATCAACTATAACTGAGCAGGTTGCCAAATTAAATCAGGGCTGGGCAGATCCTTTAACTATTCCTGAAAAGATTAAAGAAGTTATTATGGGAGCTGAGTTAGCCAGGAAATATACTAAAGATGAGATTTTAACAGCTTATTTAAATATTGCTCCTTATGGAAATATAGATTACGGCGTACAGTCGGCTTCTCAGGATTATTTTCATGAATCGGCTTCTCAGCTAACATTAGCTCAATCTGCATTTTTGGCAGCTATTCCACAAGCACCAACTATATATTCACCATATAGCAGCCCGCACTATAATCCAGCTGCTACGGTTAGTTATTTCGATGCTAAAGCACTTTTAGCTAGGCAGCATTATGTGCTCGATCAAATGGTATCTCTCCATATGATTAGTCAAAGCCAAGCTAATCAAGCTAAGAAAGTTAATATCCTAGCCGAAGTTCAACCTTTAACTTCAAAGTATCAAAATATCCAGGCTCCTTACTTTGTATTGGCTGCTAGGCAACAGATGGTAAATAAGCTAGGCACCCAAATACTAAAACATGGAGCCTGGAAAGTTATTACAACACTAAACGTAACTCAACAGAATAAAGCACAAAGCTTAGTTGCCAGCAACTTACCGAATGTTATAAACGATGGTGGCGACGAAGAAGCAATGGTTGTTGAGAATGCTCCGACCGGACAGGTTACTGCCCTAGTCGGCGGCGTTAACTTCAATAGCCCCGTTGACGGACAAATAAATTATGCCACGATACCTATTAATCCTGGATCAACCTATAAATTATATGACTATACTGCATTAATTAACGATAATAATAACGTTGGTGCTGGTAGTGTTTTATATGATGTTCAACAGCCGCTGCCGGGATATCCGTGCACCAATAAAGCACTGCCCTTACATGGCGGTAATTGCCTTTATGACTATGACTATCAATATCCTGGACCATTGCCTATACGTTATGCCTTGGCCGGTTCAAGAAATGTTCCAGCCGTTAAAGCAATGCTGATTAATGGCGAACAAAAAACTATTAAATTATCGGAGCAAATGGGTCTTACTAGTGGCTATAATTGTTACGCAAATAATGCTAAAACAATTAAAACTACATGTTACGGATCAGCAGCTATCGGTGAGGGTGGCTATCTACAGTTGGATCAAAATGTAAATGGTTTTGCAACAGACGCTAGATTAGGCAACTATGTACCACAGACATTTATATTAAAGATTACAAATGACGCTGGCAATGTTGTCTATCAATGGAAACAATCAAAGCCAGATCAGGTAGTTAAACCCGATGCTGCTTACATTATTGACAATATATTAAGTGACCCAAGAGCCAGCTATCTACCAGGAGCATGTGGAGCGACTAATTGTACTCCTATTTCAAGCTTCGGCTGGAAGTTCCAACGTACAAATGGTTGGGATGTTGCCATTAAAACTGGTACATCTCACGCCGATCAAACCGGTCTGATGATGGGAATGACAACTCAATATGTCGTTGGTAGTTGGGTTGGTTATCATACAGCAACAAAACCTTTAATTCCTCATTATGGCGGCTTAGAGGGTTTAACAGAGCCTCTAACCAGGGGAATGATTACATACCTAACGAATAACCAAAAACCGATAAATTGGAAACAACCGCCAGGAATTAAAAAGTTACCAGCTTTTATATTAAATAATCCCCCAGCCCAAGTATTAGGCCATTATTACGGCTGGGAATATCCTAGTCCGTCAACAGACTTATACCCATCATGGTTTAACGGTAACTTAACTAGCTCTAGTCAAACTATAGATAAAGTATCAGGACTTTTGGCAACATCTTGTACACCAACACTAGCTCGACAAACATCGTACAATTCAAATGCTAATATATTTTCTATTGATACATTTTACGGCTCTATTAATAGAACTACAGTTACTGGTACCGATAATGTTCATCACTGTTCTGATGCTAAACCTTCAATCGCAATCAACAATGTTACCTGCGATGATGTTAATAGCAAAGCAAATTGTAGTTTTGCGATTACTGCTAACCGAGGTACATATCCGCTATCGGGAGGTTCGTATACTACCTTCCCGGCAGGAACTATTTCGTTTATCCAAAACGGAAAATCAATTGACACAATAACCATTCCTACAAACACCAGTCCTTACGTAACAACTGTCCAAATTAACGGCTTGACTATCGGTAGTACCGTAACAGCGCAAGTTGTAGACAGTGTACTATATAGCTCATACTCATCTCCAGTTCAGATCAACGCCACGCCAACATCAAGCAGCGGATCTTCTACCTCTTCAACCACAAGTCCTACTACAGGCTCTAACACAAATAGCAACGGCGGTTCACCTACTCCTGGTATATCGCCAATACCTTAATGAATTTAATCTAATTAAGCTGATATATAAGTCTAAATAAGTAACTCTAACTGAAATAGCCTGAGTACTCTAAAAGATATTTTTATAGCCTTCAAATAAGCTATAAATGACTTAGCTTAACTATCAACAAATCGAATACGCTAATAGTTTACTGCCCTATAGAGCTAGCTGTATATTTTAGCCGCCAGTAGTATTAGAACCACTAGCATTGCTTGGATTATTGGTTTGCCAATTTTGACCCAATATAACCACAAAGTTTGCATTATAGTTAAGAGCTTGTCTTGCTTCTGAAGAACTGTAATCATTAGAGGTAATTGTCCCCGGGAATAATTGTTGCAACATTTGTCTTGACGATGGATCTTTCCCGTTTGAATTATCTACAATCATTGTCCCAGGATAAACATTACTAGCATTGCCAATATTAACGACGTTAAATCCTTTTGAAGATAATACATTAGCTTCTGTATGTGCTAAATTAGCAACATTACTGCCGTTTAAAACAACAACACTAGCATTTTCTTGAACAACTGGATTATTGGAAGTAATAGACAAGTAATAATGCTTTATTTGGCTGTAATTACCGTAGCCGGCAGCTGGAATTAATGCATCTTGACCATTTGAAGTCAAATACGTCTTAAGTAAGGCATTACTACCGCTATAGTTTAAGCCGTAAGACTTTATATTGTTGATATTCACTTTTTTAGATAGTTGAACTAATCTTAAGGCATCAGCCAAACTTAAATCTGTCCTAACATTATTACCGATTGCATCGAATAAGTGAGTAACTTTCAGGGGATTACTAAGCACGCCGGCACTTAGAGCTTTTTGTTCTAAAGCAATAAGTTCTTGGCGTTGATGTTGTTCACGGTTAATATCACTTAAGGGGAATCCGTAAGCATATGGTGAATCACCTCTTGCTAAAGCTAGAGCAAGGGCTTGAAGACCATCTAATTTAACAGGTCCATTAGGTAGCCTAAGTGGTCCGCCATGAGCCTTATTAACATTAGGATCATATAATCCTCGCGGGTCAGGGCTCTTAATATTAACGGTAATACCACCAACAGCATTAACTGCTTGTTCAAAAGCATTGTAATTGATTAAGGCATAGTATTGTATTGGTATGCCTAAGTCATTCTCGATAATCCATTGAAGATCACCCATACCACCCTTAAAGTAACCAGGTTTACTGAAATTAGTTACCGTATTAGCGGCATTAATTTTTTGTCTACCCATACCTGGAACATTAACCCATAAATCTCTAGGTATACTATATGCAAAAGCAGTATTATTTCTGGTATCCAGACTAACTACCATTATTGAATCTGTTAAAGGACCTTCTGGACTACCGGTACCCTGATAACCTGCTAATAAAATATTTACTCTACCTTGAGCTTCGCCCCTTAATCTTGTGGTGCTAAACAGTGCTTGGACGTCACTAAAGATATTACCATGAAATATTTTATTTAAGTCACCTAGGATACGAGAACCAAACCAACCGCCAATTCCTAAAATTAAAACTAAAACAACCAATATAGATGTAACGACTTTGCGTTTTCTTGACCATTTTTTCTTGCTCTTCTTGACGTTCGGCTTATTCCCTGAATAAGCACTAGGATTTTGTCCGTAGCCATAAGACCTGCTCGGTATAGTAGTGTTTAACATCGATCTGGATGATTGGCCTACTGCCTGTCTTTTCATATCATCAGATATGTTATCAGGTCTTCTTGAAATATATCTTAAGTTATTGTCAGCTAGTGAAACTGGATTTGACCTTCTTGGAATAGGTTGTTCTGTGTTTTTTCTTTTAAGATAGTCTGGCGTTAAACGCCTAGAAACAGGCATATGCCTTTGATTAATTGGATTGCTTTTGATACCGTCTATGTTTTGCGGTCGATCTGGTCGTCGGTCCATAGGTTTCAATTATATTAAAGCTAGCGTTTAATTGCATGTTGTTTTTACTAAAAAAAGCTGTGAAATATACAATTCTCGACTAATATTTGTTATTATTATATAATATACCTAAGATGAGCGAAGTTGATCCTTTTTGTGGTGAAAATGATGCCTATATTACTCTCAAAGAAAGCTTCAGTGATCGTGTTGGCCTAATATTAAGAGGTAATAAGGTCGGAAATAGTAACTTAGGTATTAAGAGCCGTATTTACTATTATGAAATTAACTGCCTAGATGTCGGTAGCTTGGAGCTGTGGAACCAAATAGATACATCTTTTAGCGATGTTCTATTATCTCAAAGTGAATTATTTGAAATCAGAAATATCGAAGATAAAGGGATTAATAGCCAACCTATAAGGGATATTCCAAAATCGATCATAGCTATAGCTACTCGAGAGAATGAACCATACAATAAAAATGAATTCCTACTAAGCTTAATCTTTCGCTACGACGGCATAGCATGTCCTTGGCGTATTAATTTATCATCTTTAGATTTAACGAAAGTTGAAGGATTCTTCCAAATACCTAAGATATCTAAAATGCCAGGTGATCTCCAGCCATACGATGGTCTATCAAATAAGCAAAAACAAACGGCATTAGATCATGCTTTAATGTCAGAGTTTATAGGTATATTCTACGAGCTACAGCCACCAAGAGGGCGATTAGCATTTTCCGAAGAGAATTAAATTATTGGCGATAATATATTATTTTAAAATATTAATAATATAATATATATATTAAGGAGAAAGCTTATGATGAAGAAAAGTAATATATACATATTAATAATCGTTGTTATCGTTATCGTCGGAGCCGTTATTTATGGTTTAACGTCAGCTAAAAAAAGTTATAGTTCTTCATCAAACCAGAATAAGGTAGTTGCCGCTAGTTCAAAATCTAAACCAGCTACCTCGGCCAAAACAATTAATAATTCTGTTGTTGTCACTAAAAGTGTTGCAGGTATAGGTAATTATTTAGCTACTCCTAGCGATTACGCATTATATACATATAGTGGCGATAAACCGGGCGTAAGTAATTGTAGCGGCTCATGCTTAGCTTTATGGCCTGCCTACCAAGATACTAAAGGAACAACTAATCTGCCGTCTGGCTTTGGAACCATAAAACGAAAAGATAATGGTCAGATACAATTTACTTACAACGGTATGCCTTTATACACCTTCTCTTCAGATAAGCCTGGCGAAGTAACGGGTAACGGGGTCGCTGGTTTTAGTGTTGCTCGACCTTAAGTGAATGACTAAAGCGGTTATCTTATCACCTCACTTTGATGATGCTATTATTAGCTGTTGGCATACTATTGCCTATCAAAATACGCTAATCTTAACAGTTTTTGGCGGTATACCCAAAAAAGGTACTCATGGTTTATGGGATATGTTATGCGGTGAGAGAAAAAGTGATTTGATGGTTAAAAAGAGAATAAAGGAAAATAACGAAGTATTATCAAATTATAAAACATCAATAAAAAACTTAGATTATCTCGATAATCAATATCGAAAAACCGAGATAAAAATAGATAAATTAGTTAATGATATTTTGAATAATACACCAAATCAATCAGTATACTATGCGCCCTTATCAAATGGTAAGTTTTGGCGACATCCAGATCATTCGTTAGTTAAACAAGCTGCTTTAAAATTGCTTATTTTAGGTAAAAAAGTATATTTTTATCCTGATATTCCATACGCTAGACTGCCAGACAGAAATAAGTTAAATGTACCAAGAATAGAAAAATATAATTCTAAAAAATTATCTATTAATTTTAAAACTAAGATCATACCTCTTACTACTGAGGATATATATAGAAAGGTCAAGGATGTTAAAAGTTATAAGAGTCAATATACAATGACAAATTTAGTGTCACTGAATAACTTAGCACGCTCATTAAGTCTAGACTATGAATTAATCTTTAAAGCAAAGTTTTAGAAATTCTCTTCACCAAACCAACAAAATCTGAGGCGTTGTCATGAACAAAATTATTAACTGGTTTATTTAAATAAAAAGGGCCCATTAATAAGACTGCTAGAGAAGTGATGGCGGCAAATCGATATCTTAGGTTAGTCTTTTTTTTAATCTCCCTATAAGCCGGAGCGTGGCCAATAATTTGTTTTTTGAATTTAGTATTTATGTAATAACCGGCAAGATAATAATACAAAAAACTTACGAATATGCTATAGAACATCCCTTTATGTAATCTTCGGGCAGAAGTATAAGTTGGATTACGAAATTTAAAGCCAACCTTTCCTTTATTCTTTAGTTGATGCAATAAACCAAGTTCATCGCCTCCTTGATTAACATTTATGTCATAACCTTCCCAAGCATCTTTCTTAAAGGCAATATTAGTAGCTGTTAAATATAATGGGCGGTCAAATAACTGATAAAACAAAAAACTAAGACCGAACAATATGTAGGTATAGGTATTGCCCCACCAGGGACCATCAATATATCGGCATGGACCGCCCAAGGCAACTAGCTTTTTATTCTTTTTAAATGTTTGATCGATAGTATCAAGCCAATTAGACGAAAAACTAGTATCGGCATCAGTAGACACTATTATTTCTCCTTTTGCTTGCTCTGTACCTTTTTGCCTGGCGGCGCAAACTCCAGGGATACTTTCAGTTACTACTCGAGCATTATATTGTTTAGCAATTTTAGCTGATTGGTCCGTGCAGTTATTGTCAACTACAATGATTTCATAGCTAGCTTTAGTATTTTGAGATCTTAAAGACTCTAAGGTCTTAGGTAATAGTCTCTCTTCGTTATAGCAAGGTATAACTACGCTAAAACGAACTCGTTTATCTTCCATGCTGATCAAATTATACCTTAAAATATTATTTCAATACTAAATTTATTTTTAGAGTTTTATAGAAAAACATTATCACAATCTAAAGCTTAAATTAGTCTACCTTAAGTCTTTTGTCTATATTAGATGTTAATATAACTGTAGTGTTTAAACAACTAAATTATTATCATGGAACAAAGCACTAAACATAAACATCGTAAATTTAGATATATTTTTATTATAATCGTTATTTTTATAATTGGTTGGTTAATATACCTTGGTGCCAATAAAATATCTGGTAGTAATTCTAAGAAAAACAATCTTAGCTCACATCAACTGCTTAACAGAAAAAGCTCTAATTCACAAAAAAATATTACTAATGTATATAGTGTCTATAAACTACCGACTACAACTTGTAATACAAGTATATCATTAGTCCAGTTGTCAAATGACTACATAGTTAGTGGTATGGATTGTTACCTAAACAATTCTTCTAATAATTTAGCATTAAGATGTTATGGCTCAATATTTAATCATGGAACAAATGTTAGTCTTGATTGTCGGCAACCTAATTCAAATCAACCGGTAGATGAAATTGTCTGTGCTGGATCGACAAATATTCCGGCTCTACAAAACAGTATGCCGATTAGCTACAGCTGTTCACCTTCAGACGTCACAAATGTCACTGTCTATAACTGTAGCGGCAATATCACTGATACAAGTCATCAATTTGCTTTAAATCTACCAATGCAAGTTAGCTGCACCGATTAATTATTTAAAAAACAAACTATTAAAATTAACACTTAGCTGTACTGTATACGTCTGGACCTCCCTGACGACCTCTTTTTAGTTCATAAAACTTATCATATTTAGCGAGTTCAACAATACTATCCCATAATTTTACTGATTGGTCTTGATCAGGTAATTCTTTCAAGACAGGTCCAAAAAAACCTGTTTTTTTATCATCAAAATGAAAAACTATAGTTGGTACTCCAATGTCCTGACCAACATCTTTCAGAGCTTGTTCGCTTGATTTGATTAATTCTTTATCTAGCGATTTATTATCTGCAAACTTAATTAATTCCTTATCTAGTTTTAATTGATCTAAAACTGAAGAAATAACTTTATCGTTATATTCATTACCGGTGAGAAAATGTTGGATACCGAAATTAGTATATAAATCAATCATGCTGGCACCTTTCTTGATGGCTGCCAACATGACTCTTTCAACTCGATGTGACGGCATATGATTATTTTTTGGATCTTCAAGCTCCCCGTTTTTATAAGCTAAACTAAATAACTTCCATTCAATATCTAATTCTCGCTTATTACTGGTCATTAATATCCATCGGCTAGTAACCCAACACCAGGGACAAGCCGGATCAAAATAATATGTTATCTTCATTTTTTATCCTTTTATATAAGTTTTATAAATATATATTTACTTTCATATCTAATATTATATGATATCTAAGTGAGTAATGTTAGAGAAAAAGCAATTCTAGAGTTTTTTGACAGTGAAGATGAACTAACTGAAGGTATCCAAAGAGCTACCAAAAAAATACTATGGAAAACTGATTATGTTTATCGGACTCTGCCTGGTTTTACAGATTTTGATTTCAATTCATTTTCAATTACGGCTGACCTACCTGATCATGTCGTTGAAAAAATAAAATCACAAGGTTATACAGAAAAAAGTATCGGCAATCCTGGTATATCTTCTATTTTAAAGCGTTCTGTTGAGTTAGTTGAACCTTTTTTCAAAAGAGAGACTACAAGATATTATTCGCCTGATAATTTCGATGGCAGAAGTAGTATCGCCATAACTCAACGTGAATATACTGGGACTATTATATTTCCTAAATTATTAGGGCATAAAGTAGTTAATTTAACACCAAGTCTGGATAATTGTATTGGAATATCGGCCCGTTGGGGCAAAGAGGATGAACGATCTTCGTGGACTTATACACTTTTACCTAATCATAATCTTGTGCGTCTAGATGCATATCCCGAAAGCGCTACTTTACCTTACGAAGTATCCAGAGACGATCATATTGAAGCTTTAGCACAACTATTAGACATCGTTCTAGAAACTACTTAAGGAATAAATTTCTGTGACATCATTGATGTCATAAGAGGAGCATTGGCATCGTTGCTGGTAAGGGGTTTTAGCCCCCATAAGCTTTCAATTGTATGGAGTAAAGCATAATGATTAAATGCTAACGAAGATTGATAATTAGACTTTGCTGCTGATCCTGCAAATATTGTGGCAATATGATTATCACTTAAGTTGCCCTCATCAAAAGTAATAACCAGTAACGAAGGTTGAGTTGTAAAGGCTTTAGAGTTCAATATCGTTGGCACGTTACTGGCCAGCCATGTATCCATGGTAGATGTTGGACAATTATGTCCATCATTACAAAGATTAGGAGTAATAAAAGCATAATTTGGGGTGGTCGCTATAGACTTTAAATCAATAGCTAATTGAGAATAGGGTACTACATGACTTTTACATAATTGGCTATTGTTAATAATGTCGGAGTAGTAGAGGAAAGGCACGTGTTTAGTAGCAAACTGGTATTGGCTTTGTAAGTCATTATACGCATAGCAAGCAGACGGCATACCTTCAGCATATTGTTTCCAGGTTCGCCCGCTAGATGCTATCTCATCGGCAATGTTCTTAACATTGACAATACAGCCAGCACTTGGAGGGTTACAGTCAGTAGTAGTTCCATCTGTTGACCCGCTAGTCAATGCTAAATAATTAGGTAAACTTGGATGTGTTACCCCTGAGTAATTAGTAGCCAGAGAATATTTCTTAGCTAGACTATTAATATATGGAGCCTGACTATTACCGATTACCGAACTGTAGGTTCTGTTTTCCTCGACTATCAGGAATATGTGAGCTAATTTTGGTTGAGTCGCTGTAGCAGCTGGTGGTTTAACAGACACTGACTTTGTTTTTTGATATGTTTTGCTGATTGAATTATTATTAGTTGATCGGTTATAGAATAATAGTAAGCTGGCAATAACAGCCAGTATTATTAAAATAACAATTGATAAAATAGTATACTTACGTTTCATGGCTTAACATTTATTTGTCCTAAACTTTTAGGTACCGGCTGATATATATCATCATATATCCAATTGCCGACCTTATTAACTATAAATGATTTACTTTTTTTCTTAAAGATAAAACCGATGTTTAAATTAGGATTTAGGGGTTGGTTGGGTCCTTCTTGAATATTCATCGGCCCCGGTTGTGTGTTATCTGAAGTATTGGTAATAGTTATATTTGTTCCTGGTGGTACGGTAATAATATTAGGCATAAATCCGTAATCATCGTAAATAATATTAACTTGATTATTGTTTATCGGTGGATTAATTGATTTACCGATTATATTACTCGATAGTTTGCCAGTTGATATAACACCTCTAATCTCCGGGTTGTGCTGTCCTTCATATTGCCAAACGCCAGATTTAGTAATTGTTAGAGACTTGCTTTGATTCTGATTTATAATGCCCAGGTTTAAACTATAATTCTGGTTTGCCTGGCCAGATAAAGCTTCGAATTTTAATGGGCCTTTTGTTGAAATATTAATTACTTTTATTATCGTTCCGACAGGCACTCTTAGGATATTAGGGTCAAAGCCAAAATTATCAAAATAAATAGCAATTACCAAAGGTTTACTCGGTGATTTGGATAATATAGTTTTTGGCAAAATATGAACATCATTAGCGTTTGGGATACGCAAAGTTGTTTTTACTTTAGGTGGATTAAATATCATGAAAATAAACAAAACTGATAAAGCTATGACAGCTACGGCTGTAGTCTGAATCAATGATAAGGCTTCCATATTAATCTTAACGTCTCTACGTATTGTCATAATTAATTAAATGTTCTTATGCCTAATATAAAGTTTATATGATTTTGGCTGAATATGCCTTATTAAAAAAATGAATTAAAGTATTTCTAATATTCATATCAGGTATATTTTCCTAGAACTATGATTGATAATTGTGATTCAATTGCTTGCCTAAAATATTGAATTGTATCTTTCTAATTAACTGCTAATCATACAAGCCTCCTTAATGAATACATTTTATAAATAAAATAAGACATCAATTAGTCGCTATTCCAACAAAAATCATTGTTGCTTAAGTTTATATATGCTAAAATTAAATCCTAGTATGAGTTTAGTTGAAAAACCAATATTAGAGAGGCAACAAGAAGCCTCTTTTTTTATGCCTCAAAACGACTTTCAAGATATCGTTACAACTACCGGCGCTTTCCTGGAACAATTTGGTCAACTATTTAATCATCAAGGAAGCGGGATTATATATCAACAAGTAGAAGATTTAATAGACCGGAGCTTAACATATCGACAAGTTCGAACAATCATTTTTGATGGTAGCCAAGAAAACGGCATATGGCAAGTTGCTGATACCGGAAAAGACGGTAGTATAGTTAGTCAACTTGAAGTAAGTGATAGTCGACTACGCTTACGAGAATTTAATTTCGATAACCAGAGACGTTTATTTACTTTTCTGGAACATGATGATCATCATGATATTGTAGAATTTTGGCATATCGTAAAAGGATATATATCTAGTGATATTTTTCGAGACCAAGTTGATTTAATAATGCACAAAAAGAACGATGTTCAAGCCGAACTTGATGATTTTCTAAAAAATAGAAAATTAAAAGTAGCTATCTACGCTGGCGATAATTCATTAAAAGAATATGTTTTCAACATCGATCAAAGTAGTGACTTTTACGCAGCGCATTTAAAAGTATTGGAAGATCGCGCAAGATCAGTAGGCTTTACAACTTTACTTGCCTATCGACCACATTAACACTTGACATAAAAAGATAAAACTCTAATATTTAAAGAATAATAATTAAAAAACAAAAAGGATTATATGGAATTGAGTCTTAAAAAGTTCTCTATTAGTGCGGCAATTATCTGGGGTACTTACATTTTAATAATCGGTTGGCTAGCAACTGCGGGTTGGGGGAATCATCAAATGGTTAATGTTATTTCCTCTTTATACATCGGATTTAAACCAACGTTCTTTGGATCAATTATAGGTTGTCTGTGGGGTATTTTAGATGGTTTAGTAGGTGGCTATCTTTTTGTTAATTTATATAACCGTTTCTTTGGTAAAAAATAATAAAAGTTTATTTGAATAAAGGTCGCTAGTTCAAAATAAATTGTCTTAGTAGATATCAAAGCAAGTAGTGGGGCACAAAAAATGGTACTCTTCGAAAGATAACGGTTACTCGTGGATCCGTTTCATTGGACGTAATAGTCGATAGTTTTCTATGAAGAGCTTTTCTATCTCCGACATTAGTTTGTTAATAAATATACTTGCTGACCTGGTAATTTAGTTTAAAAACCAGAATTTATTCTTTCGGTGTTTTCATTGAAGTACCGATTATTTTCTTGTTTAGATAACCGTTAGTGGCCAAGTAGACATCCTCAGTGATAGGTTGGCCTATTACATTGGTAATAACCTCTTGTTCAGGTCTTTGACGTTTTTCGATAACATGAAGTGATAAAGATATTTGGTCTGCTTTCGTTAGAGGAGGTTGAACCAAGCTTCGAGGCCATAAGTGCCTTTTTATAACTGTGTTTATAACAGCTGAAAACACTGTTATTTGGGTACCTAGGTATATCCAGGCAATTAACCCTAAAACTGTGCCAAAAGTACCATATGTCGAAGTATCGTTCCTTAAATAATGACTAACTACAAAACCACCGAATGCTTGTAGTATAGTCCATGTAATGCCGCCAAAAATTGCTCCAGGTATTAACGACTTAATATTTATCTTTCTAGGAGTTAAAACCCTAAAAGTAGTTATATAGATAGCTATATTAACCAATATTGCTAGTCCTTCTGATATGATGGCAAGCCAGATGTTTTGTTTACCAAAGGTACCGAAGCCAGCCAAAGCAGTAGTTACTAGAAGCCCGATAGCTAAAACAACTAAGAATAAAAGTCCTTTATATATCCGCTTATAAAAATTAGGCCTCTGGATACCTTCAATATTCCAAACCTGCTCCATAACATACTGCCCTGTTTTAGCCAGACCAATTGAGCCGTAAGTTAAGCCCAAAATACCAACTATAAGGCCAAAAGCAGAACCTTCTTTTAAAACCTGGATATTATTACTAATCTGGACGCCAACGATCGGAAATTGACTAAATGTTGATCTTAATACAGCCTGCCTAATTGTGGGATAGTTCACTAAGGCTATCCTAAGGATTGTTATCAGTAGAAGAAGTAAGGGAAAAATAGTTAAAAATATTGAATAGGTCAATGAAACTACCAGATTGCCGCCATTGTCATCGCCATACTTTTTAATTACACCGACAATAAAACTTAAAGGATTCTTATTTTGTTGAAATGCATCAATTTTTCTTAAACTATGTTCAATAATATTCATAGTTTTTTATAACGGTATTACCCTTCCGTTATTCTTTGGCCAATTGTTGACCTATAGAACCAAACCTTAACGGTATCAACAATGACAAAGTACACCAAAGTTAAAATAACGACGATCATAAATAGCTCAATTGAGAAGTTTGAAAAATGAAACAGTTTTTTAGTTGCTGGCATATATACTAGAGCTATAGCAACTAATGATAATATAGTGAACGATATTTTCATTGGTCGTGATAACTTAGGAGCTCGCCAAAAATGATCTCTGTTTCTGATAGTAAAAATTACTATAAGAGCAGTCGAGGTAAGAAATAGATATAAACCAGTAGAAGCAACAGCCTCAGAATGTTGCTTAATAATAGCGTAATACATTATCTCAAAAACAGCCGTTATAGTACCGAGGAAGATAGAAATAAACATTAACGAATGAATATTAAACCTACTTGGTTTAGTCAGCTCGCCACCATCAACATTGTCAGTGGCAATAGTAATTAGCGGTAAGTCAGTTAATAAGCTAGTTAAAAGAACTTGAATAGGAAACATTGGCAAATTATTTACTGATAGTAAATAAAGGGCTGATAAAGCAAAGAAATTACCCCAGTTACTAACAAAAGTAAAGCGAATATATTTATTGATATTAGAGAATATTTCTCTACCGAATTTAATGCCATTAATAACAACACCGATATCATTTCTCAGTAAGATTATGTCTGCACTGTCCTTAGCAACATCGGTTGCATTATTTACTGCAATTGATACATCAGCTAATTTTAATGAAGGAGCATCATTTATTCCATCACCTTGATAGCCGACTACATTACCGTGGAGTTTTAGTATCTTTATAATACGATACTTTTGTTCAGGATTAAGTCTTGCAAAAGCATTATTAGTCTTTAATATCTCAGCCAACTTAATATCGGACATATTCTCTATCTCATCACCGGTATAAACCTTTTGATCTTCTTCTACAAGTCCAACTTGATTGGCAATATATGAAGTAACTTCTCGGCTATCACCTGATAAGATTTTAAGAGATACGCCAAGGCTGGAAGCCAATTTAATAGTATTCTTAGCCGATGGTCGTAAAACGTCTTCCATCGAACAAAAACCTACAAATTTCAGATTATTTTCATTCTTTAAAATATCAAAGTCATTAGTGTAGTTTATTTTTTTATAGGCAATCGCAAGATGCCGGAGTCCTTTCTTGCCATCATTTTTGTCAATATTAAGATATTCGTTATATTTAGCAGGTTTGGTTAAGTTAAGGAGAGTTTCTAATGAGCCTATTTCGATTAAATATGTATCTTTTTCGTCTGATGAAATAATTCTTCTTCTTCTGGCAATTGGATCGAACGGTAATTCTTTGAGCCTCTTATATTTCAGAGATTCGTTTTTTATTTCTTGATCAATGTAACTAATAAATGCTTTATCGAATGAACTTTGATATTTCAATCTTTTTTCGTCTAAGTTTTCTAATGAGGCCATTGCTAGAATTTGAAATAATTTTTTATCGTCAGCAACTATTTTAGTTATTGTCATTTTATTCTGAGTCAATGTTCCAGTTTTATCACTACATAAAACATTTATATTACCTAGATCTTCAACAGCAGTAACTGTCTTGGTTATAACATGTTTTTTAGCTAAGTTAAGTGCACCTCGAGATAAAGTAACCGTTACAATAACAGGCATAGCTTCGGGAACAACTGCAACTGATAGAGCGATAACAAACAATGCTAAACTTGATATATCAGTACTTCCGTGAGTAATGACAAGTTTTAGGATAAAAATAGCCAATAAAGTTAGAAATGTAACTCTAACTAAGAATGAACTAAAAGAAGATAGACTTTTTTCGTATTGAGTTATTCTAGTTGTTGAGCTAGACAAGTGAGCAATTTTTCCTAACTCAGTATTAAAACCAGTAGCAAAAACTATTCCCCTGCCCTCTCCCTGGACAACAGTGCTGCCAGCGAAGACTAAATCATTATCGCCATTTGTGGTTTTAGAAACAGGAACCGACTCGCCAGTTAGTTGTGATTCATCAACTTCTAAATCATCGACATCAAATAGTCTCATATCAGCTGGGATAATATCTCCTTCTCTGATAATGACAACATCACCAATAACTAGATTCTTCTCGGGTATAGATTGTTGTTTCTGATCTCGGATTACTAGCGTCTCTTTACTTACTAGTTTTTCTAATTTTTCAATTGCCTTTTCGGATCTATCTTCTTGATAAAAACCTAATCCAGCGTTAATCAATAAGATAACTGTTATGATAATCCCATTACTAATATTGTTAGTTATAAAGGAAATGACGGCGGCAATAATCAACAGATAAACTAATGATCCCTTAAACTGCTTTAATATTAATTTATATAGACGTTTTTTATCTGGCTTAGCAAAAGTATTTAATCCGTATTCGTTAAGTCTGATAGCCGATTCCTGGCTAGATAAACCTTCTTTAGATGACTTTAAGATATTAAATACTTCGTTTAATTCTATTTTTTTTACTTTTTCTTTTTCCATGTTTTATATTTTATATACTATTAACTTTCTTTATCTTCTTCTGTATTAGTAGAATTATTTAAATCATGATGATCAATAGTCATTTCTGGCTGATTATTATTCTCTAAAGACAAGTCGTCTTTTTGACTGGCTGGCATTAGAATACTGTCAACTAATCTATCAAGTTGATCATTAGAAAGATTCGCTTTAACAGCATAACCCTCAATCCCCATATTTCTAAGTCCAGTTGGAGCATCTGATTCATTAAGATTCGAGATAATATATACTGGGATGTCTCGACCCCAGTCATTTTTTCTCATTGTTTCTAGTATTTGATCACCAGCAATTTTAGGGACCATTAAATCTAGAAGAACAAGGTCAGGTTTATTATGCTCAATAATATTTAGTGCAGCTACACCGTCATAAGCAACTTTTATCTGGTATCCTAAAGCTTCAAGCCTAGTTTTATATATTTCTGCTAGGCTAACATTATCTTCGATAATAACTATTTTTTGTGATGCCCCAAATTGATCCATAGCTAATTTGATTTTAGCATAATCTTAATCATAAAAAATGATAATTTTATAGATTACGACATTAGGCTTTATTTTTTATAATATTTTGTATATTGTTACTATAAATAGCTAAAAATAAGAAAGGTAAAATAATGAAAAAACGCAGTCTAATCAAGATGTTAATCTTGAGTATAGTTACTTTAGGTATTTATAATTTATATTGGTTAATTGTTACGAGGAGAGAACTAAACAGTAAAACGGATGCCAAAATACCTACTATATGGATAATAATTGCGCCAATAATAGTAATACTTATCGGTTATATATTTTTGTTCGGTAGTATATTAACTAGTAAAAGTACTACAAGCAGTTCGCCGTCATCTTCGTCTTCCTTTTCATATAATTATTCAACAAATTTTTCATCAACTAATTCATCATCTACAACTGGATCTCAAACTACTAACTTAAACTCATCTAAATTAGGAATTTCTTTCGTTATAGGTATGGGTTTAACATCTATTGGTTTTATAGCCGCTTTTGTATTAGCAGGTGTCTGGTTCTTTAAATATAGTAAAGGTGTTGAAAAATACACTTCCGGTAAGATGTCAACTGCGGTTACATTTTTACTTCTTTGGTTAGTTCATCTTATAGGTGTACTACTAGTTCAAAATGTATTTAATGAGATGTTAAATGCACCTAATGGCCCGAGTTTAGGCTCTTCTCCAAATAATGGATCTGGCGGCAATCCCAATTCATTACCGCCTAACAACCAAAATCAAACTCCTGTAAATAACATAAACCAGCCGAGTCCACTGCAACCACCAGTTAGTGTTTTAGGTGGCAGCAATAATCAACAAAATAATTAAGGATCGAATACAGTTTCTCAGTCAAGTCCACCACTCTCTAGTTAATATCTAAACTAGTTTTATGATTTAGATAAAATTTAAAAACTAGATAACCAGATATCGTAGAAATAAAAAAGATTGCAATAGTTACTAAATAATTAGCCCCTGTATTAGGCAATACAGTTGTTCGACTAGGAGTAGATGGCGGTGTAGGTGTAACTATCGGTGGTGCTACTGGTGGCGTAGGTACTGGTGGTGGCGGTATCGGTGTAGCTTTTATTGGATTACCGCAACTTGATAAGATTGCAAACTGAAATTGATTGTTATTCATCACTACATAAGCTGGTAATGGTGTAGTTAAAAACGAAACTGTCGGTGGTCTAATAAAGAAAGTTGTACCGTTAAAAGTCTGAGCTGTGCTGCCTGGTATAAAATCTCGCCCGCCTGTAATTGCATTAGTTGCAACTAATTGATTATTAATAAATACATTGCCGGATCGAGTAACATATCCTAAAACAGCAGTCTGCGGCATAGAATTAATTTGGCTACTGTTAATACCAAAGTAATTAAATATGTTTTGAATCGAAGATGCTGAATTAAGACCATCACCATTAGTATATTTAGTTACTAAAGCTGATGCGCTAGATGCACCGCAGTAGATGACCGCGTTAGAATCACAATTATATGAGCCGCCAATCGATACGTCAGCGTAACTTATACCATTCGATAAAATAATAAAAAAACTACTAATAAGGGCAATGAAAGAAATTGTTTTTACTATTTTAAATTTAATCGGTTTTTTCAAATAAGAAATATACTTCAATTTATTACCTTCCGCCTCTTATCGATTATACGATTATGAACAGATACTCTAATATAATCTGTTAAAAATAATACATTTAATTAACGCTTAAAATCCAAAACGAAAATTAATCCCTAAGCCATTAGGATTTATATCTATACCTGGGAACTGGTTAAACTGAACTGGATTTATTGATGACCTAGCAACTGTTCTATCTACGCTGAAGCTATAACCGTTAGAGCTTATCGAAGAAGTATTGGCAACTATTTGACCAAGGTTATTAACAATTACCGAGGGCTCTGCTTTAGACGTTATTAGATTCATCTTTTGGCCATTATCAGTAGTATCTACTGAATTAAAAGTTATTGTTCCAAAATTATCTAAAGGAAGCATATTAAGATTATTGGTCGAAGGATCTTCTTCGATCCATTCAGCTGATGAATTTGAAGATGCGTAATTGACTGTTGTACTAAATATCTGGTTGGTAGTGGTATTTTTAATTTTAATCAACCATTCATCCTGAGACACTTGGTTAACTAGAACTGACACATTATCGCCTGGTTCGACATTCAGGCTTGTTATAACCTGAGAAGGATTAGGTAAAGTTTCATAAAAAGCTGTAGTTTGAACTTGACCATTGGGCAACACTATGTTTTGTGTACCTGCCTGAATTAAATCATTCGTCGATATTCCGCCAATTCCAACCCAAGTCGCATCTGAAGTTAAACGACGTCCTATACTTGGGCTGGAAACAGTCCAGCTAGCAGATACTGAGGTGTAGTAACCACCAGTTGAAGTATAGCCAGCCCAATTAGATGTATAATGCGAGGGTTGAGATGCGGTTGATATATTGTCCGATGATGACCCGTTATTAGGATTATTTGGTTTTATCGGCTGAGGAATATATAACGATCTACTTACACCTATAGACCTTCTAGGTATTTTATCAAGCTTAAAATTTCTTGGTATTTGAAGCCCGACAAATACAATGCTGAAGATCAGAAAAGATATGATTAATGATTCAAATATAGTTCTTTTCATATATTTACCTATATTATATTTTTCTTTAAAAAATCTTAAATTTTTATGATTTATTTGTCTTAAAACAGCTTAATCAATGCTGAAGATTATTGAACTTTAAATTTAAGTGGTATTGTTTATACGCTCGTTTTATGTTATTATTATATTTATGGAAACTACCCCAGTTGAAAATTTACAAAGTTTTAAAGAGGCTGTTCAACGATATCTAGGCGGCTCGGCCTTTAGTAATGTTGATCCTATGCCAGATATTGATACACCACCAAGAAGCGACATGTCATCAACGCCACCTGATGATTTTACAGACCTAGATAAAGCTATCGCTGATTCAGGGCTATAAAAGATATTTTTAAAGTTAATTAATGATGGTTTAAAAGAAAATGATTTCTTTTTTTTATTAAGACTGGCTTCATTGAGGTTATTGTTTGTTTTTAATATCAACAAGTTAATTATTTTATCTAAATTATCTTAAAGACTAACTAGAATATCCGCTGAAGTAGTCAAATTTTATTTGATGACTATAAATGCCTAAACTGGCTAACTGTTCAGTTATAGTTTTCACCATTGATTCTGTTCCTGAAATATAATATGTTCTTGTTTTATAATCAGGAATTAAATTTTTTATAACCCTATCATTAATACGTCCGTTAATAATATACGGACTTTTTACTTTTGAATTCTTGCCTGTTAAGGCATAATAAACTTTAGCACCAACTTTTTTTCTTGCTTGCTCAAAGATATCTACATAAGCTAAGTCATCTTTAGTTCTAGCTGAATACAACAAAAATACGTCTCTTTTTTCATTTTTATCAGTCAGATACTTCATCATACTTCTAAAAGGAGTTATACCTATTCCACCAGCTATAAAGACAAGTTTTTCTTGTTTATCGTCAGGCATAACAAAATCGCCTGATAATTGATCAGCCATAAACTGCGAATTAGCTGTTAGAGCTAACATTGCTTCTTTATAACTACTACCTTTATCATAAAATTTAACACCGATTATTAAGTCTGTTTCAGTTGGCGAAGATGCAATAGTAAAATATCTCCTATTCCCTCGTTTGTCAGTTTTTGAATGAGGTAATGTCCATTCCATATATTGGCCAGGTAAATATCGAAAATTTCGAGGAGCAGCAAAAACAAAATCTAGACTATCAGGGCTTATTCTTACTTTATCTTTTAATATCGGAAAAAACTTATACTTTGGACTGACCAGGAACGAAAAAAGATTACCAATAATTAATGCAACTTCTGGAGTTGTGTGATATGAAAATATTTGAAATTGAGGTGAAAAAAGTATGCCAACCAAGATTGCGTAAAGAGCCCGTTTGCCCTTAGTTTTTGGTGATGTTAAGGGCTCAGTAAGCATAATAAAGCTTAAAAAGAATAAAGATGAAGTTGTTATTGTTTGACTAAAGTTTGTAACAATTGAGACATTATCAAGCAAGCTATAAAAAGAAGATGCAACCAAGGCAGTGATAATAAAAATGGTTACCATTTGACCCCGATGAATCTTTCTGACAATTAATAGTCCACCAATTAAAACAAAAGGCAACATTGATGATGTACCTATCCACCAGCTAGCCGCCTGACCAGGACCAATTGCCGTTAAGGCAACTGCAACTGCTGCTGGATTAAAAATATGGCTGCCCTTATAACTTATTAAGTATTTCGAAGCCATAGCTAAACCAGCAGCTGCTAGTAAAAAGGTTAGATTTTCTGGTGCACCACTAAAAGGAGGAATGATTAGAGTAAGTATAAGGGCTGTTATTAACCACGATTCAATGTTAGTCGGAACATCAAATATATAGGCGAATACCCTGTTAATAACATAACAAGAGATTATCAAAGTAATACTTGAAATAATGATACCGCTTGGCTGATAGTTTAGGTTACCAATAAATGCAAAGAATATGGCAATAATATTTAATGCACCTAAAACATATACAGTAAGCCTGTACATTGTTATTTTATCGATATATTTGTCTATTTGTTTTAACATTAATTAGCTATTAACTCCTTAAATCCGGATGTATAGGTTGCTAATTTATCATAACTAACCATATATCCTTCCATACCTTTTAGTCCTTCAATAAAATTAATCCCTTCTTGGCCCATAGCATAGGCGGCTGTAGCAAATCGATCTGCATCGTAGATATTAGTAGCAATGACGGTTAAGCTAGCTACATCATTAGCCGTCCTATTTTTAATAGGGTTATAAATATGCTCTCCTCTTATATAGCTGCCTGAAGTTGCAACTCCCCGATTAGTTAATCGTAAGACTTTGATTATCTCATTAACGTTAAAAGGATTACGAATACCGACATCCCAAGGCAATCGCTTATTCCGGTAGCCATGAATTTCAATATCGCCGCCAGCTTCAATATAAAAATTACTATACCCAAGTTCTAAAAGAATTTTACTAGCATTATGTATCGACCAACCTTTAACTAGTCCCGAAGGATCTATAATACCTTTATTCTCGATATTGAAATAGCCTCCTGTTTGTAACTTAGTTTGTTCTGATAAGTTAAATACTTCTTTAGTTTCTTCACTCCATTGATCTTTACTTAAACCCCTATTAATTCTTGATATTTCAGAATTCTTTTTATAGGTACTGAACTTTCGATCAATTTTTCTGAAATATTCAAACACAGATTCCATTTCCGTGGCCTTGATGCTATCTAAAACTTCGACAGTTATCGGCATGCCCATAATAATTTTTGTTTTTTTCATTTTTATTTAGCCTTATTTAACGCACTAGTTAATGATTGTATAAAAGCTTCTGAACTAAAAGTAGCTCCTGTAATTACTTGAACATTAGAACTTTGAGCTTGGATCGCCTCTTGAGCTAAATAAGGTTTAGCTTGTTGATTAATATAGCTAGAGTTTGGATTATCACTAGGAGCTTGAATAAAATTTACGTTTTTAATTTTACCATTTGATATATCGACAGCTACCTGAACATTACCGTAATAAGCGTTTGCTACTGACCCAACAAAATGTCCATCCTTATATTTTACTTTTGACGGTTTAGAAGCAGTTACCGCATTTGAGCCAGTCGAGCTATTACCACTGCCAGCTTTTGAACTACTGGGTAATATAAGTCTAGTGTGCTGACTTCGAAGAGCGATACTATAGATTAAGAAGATTAAAGCAATAGCAGCCCCAATGATATATTTTTTCATGAATAATACTTATATCTATCCTTTCTTATAATTAGCTTATAAAACTATTTTTATGACGATTATTTTCAATAAAGTCTACTTAAATATGTGACCCAGCTCAAAGAAATACTACTTAAGTTTTAGTTATTATGGTTAGTAGGTGAAATTATGTCAGAAATATTGATTTATTTAAATGGAAATTTAGCATTTTGGTTGAATTATGAAAAAGCTGACTATAACAGTCCAGTAAAAAATATTTTAGTCTCTAAATAACCTAATTTAAATAAATTATGAAAGCTAAAAATATAAAATATAAAATTAAACCAAAGCCAATACTTTTTGATAGGCAAGGAACAAATGTTAATCGTCAAAAATGCATCTATAATTTCTTATCAAAACATCCGAGTGCTGTAATAGCTAGCATTGACCAGAGCAATAATCCGCATGCCAGCGTTATATACATAAATGTTGATAATGATTTAAATATTAGTTTTTTAACAAAAAATAATAGTCATAAATATAAAAATTTAAAGAATAATAACCACGTCATGATAGTTGTCTATGACCTTCAATCTCAGATGGTTGCCCAGATAATTGGATTGGCTAAAGAGATTAAAAATGCTGATAATATAAATAAAATTATCTCTAAAATGCTCAATTCCTCTTTTATCAAGAGCTCGACTAGTAATCTAGCTGTCAACGAGTTATCTTTAGCTGATATTCGTGCATTTAGAGTTGTACCCGACGAGATTAGGATGGCATGCTATGATCAACCACTAAGTGAGTCTGACGATCTTAATTTTTTAGAGTCAGTCCAATCTTTTGATTTACAATTCTAAAAATGACTTTATTCCTAATATACTAATTAAAAATTTGCTTTGGACAATTTCATAATACGATTACTTAGTGAACATCTAATATCAAAATTACGCCCGTTTGATATCTTTTGTTTTACATTTTTAATCTTGTCACAATAAAAATTACGATTACTTATCTTTATTGAATTATATTGTGTTTGACCTAAAGGTGATGTCTTGGGATAACAAGTCTTATTATCTTCAATGTAAAATATTCTATTCATCAATACCTGCCTTAATAAAAACTATTGATAACTAAAATTTTGTTAATCCTAATATCCATAATTTTTATAATTTAATGTTACTGATATATTCTGACAAACTGCTTAAGATAATATTTGTTCATTAATACAACTTAGATTTTTACAGTTTA
>JAJZKE010000030.1 GCA_021809645.1 bacterium | reverse complement strand
ATGCCGGCTGATCAAATAGATACAACTAATACTGGTGTATACCCTTATTCTTTTTCTAGCCGTATTTTAACCAATTTACGACAACCGACATATTATCGTGACATTGATTTTTTAAACACAAGTGACAGACAACTATATGAGAATACGGTCAATAATCTTTTCTCACGAAATAAGTGTAGACGATTATTTACGTCAACGCCTAAGCTACCGACCACACTTTTTGATTTTATAGATATTAAAGAATTACCTAGTCAGCAAACAAAAACTATCTTAAGTAGGCCTATTTTAATAATGCCTAACGATTTAATACAAAACTCATCAGTTAACCAACTATCAGCTAACCCAAGTATCTTCTATGAACTTGGGGTAGCTGATGCGGTTCGAAGATCACCTCTTAGTGATCAGCTAAAAGAACCGATGCCTATCGATCAGCATAGAAAAAGAATAAGACGTATCGAAACTTTAATCGAAAGACAAGGTTATTTTTTTGCCTATACTATCCTTCAGGCAACTACTAATCAAAAAACGGCTATCGAAGAGTTTAGCAGTAAGATTAAGGATCTTGATCATCTTGCAGCCAGTAAAGAAGCTAGGTCATACTACAACACAAATCCTAATGCTTTATTTGCTCGTTCTGTTGCCGCAATAGCTCTAACTAGACAATTTGGCAATCCAACAGGAGAGGTAACCGATCAAGAAGCAGAAGCATATATAGCAAGTAAATTACTAAAGCCAAGTTTTAGGTTATAATTTATATGTACCTTGATATTGATAGAAAGAAAGGTGCAAAGAATATGAGTAGGTTAGCTATTAATAGAGAGCAAATAGTTATTCTACACACTGCATATAAACATGAGGATATTGTAAATTGTCCCAATGTAGTGGAAATTAGCGATCTATTAAGCAACATGCAGCGATCTTTTATCTCCAGCCCCGATCTTAAAGAGCTACCTGTCGAAGATAGCAGATTGCTTAAAGGCATACAGAAACTTGCCGCTTTAGCAATTGATATATCAAGAAGATATGAGGAAAACCTAGCTTTATCTGCTAATGTAGCAACCAACAGAGAAGTTCTCTCAAATAGACAAGCTTCGAGATTTGGAGCCGATAACTTGACTAAAGCCCTGTCATCCATCCTAGACATCCACATTGACGATCAAGAATAAAAGATTACTTTTTAAATTTTAACTTATTTACTTTTTTACGTCTCGTAATTCTCCATATAACATAAACAACAAGTAATAATATAACTATTAGAGTAAAGTACAGTTGGTACTTTAGGAATGTATTAATATGGCTACCACCAAAATAGCCAATCGTTGTCCATAAACTAACCCAGATGGCTGCACCAATTACATTAAATGTTAAGAATTCTACCCATTTCATTTCACTTAAGCCGGCAATTATGCCGTTTGCTTGTCTTAGTCCCTCAACGAATCTAGCGCCAGCTACAACTATACCGCCATGCTTATTAAAAAATCTCTCAGCTTTATTAATTCTGTCTGGTGTTAAAAATATGTATTTACCGAATTTTTCAACTAATGGATGACCCCCGTAATTACCAATTGCAAAACCTATGTTATCACCAACAACAGCCCCCAAAAAACCCACTAGGGCAACTAAAAATACATTCAATTGGCCTAGACCAGCAAAAAAAGCTGAAGCGATTAAAACAGTTTCACCAGGAGAGGGAAAACCAAAATCTTCTAATAACAATAAACCAGCCACAGCCAAATACCCATATTTATTGATAGTTGGCTCAAAAGCCCTAATTATACCTGGGATATGTTGAGCTGTATGCATCTGTTTTATTATATTTTAAAATTTACTGAAGTTCTTTTAGATCTTTAATTATCTGTTCAGCATGATTTTTTGGATTAACACCTAAATATTTTTTTACTATATTGCCGTTTGGATCAATGACAAAAGTATTTCGGTTTGTTCCTAAAAACTCTCTCCCCATAAATTTCTTCGGTTTCCAAGAATCGTAAGCTTCAATTACTTGATGATCGGGATCGCTTAGTAATGTAAAATCTAAATGATATTTTTCTGAAAACTTTTTATGAGATTCAACTGAATCAGTACTTATCCCAACCACCGCTGCTAACTTCTCAATATCCGCTCGGGCATCGCGAAAATTACAAGCTTCAGTTGTACAACCTGGAGTATCATCTTTGGGGTAGAAATATAAAACTAACCATTGTCCTTTATATTCTTCGAGACTATGGACTTTATTATTCTGATCTTTCAACTTAAAATTAGGTGCTTTATTCATAAAGACTATTATACGATTTTAAGTTAATTAAATTAAGAATATTGAGAATATTAATCTTATAAATCTTGTTTTATTTACAAGTTAAACTGTTATATATTCTATTCTTCTCTATTAACAAGTTGTAAAAAATGTACTAGGTCACGAATACGAAGTCCTCGATTATTCATAATCGCTAAAATATTCTTCAATGCTTCACGCTGACCTTCAGTTGGTACTGGACGTTGTCTTTGTTTATCAGCATACATTGCCTCATCGGCAGCCCTAAGAAGTTCACCGACAGTTGAAATTTCTTCGTTTGTTGTCGCCCTGCCAATAGCCAAACCAATCTCTAGCTTTCTAATATCGTCATTTTCGGACAATTTCAACCATTCATCAAATTCTTTTTTTATACGCTCTGTCATCTTAGCAGCACCATTTTCATCACAAACAGCAAAAACACCTATTTCATCACCACCAATTCTACCGCCAAGAATTTCACTAATTGATATTTCTTCAGGTTCTAAATCATCATTTACTTTATAGCCATAAGAGTTAACACCAATAATATCAGAGTGACCTTCATTTGTTCGATGTCCATCATTGTCTTTTATCTGACTATTGGATCTAACACTATTACAAAAGTTAGTAATTAAATGTCTTATACCTTCAATAACTTCGTCTCCACGCAAATGTCCCAACTCATCATTAATGCTTTTAAAATAATTAACATCTATAAAGATAATTGAACTGGGAAGACCTTGATCACGAGCTAAAGTAAATTCATCTTGAATGATTTCGTGCCATAATTCTTTATCGACAAAATATCCCAGATTATGAGGTAATTGTTCATTCATAAATATATTATACAATAGTTATGGATATACTACAATAGTCAATTTACGTTTTTTCTCTGATATAACACTTATGTTTTTGATATACTACAGATATGGGATTATCGGAGCAGTTATACCGTAAAATATTTGTCGACGAAAAAAAAGTTTTAAACGATTATGAGTTTAGTAGAGCAATAAGAGAATCAGTTGACTCAAAAAGACCCCTTAACCAAGTATTGATTGAGCATGCGTATCTTTCTCCTAGACAGTATCTACAATTATTGGCTGATCATTTTCAAGTTCCACCAAGCGACCTAAAAGTTGGCACAATTGACGAAGATGTGATGCGTAAAATACCTGAAGATTTTGCTAACAAGAATCTTACTGTAGCATTCGGCATGGAGAGCGATGCTATAAAAGTTGCTCTTGATGACCCATCAAATAAGGAGGTTATCGACCAATTAGGCCAAATGCTCCAGTCTCGTATCGCCCCTTATGTTGCCAGCGAATACTCAATTAGACGTGCCTTAGTTTTATATAGTGGCGATTTAACTCAGCGTATTAAACAAATTGTCGTAAAGATTGAAGACAAACCTCCCGCTGAAGAAAATACATCAAGCCAAACTGTTGAACTATTAACTGCCATAATAGAAACGGCTGTTTTAGTTGATTCGTCTGATGTTCACATTGAGCCATATGAGTCAGAAGTAATAGTACGTTTTAGAATAGACGGCCTACTTAGAACAATAGCCACAGTTCCGAAACGTATGGAACCATCAATCGTCGCACGCTTAAAAGTATTATCAGAATTAAAAGTTGATCAAACTAGGCTACCCCAAGACGGGCGTTTTACGCAAATAATCAAAGGCCAAGAAGTAAATTTCAGAATATCGACTATTCCTACACTTTGGGGCGAAAAAATAGTTTTAAGAGTTCTGCCAAGAGAAGCTCACCTCTTTGATATTCACAATCTTGGTTTATTAGAAAATGATCTTAAAATAATTAAGAATTATCTTAAAATGCCTCATGGAATGATACTGGTCACAGGACCAACGGGCTCAGGTAAAACAACTACGTTATATGCCTGTTTACAGGAAATAGGTAATGACCGCATTGATCTAGTCAACATCAATACCATAGAAGACCCAGTTGAATACACAATGCCTCGTATTAATCAGATTCAAACTCAAGCAGAAATCGATTTAACATTTGCTAGTGGGCTGAGAGCTTTACTAAGACAAGATCCTGATATTATCATGGTTGGCGAAATAAGAGACGAAGAAACAGCCGATTTTGCTATTAGATCAGCTCTTGTTGGACGATTAGTTCTTTCGTCACTTCACACCAATGATGCTACTTCGACAATAATTAGACTTATGGACATGAAGATTGAACCATATCTAATATCATCAACCCTTTCTTTGGTAATAACGCAAAGATTAGCTAGAAGATTATGCCCTTATTGTCGTCGACAATATAAGCCAGATAATAAAGTAATTAACGAATTAAAGCGTAATCACGATTTTGACAATAACTTAGCTAGACTAAAATCTTCAAAGCAATTAGAAGAATCATATACCGATAATATGAAATTTTATGAAGCCGTTGGCTGTAAAAGATGTAATGGCCAAGGATATTCAGGAAGAATTGGACTTTATGAAATTTTAGCAATATCAGAGAATCTTCAAACAGCAATTAACAACAGGGAAGATAATAATAAAATCAGGGAAATTGCGTTAAGCGAGGGGATGAAAACTATGTTTAATGATGGCTTAATTAAAGTTTTTAAGGGTGAGATTGACTTACCAGAATTAATACGTGTTGCTTATAGCTAAGATATTGACATTATACCCAATGTATTATTATATATTCGATGCCTAAAGTAACTAAATCTAAAGAAATTAGCCGTTTTATAAAATATTGGGTTGGTGGAGGAATATATTTTTGGTTGGGCTACGGTGTTTTTGCTATATTTTACAGTGCCTTACACTGGAATTGGTTGCCAGCAAAAATTATTGCAGATATTAGTGGCTGGTCAGCAAACTATATAATCCAGAGATTTTGGGCTTTTTCTGACAGAATCCATTTAAAAGAAATGCAACATGCCAAACGATACATAGTAATTGAATCAATTGGTTTTATAATTGATTACCTTATAATTTGGTCATTAAAGTCAATTGGCATTACACCATATATTGGATTTTTTATATCTTCCGGATTTTTTACCGTATGGAGCTATCTTTGGTATA
>JAJZKE010000006.1 GCA_021809645.1 bacterium | reverse complement strand
GCTTTTACCTCACCAACAAGCTAATCATGCGCAGGCCGTTCCCAAAGCGCTCGAAAGCTTTAACCCTAGGGCCACATGCGGTATTAGACACCATTTCTGGTGCTTATGCCTCACTTTGGGGTACGTTCCTACGTGTTACTCAGCCGTCCGCCGCTCGTGTATCTCCGAAGAGACCTTACCGCTCGACTTGCATGTATTAGGCACGCCGCCAGCGTTCATCCTGAGCCAGGATCAAACTCTCCAAAAAAGAATCTGTTCACCTAGCTAACCAGTCGAACATATACCTATCATTTAAGATAGGATTTACTGACTAATTTTGCTTAAACAGTTCAAAAATGAACTGACGTTGATTTGCACTACCAAATTTTTAACGTACTTTGTTCAAGTTTAACGACACTCTAATAGCATCAATATCCCCGAACCTTATCCAAGAATATAGATTTATAGCCCCTTAGTCAAGTGTTAAATGACATTGTTATGTTGTACTAAAATCATCTATTGCTGTCAGATAAAATTAATTAATTTTCAGCCGTTGCTGCCTCGTCATCCGACATTTCGATAGGCTGCTTATCGACTAGAGCTAGGGAGACAACTTGATCGCCATCATTTAAGCGCATGATTCTAACTCCTTGAGTTGCTCTACCTAAAGCTGGTATATCATTTAATCCTAAACGAATTGTCTGTCCTTGCTGAGAGATAATAATAACTTCTTGCTCACTATCGATTAGTGTTTTTACTCCAACTAATTCACCTGTCTTAGAATTAACTATCGCCGAACGAATGCCTACGCCTCCTCGAGCATGAGCAGTAAATTGAGATACTTTAGTTCTCTTACCGTAACCATATTTACTAATAACAAAAATATCCGATCCTTCTTCAACTATATCCATACCAATTACGTGATCATTAGGTCTAAGCCTAATCCCTCTAACTCCTCGACTAACTCTCCCCATCGGACGAACATCCCTTTCGTGAAAACGAATAGCTTGACCTTGAGAAGTAGAAATAACCACTTCATTGTCACCATTAGTTTGTTTAATCCACTTTAATTCGTCACCTTTATCCAAATTTATAGCAATCAATCCGCTATTGCGTACGTTATGATATTGCTCAAATGGAGTTTTCTTAACAACTCCTCTAACTGTACACATTATTAAATTCAATGCCACATTAGCCTGGTTAACATTTATAACTGAACTAACGGTTTCTTCAGGCTGTAATTGTAGAAGATTAACTATAGCTACTCCCTTAGCACTTAAACTAGCGGCTGGTACTTCGTAAGTTTTTATTCTAAATACCCTACCGTTATTGGTAAAGAATAGTAAATAGTCATGCGTAGATGCATTTACAACATGCTCAATTACATCCTCTTCTCTAGTTTGCATTCCTCTTCTTCCCTTACCGCCACGTCCTTGTTTCTTGTACTCGGCAATCGGACTGCGTTTAATATAGTTAGCTGAAGTAAGCGTTACAACAACCTGTTCTTCGGCAATTAGATCTTCATCAGTTAGTTTACCTAATTCACCCTCAACTACTTTAGTTCGCCGTTCATCTCCATAAGTCTTCTTAAGTTCAATTAATTCATTTTTTATAATACCTAAAATCTTTTTTTCGTCAGCAAGAATATCTTTTAACTGACTGATTATTTTTACTAATTCCGCTAGTTCTTCTTCAATCTTTTTGCGTTCAAGACCAGCTAAAGTTCTGAGCTGCATTGCCAGTATTGCTTTAGCTTGTATTTCACTTAATTTAAACTTCTTAATTAAAGCTTCTTGGGCTTCTTCGCTAGTTTCGCTAGCTCTAATAGTTTTAATAACTTCATCAATATGATCTAGGGCAATAGTTAACCCTTCTAAAACATGTGCCCTCTCTTGAGCTTTATTTAGTTCAAATTCTGTTCGTCTTCTTACAACATTTTGTCGGTGATGAATATGTTCTTTAATAATATCTTGAAGTCCTAGAATGCGCGGCTGAATACCATCAATAAGAGCCAACATATTGTAGTGAAAAGTACTCTGTAAAGGTGTTAACTTGAATAGTTGATTTAACAACTTCTTGGGGAAAGCGTCTCTTTTTAGATCAACCACTATTCTCACGTCACCTCTAGCGCTTTCATCTCTTAAATCAGATATACCACTGATCTTTTTATCTCTAACTAGATCAGCAATTTTTTCAATTAAAGTAGCTTTATTTACAGCATACGGTATTTCAGATATTACTATTTGATTTCTTCCTTTGTTATTTTCAACAATATCTGCCACACCCCTTACTACTACCCCACCTCTACCAGTCGCATAAGCAGTTCTTAAGCTATCTTTTCCATAAACTATACCAGCGGTTGGAAAATCTGGACCTTTAACATACTCTAATAAATTATCTAATGTGGCATCATCATGCTCTATCTGATAAATAGTTGCATCAATTAATTCACTTAAATTATGAGGTGGAATATTTGTTGCCATTCCTACAGCAATACCTAACTGTCCGTTAAGTAACAAGTTGGGTAATTTTGCTGGTAAAACTGTCGGTTCTTGCATCCGTCCATCGTAATTTTCTCTAAAGTCGACAGTGTCTTTATCAATATCCGCTAATAACTCTTCTGCCAAACGAGTCATTTTAGCTTCGGTATAACGCATAGCGGCTGGCGGATCTCCATCCATTGAACCAAAATTGCCCTGTCCATTAACCAACATATAGCGCATCGCCCAAGGCTGAGCCATTCTAACCATACTGTCATATATTGCTGCGTCACCATGAGGGTGATAATCTCCCATAACAGCTCCTACGACATTAGCACTTTTTCGATGCTTAGAACTGGCTCTTAAGCCGTCTCGATTCATGGTATATAAAATACGACGATGTACCGGTTTTAAACCATCCCTGACGTCTGGTAAAGCTCTAGATACAATAACACTCATAGAATAAGTTAAATAACTATCTTCCATGACGTTTTCTATTGTTCTTAATTCAACTACCCTAGAATGTCCTGAATCGTGTATATCGACTAGCTCGCCTCGAAGACTCTCATCAGGTAAATTATCATCAGATATTTTATTGATTTCTTCATCCATGTTTTATATATCCAAGTCTTTAACAAATTTAGCCCTTGATTGAATAAAATTCTTTCTTAACTCCACCTCTGTGCCCATTAATTTATTAAATATAGCGTCAGCTTTCTCGGCATCTTCAACATTAACTTTAATTAAAACCCTTTTCTCAGGATTCATGGTCGTCTCAAATAATTGTTCGGCATCCATCTCACCAAGTCCCTTATAACGTTTTTGTTCTGCAAACCCAGCCTGACGAAATCTTTCATCTTTTGACTCATTAGTTGTTTTCCCGTCTTTTTGACGTTCTGTTGTTGCCTTAGCAATGATTTCATCTAGTTCTTCATCGCTATAGGCATAAATGCTAGACTTTCTACCTTGCTTGACTAGTTCGTAAAGTGGAGGCTTAGCTAAATATAAATGTCCTTCATCTATAATTGATTTCATAAATCGGAAAAAGAAGGTCATCAGTAGCGTGGATATATGAGCACCATCAACATCAGCATCAGTCATAATAATAATACGGTGATATCTAAGGCCTTTAATATCGTAAGATTCTTCAATACCAACACCTAGAGCTTTAATTAAACTTAATATTTCATTATTGGCCAGCATTTTGTCTAATCTAGCTCGTTCGACATTTAAAACCTTACCTCTTAATGGCAAAATAGCCTGTGTTTTACTATCTCTCCCGGATTTCGCTGAACCACCTGCTGAATCTCCCTCAACGAGATATAGTTCAGAATTTTCAGGATCTTTACTGGAACAATCTGCTAACTTGCCAGGCATACTCGCTCCATCAAGTATACCTTTACGAATAATATTTTCTCTCGCAGCTCTAGCAGCTTTTCTGGCTCTAGCCGACAAAAGAGCCTTACTAACTATCTTACGTCCAATAGCTGGATGCTCTTCTAAATAATAATTTAAGTATTCACCTAAAACCGCCTCAACATAACCCCTAACCTCTGGATTGCCAAGTTTATTCTTAGTTTGACCCTCAAATTGTGGATCTGGTAACTTGACTAAAATAATAGCAGTTAAGCCTTCCCTAGTATCTTCGCCAGTGAGATTTTCTTCTTTTTCCTTAAGTATTCCTTGCTTACGGGCATAATCATTAATAACTCTGGTTAAAGCTGACCTAAAACCAGTCAAATGAGTGCCTCCGTCTGGATTCAAAACATTATTAGCAAAGGTCTTAATTGTTTCGGTATAAGCATCAGTGTATTGGAGAGCAATTTCCACCTGGGTGTCTACTACGGTTTTATCTACATAAAAAATATCTTCATCTAATACTTCTTTACCAATATTTAAATGCTTAACATAGCTTTGAATGCCGCCATCAAAATAAAAACTATATTTTCTACCAGATGTCTGGTCAATTAATGTAGTCCTGATACGCTTAGTAAGATAAGCAGCGTGACGTAATCTGTCCAATATGATGTCATAATTAAATTCTGTAGTTTCTTTAAAAATACTTTCATCAGGATAAAAGGTTATTTCGGTACCTGTCTTATCTGACTTATCAACCACTTTAAGATCTGCCTTAGGTGCTCCTTTTTCATAAGTCTGTTGATATGTTTTGCCGTCACGAAATACTCTAACTATTAATAATGAGGATAGAGCATTAACTACACTGACCCCTACTCCATGAAGGCCTCCAGATACTTTATAGCCACCACCACCAAATTTACCTCCGGCATGCAGTACGGTTAAAACAGTTTCAACTGTACTTTTGCCTGTCTTGGGATGAATATCTGTTGGTATACCTCTTCCGTTATCTAGCACTCTTACCCCACCATCGGCCAATAAGGTCACAACAATCTCAGTGGCATAACCAGCTAAAGCTTCATCTATACCGTTATCTACTATTTCCCAAACTAAATGATGCAAGCCCTCAGATCCAGTGCCTCCAATATACATTCCAGGTCTTTTTCTGACCGGTTCAAGACCTTCTAGAACTGTAATCTGATCTGATGAATAACTATTTTTGCTAGTTTTGTTTACCACTAAAACCCTCTTGTCAAGATTGGATATCTGTTAATTCCCACTTAGATATATTATATCTTATCTATTTTTAATATTCAATTCGATTGCCCATTTGCTTCAACTGACTAAAGTGTGATCTATTGTTCTTGGTTATTTTATGACTTGTACTTGTATATGCCAAACATAATAGTTATTTTGTCGGGAAAATGATTTATTTACATAAAATAAGTCTAAAATTATTATGGACTTTATTGCTCTTGTGGTTAAATATAACTAGCCAAGAGACAAAAAATGTTTGAAAAAATTATCGCCAATTTACCGTACAATCCTTCTCTTATAAAAGAGCTTGGTTTTTATGCACAACGTATAAGAAAAGAAGAGTCCTTAAGACGGCTTGGGTTAATTTTTATAGTACTAGCTTTTTTTGTCCAATTTTTTGCAGTAATCAGTCCACCTAAACCTACTTTGGCTGACTCGACCAACGATATGATAAGTGGTGGATTTTCTAGCATATCGGAATTAGTAGCCGACTGCAATGCAAACGTTAAGCAATACGCCACTATCTTAAATTATTATGGCTTAAACTGCACAGATTTAGCTAACGGTACTACAATTTCATTAGTATCAACCAGTTATAATAAACAACTTTTTTCCATGGGATGGAATCCTCAAGGAAGTGTAAATGTTATAACCCACAAACCAACCGACGAACAGCCAGTCAATATAACTGGAGTTTCTAGCCCTCTTTATTGGAGATATTTATGGTCATGGGATACTTATAGTTATTCTACCTATCAAGCAGTTCAAGTTAAAAGCCCGCTCACAAATAAAACATTTTTTATATTATATGCTTGTGGAAATTTAGTATCTGTAGGCCTGCCAACACCTTATGTGCCACCTGCCCCTGCCCCTACTCCTACACCAACCCCTAAACCTACCCCATCGCCTGTTGTGACTAAAATACCTACGACTCCGCCAAAAACTTGTTCATATGATAGTTCAATATTAGCTACTTCTTCTCAATGCAAACCATGTCAGGCTAGTTTAAGTAGTTCTGATACCGTAGCTTGTATTCAATACAGTAAAACCGCTAGCGACATAACTCAAGGTTGGAATAATGCTAATGGCAAAACAGCCAGTCCGGGCGATCAAATTGTCTACACCCTAACCGCATATAACAGCGGCAAGGCTACTGTTAATAATTTCGTTATGCAGGATGACTTATCCTACGTTCTTGATTATGCCAATATTCAAAACGACAATAATGGATCGCTTAACTCAAATGATATTATTTCTTGGCCAGCCGCCTCAATAGCTCCGAATGCCGCTTTAACCCATAAAATAACCGTTATTGTAAAAAATCCCATACCGCAAACGCCTCCTTCCAGTTCAGACCCAGAATATTTTGATCATATAATGACTAATATCTATGGCAATACTATTAATATCAATTTACCGCAAACACCTATAACAACCGTAACAGCCGTAACCACAAAAGCATTACCCAACACTGGACCAGGTAGTAGTATAATTATTGCAGCCATATTTGTCATAGTTGCTGGTTACTTTTTCGCACGATCAAGATTATTAGCAACGGAAAGCAGTATTGCTATTCAAGATAACAACGGAGGAGCTATCTAATGTCAGGTGAGAAATTATCCAATAGCGAAACTTACACTGCTCCTGAATTATCCATTTCCGATATCGAGATAGATACAACCAATCAAGAATCAAAAGCGCCCAAAGAAGAACAACAACTAACTATTGATCAAGCTAGAGCTAAAGTACTTGAGCAACCCCCGACCCATTTAACACTACCAGTAGATGAAAGTTCAGATGGCGATCAGCAACAATATATTGATCGCGCTCTAAAAGCGGTAAGTCTAAAAAATGAATTGCGCTCAATTCGTCAAAGATTACCTTTAGATCAAAAAATACTTAGCAAAACAATTCATCAACCTGTAATTAGAAAAGCAAGTGATGTGACATCCAAAACAATAGCTCGTCCAATAGGTTTATTGGTGGGCGGAATATTTGCTTTCGTTGGCAGTTTAATTTATTTCTTTTTTGATAAATACATAGGTATTAACTATAACTATTTGGTATTTGTACTTCTCTTCATTTTAGGCTATGTCGTAGCTTCACTTTTTGAACTAGTGTCTAGATCATTTACTAGAACAAAAAATAACAACCTTTAATACTAGCTTGCTACTTTCAGATTGCCTTCTCGATCAATATAAATAGTATCATCGTTATTAAGGTCTCGATGTTGATTATCAGGAACTATATTTTTTATTTCTTCGGCTGGTTTTTGGTGCTCAACTGTGCTATTAGTAACTGCCCCATTATTTTTTAAATTGCTACTACTCTGGTCTTTTTGAATTCCGCCTTCAAGTTCTCTAGCTATCCTATTAGATTCTTGTTGATCTAATAATTCACTAGAAATATTTTCTGATCTATTATCTAAGTTAGTATTTAAATCTGGATAAGTCTGATTAATGGACAAACTATTGTTGGCGTTTGTCGTTGGTTGTTGACTCGGTTTAGTAGATAAGGCGTTAATCGGTCTACTGTCGGCATTTTGACTAAGAGAACTGCCCATAATACTATTGCTTTGAGCCAAACCAGTTTGAGTATTGGGTATTCCGGCTTTATTAGAAACAGGTACGGAGGATGTAGCTAACCCGACTGGCTGAGCTTTCCTCTTGTTCAACCAATCATCTAGGAAAGAACTACCGCTTGATTTAACTGGCTGTTGAACAGAGCGATCGGCAGGCTGACTAAAAGTTGGGGCATTAGGCATTTGTCGTTGCCAAGACGAAGATGGTTGAGCAGCGAAACTAGGAGGAGTAATTTTAGTTTCCATTCTAGCAAAGATCTCTTTTTCTACGACCGCTCTAGGTCGACCATATTTAGCTGCTGATAATTGTTTCAGGGCAACTGCTAACTTGGGATTAGGGCTTCCAAGAGAAGGCAATGTAGCCATACTAAATGGCTGAGTTGGCACTCCATTTATTAAAGTCCTGACTATAGTATTAAAGTTCGGTACTCTCAATAAATCTTCGCCTTCAAATATAGGCTGAAAATAACGCGCTAAGCTTTCAACGTCGTTTTGACCAACTCTAAAAGCTACAATTGTTCCCATGTTACCGAAAACAGCATCCCTAACGTCATCTGTTAATTGCGTCGTAAACTGGTTAGCCACAATTAGATTAAGATGATACTTTCTTGCTTCGGACATAATGGTAGCAAAACTATCAGTAGAAAAGTTCTGAAACTCATCAACATATAAACAAAAGTCGACACGCTCACTTTCTGGTATATTAGCACGACTCATAGCCGCTGCTTGAAATTTCATAACAAAAATCATTCCCAATAAACGCGAATTAAGTTCTCCGGTTCTACCCTTGCTTAAATTTACCAACAAGATCTTTTTTTCATCCATTATCTGCCTAAGATCAAATGCGCTTTTTGTTTGACCAATAATATTACGCATCATTTCATTGCTCAAGAAAGCACCGAATTTACTAGAAAACCAACTAACTACTTCGCCAAAATCATTTGAACGTTGTGATTGGGGTATTTCTTTCTGCCAAAATTCAATAACCGTAGGGTCAGTTACATATTGTAGTTTCTGTTTAACGTACTGAGGATCTCTAAATAGTTTAGGAATATCGACAATAGTTCCACCTTCTGGATCGGCCATTACTGTTAAAGCGGCATTTCTAAAAAGATTTTCAAATCTAGCACCCATCATTCCCTGATGGTTTGGATCATATAATTTATACAACATATTTAGTGATTCTTGTATTAAGAAATCCTTTTGATCTACTGACTGAAACTCAAATAGGTTTAAGCCCATCGGATATTCCATATCCCCAGGGCAAAAATAAATTACATCTTCTACTCTTTCCCTGGGAACCATAGCTAGTAATTTTTCGGCTGTATCGCCATGAGGATCAACAAATGCAAAACCATTGCCTCTCTTCATATCCTGAAATGCTAAATTTTCCAAAAAATTAGATTTACCTACTCCGGTTTGTCCTACAACATACATATGCCTTTGTCGATCATTAAAGCTCAGTCTAATCGGTTTTTTGGCACCTCTAAATAAATTATAGCCAAGCAATAACCCATCTTCAGGTATGTCTCTAGGACCATCGACTTGCTTAGAAGCTTGTCTAGCTAATTGAGAAGTAGGTATATTCTTCTGGTCTGGAAAATGAAAAATAGTTGCTAATTCAGTGGAGTTTAAAACCATATGTTTATTATCTTGCGGGAAAATTCTTAAGATATAATCTGTTGCTAATTTGTCTATATCTCTAGACTGAACAAATTTAAATCCGTTCTTTCCGGGAGAATCGTAAACTGAAAAACTGGCAACAATATTATTCAATATAGCTTGTGCTCGTTGTGAAATATTAGAAGATACTACTATCCTAATTAATGTCTCATAGCCAGCTTGACGTGTTTTATCGTCAATAGCATCAAGTGTTGCTTGTTCTACATTAGACAATTCTTTCTTTTTCTTTTCGCCTTCTTTATGATCTTCGGGTGGTTTAAGAACTGCCATGCCAAAACTTTTAGCCCACGATGCAGCAACTCCACCTTTAGTATGCTTTTCTCCGTTCCGACTATTATCTGCTACTTGATGGGAATGACTACGCCATTTCTCGTTTGCTGGCCTCATTAATATCTGGATAGCTGCACCGTCCTCTTTATTAAGGGTCGACAAAGCATTAAGCAGAGCCTGCATTCCATCTCTCTTTATCTCTTGATAGGTTGCGATAGGATATGCAAAAGATTTCTTAAGTATCAGTTCACCTCCTGTAGTACCGGGCATTTTACCTAGTTGACTAAATATATTGTGCTCACTTACTTCATCTAATCTGGCCGACGGATAAGCACTAACTACTGCTTGTTTTACTACCTCAACCAAGACTACTGGTACTGCAGCATAAAAATAAACAAAGCCCTGACTACCTATGATTTCAAAAGCGAAGTGTCTTTGACCATAAAATTTAGTTTTAAAACCTGATTTAACTGTACTGGCAATAATGTTGTAGATAGTTTGAGCTTTAGATATTGTCTCTTCTACAACATCTCTGGTGTCTCTTCCATTACCCTCAATATCGTCACTTTGAGGCGGCAAATGAATAAACAAAGGAACCATCTTAAGTCCTCGTTCATAGTTTTTTTGTTGCCTAAACACCTTTCTAGACTGAACAAAAAATATACTTGCGATGGTTGCAATTAATAATATTAGAATAATTGAAATAATAATTATTGTCATAATGGCTACGCTATTTTAATAGTTTTGCTATATCTTTTCTGAAGATAGTCTTGTTTTAGTATTGTTAACTGTCTGGCTCTTTCGTATGGGTTTCCTTTAGTTTTTAAAACTATCTGGGATATCTTTTTAACCCATTCTTTTTCAATTAAATCTACATCATCTGCAATAGCGGGAGTAGATATAGTTTGACTAGATGATCCGACAGGATTAGGTGAATCGGTAGCATTGTTTTGTTGTCCACTAGCCAAATTAGGGGCAGCGCTAGTAATCGGTTGATTCGCTATATTGACCTTGTTTGGTTCAGTTGAGCTATTGTTTGGCATATTCTCTATACCTTCAATCGCGGGCAAATTTAAAGGCGGTATGTTGTTCTGTAGATCCATATCAACATTTATTATACAATTTTAACGTTGATAATCATATGTTAGTTGGTAATTTTTTGACTACCTAAATAAGTAGCATACCAATAACCAATTAATGTAAGCGACGTTAAAGCAATAATATCTTCAACACTAAGCTGTCCAAGCGCTTGCATAATCACTAAAACAAATATAAATAAAGATGTAGCTTCTAATAACCACTTGCGACGAATCCTTAATAGACCGAACAGTTTCATTAACTTATAACCAATCTGGCAAAATATGTATATATTGGCTAAAACCAAAATAAATCCAAACAAAAACAGATATTCTGGCATATGATTAGGATTAGTAAATGTAAAATAATACATATCCAGCATTATAGTTATCAATAAAGCTATTTTTTTGTGTTGTTTAATTAATAGATATATTTTCATATGCTAATAACGGTGCTTCAATCAATACCAACAAGCACCCAGCAAGACCAAATAAATACTTAAATGAAGCCAAGGTGATAAAACCGCTCTTATATAAAAATGTTAAGCGCTTATCACCAATGGCGATGACTGACCGCTCATATCGTCTTTAGAACGATATTGAGCGTTATTAAACTTTCTTCGCACAGACAGAAAGTTATTTATTATGTAAGCTTAATTGTTTTTTGTTTTTGTACTTACAATATCAAATCTATCATAAGATTGGCCTTGTGTCAATAATAATTTCATTTTTAACCCAAATCCAATCCTTTAATACAATTAACCATTACTACTAAACTAATCTACGACCTGACTTAGTTTATAAAAGCCGATTTCTTAAATTAAACTTTTGTAATTAGTTATATGATCTTTTGTTAACTCCAAACACTAAATATTAAATCTAGAGGCATTAATTATCAGCCATAGCTATTATTTAAAATTATTAAAAGAAAAGTTATGCACAGCTTTATTTTTTTTAAGCACAAAGGTTATTGACGTTAGCCATAGCAAGGATATATATTATCTTTAGCACTTGAATAAAAAAAGTGCTCAAAAACAAAAAGCACTCTGTAACAACGGCTTCTCGCAAGCCGTTGTTACACACAAAAATGAAATAATCAAAAACTCAAAAAAGCCCCGTCAACAAGGCCATCGGGGCTATTTTTTTAATATTTGCCTGCCTTTCATTGACCCTCTTTAGCTTATCTGTTAAAATCCTATCATTAACAATAGCAGTCAAAGGAGAGAATTATAGCCAAGTTCACCCGCCTGAACGAATATATTCAAGCACCGGAACTAAGAGTCATAGACGAAGAAGGCAAACAATTAGGTGTATTGAGTAAACAACAAGCTTTAACTTTAGCTCAATCAAAAAGCTTAGATTTAGTGGAAGTATCACCAGACGCCAAACCGCCTGTAGCACGAATAGTAAATTGGGGTAAATATAACTACCAAAGAACTAAACAGCAACAGAAAAATCGTAAATCTATTAAAGCTTCCGAACTCAAACAAATGCGTTTTGGATTAAAAATAGGTCCTCATGATTTAGCAATAAAACTTGACAAAGTCGAGAAATTCTTAGAAAACGGTCATAAAGTCAAAATTAGCATTTTATATAGAGGGCGTGAACAGGCCCATAAAGAACTAGGTTTTAAACTAGCCGAAAAAGTAATTAACGATTTTGGTGATACAATTATAGTCGATCAGCCCCCTCAACTCTTAGGAAAACAGTTAAGCTTCGTCCTCAGAGCTAATGGCCAAATTAGAAAGACTCAAACTGCCCTAACAAGTAAAGGAGAAGACATAGATGCCTAAACTAAAGACCCATAGCGGAACAAAAGATAGAGTACGTATATCTAAAAATGGAAAAGTACGTATTGGCCACCCTAATATGAATCATTTTTTAGGGAAAAAAAGCGGTAGTAGAAAAAGACGACTAAGTGGTCTACAGACACATACTGGAACTATAGCTAAGACAGTAAAAAAATCGCTGGGAATATAACCATAACCTAATTTAAGGAGATAAACATAATGAGAGTTAAACGAGGAACAAGCACGCATAAAAAACATCTAAAAATAAGAAAAGCGACAAAAGGGTATAGTCACCCCAATAGGATTAGTATAAAAAGAGGAAAACAGACAGTCACTAGATCACTCCAATTTGCCACTCGAGATCGCAAGAATCGTAAGCGTACCTTTAGACAGTTATGGAATGCTCGAATCAATGCTGCAGCAAGAATAAATAATACAACCTACAGCAAGTTAATTGCCGGCCTTAAAAAAGCTAATATAGAATTGGACCGAAAGATGTTAGCTGAGCTAGCAGTCAATGAACCAGCAGCTTTTACGGCTATAACCAAAGAAATTAGTGCTCAAAAATAATCGCCAGATTATCTATAAGCCGGGTTCTGTTTTAATCGATCATCTATCTAGCCCTAGAGTTGCCCCTAGGATCAAGCGGATTTTATGATGAATCCTTAGCGGGAAACTATCGGCTTTAAGCCTATAGAATCCATCTCCTTGCAGCAGACAGGGTTTACCGCCTTTCCATATCACTATGGTCAGCTGTGGTCTCTTACGCCACTCTTTTCACCCTTACCTAAATTTTAGGCGGTTTTGTTTCTGTGGCACTTTCCCTAGGCTTTACGCCCGGTCGCCGTTAGCGACTGTCCTTCCCTATGCTGCCCGGACTTTCCTCATGCCTAAAGCATGCGACCGAACAATAATCTGGCAAATCTTATTATAGCTTAAAATTTAAGTTTTTATCCCTAAAGCTTTATCCAGAGCACGATTGACGGCAGCATCGGCCAGTTTATTGAGTTCACGAGGTACATGAGTAAAAGTAACCTTTTTAAATTGCCGAGCCAGTTCTACTATTGCAGAATGGATAGGCCACAAATCCCGATTCTTAACTTTAAAAATACCTTTCATTTGATTGATTACTAATAAACTATCCATATATACATCAATTTCCAGCACCCCCATAGCCTTAGCAGCTTCTAGTCCAACTTTTAAAGCCGTATATTCGGCCTGATTATTAGTTGTAATGCCTAAATAAATACCTTCATCAACTAATATTTTGTCATCTAGATCTAACAATACATATCCGCTCGCGCTGGGGCCTGGATTACCTCTTGATCCACCATCGGCATACATTTTAATTTTATATTGTTGTTTTTTTTCGTTCTTGCTCCATTCACTAACCGGTTCTCCTTCCTTAATCAAGGTGTCGATAGCTTCAGCCATAGATCTATCTTGTTCGGTAATAGTTGTAATTTCTTGATGAGTAGATAGCCAAATATTTACAACATTCCACTCATTTTCCCACCTTGGATAATGCTTTTGCTCTTCTGCCAGTCGAGCAACCTGAGTAATAAACTCAAAAGCTTCTTTAAAATTTATAAAATTAAACTGCTTATATAAACCATGTTTAGTTTTTTGCCACATACATTTTCCATACTATTAGTTTTTAATACTCATAGCAAATTATTCTAGAAGTATTATTGGTTAAATTAAATTATGAAAATATACATCTGCAACGTCATTAATATTATTATTAACAGAGCGCTCTTCAGTCTGCGGTTAAGAATGCTTGGTGAAATGTAGCAAAACTCTTTAGTTTTATAAGAGTAATCGTCGTGTATTATCTTCTGGTCTCGAACTTTTCAATATATAGCCAGTTTACACAGACGAACTGATAATATTTGCTCAAACGATCTGACTTCTTCGTAAATTATTTTTGAACCTAACAGTTAAAGGTGAACATATTGGCCCTAAAAAGATCAACTCAAAATGGTAATTAATTAGCTATAAACCGGAAGAACCTTAGACTATGTAAAGTGAGTTACTTTAATTTATCTGGCTGAGCAGAAACGATTAAAGTTAAACATATAGAGAAACTCTTGTCTGTCTTAAAAAACCATTAGTCAGGTAATATCAAGAGATAAGAATGAAGCTATTTCTATTAACAGTGGTGACCAGTTTTTAGAATACGAACTATAGACTCTTAATATTTAGCTCTGAAATTTTTAGTAGTTGTAAATCTTGGTCGTTAGAAAAAAATGTTTCAGCATGGGCAATGATAGCCGAAGCTATATGTAAAGCATCGACCAACTTTAGCTTGGGATGTTGTCTTTTAAGATTAGCGGCTTCAATAAGTACATTGTAGTTAACTTCTTGCCACTTGATATCAAGTTCATCTAAAAATGACATGGCTTTAGAGCGTATCAATTCATTTTCCAGCTTAGGACCCTAAACTCTAGTCCTTTAATAATGCTACAATAAGTTCTTGCGTTTGCTCAAGTACCTCATAAGGTGCTTTTTCGGCAAATGACATATTTCTCATTGTCCAATCAAGATTTTTGACTTGGTCAGCAAGAATAACTCCATCAATCCCATTTGATTTAATTCGTACTTCAAATGGATAATGCTTTATCTTAGAAGTAATGGGACACGCAAGCATTAACTTAGAGTTTTGATTATAACTCTTAGGAGACAATACAATTGCTGGGCACATACCAGCTTGCTCATGTCCTTGTTGTGAGCTAAAGTTCAACCAAACTATATCACCTCTATCTGGTATGTAGCCCGCTACCATATTTCTTTACCGACAGGTCTGCCCCAATCTACTTCATTGTGGATGTTGTCGGGCGTAATAGCTGCTACAAGCTCATTAAGGGTTACCTTCTTACGTTTTTGGGGCTGAATCGTAGCTATTACTCCGTTGCTCGTAATAAGAACGCTACTGTTTTCAGAGAGTGCCAAATCCTGGACAACAGAACTGGGAATTCGTATAGCAAGGCTATTGCCCCATTTCTTAATACTAGAATTTATTGTCATAATTTATCCTCCATCTTTATGATATACAAATGTATATACTATGTCAAGGAATACGGAGTTAGCCTATAAGTATAAGAACTTCGAGTAGGAACGATTAATCTTGGACAGCTAGACAGACTGATATTATCTCTCAAAACATACTGGAACTGTGATAGTAGAGTTAGCACGTCTACAACTTATGAATCACTAACTTCGACATATGAACTTTAGCGTACAAAGCACGGTAAAGTCTTTTTAGAACGATTAGTTATAAGCTAATAATTTTTACTTCATCCAACTCTAGACTGAGCAATTCTTTATCATTTGTAACAAAATATTCAGCCTTAAACTCAATTGCAGTAGCAAGATGTATGGCATCGTACCCATAAACTTGTTTACCATAGTGTTTTGTAAGAGAAGTTGCTTTTTCGCATATACTCAAAGTAACGGGGGCAAACTTAGTAGCGCTGAAGTCGTTTAATATATTAGCTAACCTCTTATCTGAATCGTCACCGCGCATCACGGCTCCAGTCATTAGCTCTTGCCATATCAGTACCGATAGTACAGCACCTTCGTGTTCTCCGCTTTGTACAATAGCTTGAGCGGCCTTAGACCAAGAACTTATCCCTTCCAGGGCATAGATTAATATATTTGTGTCGTAAGCTATCATCTATTTGAGTTTAACTTGGGCTGCATTGAGTTACGTAAACTTCTTGTATAGTCAGCTGCATCTTTACCTTGATTAGTCCAAGTACCTGTAAAAGTTCCGAAATGTTTTTCAATAGGTAATTTGTCTGATAGCTTGAGACTGCCGTCATCTGTAACCATAATAGTAATACGAGAGCCTGGTCGTAATTTTAGCTGTTCACGTAGACTTCTAGGTAAAGTAACCTGACTTTGAGAAGAAACTTTAAGCGTATATGAAGAGTTTTTCATAAACACATCATAAACCAGACTTCTAATAAAGTAAAGATTTTTTATTTACTTTATTTAGTCGACTAGGAGAGATTAACCTTGAACAGCTAGATAAATTGCTTGAATCACTCAAAACTTATTGGGATTATTGTTTTACCATACCTTTATTGGATAACCCTGACAAAAACCCGAAGATTGAATATGAATTGTAAACTATGCAAATGGATTGACTACTGTAACTCCGCTATAATGTGCACCATTTTGCATATCTTCGCTATAAAGTAAATCGCACTTTAAATCAATTGCCGCTTGAACAACTAGCGAATCATAGAAACTCAACGAATGTTTACTGTAGACACCGATAGCCCTTTTATAAAATGAGCTATCAGGCGTATGAGCTAACAGAGGCAATAGCAGGTCATCTATAATTTCAGTGATATCATTAGGCCGAAGAGGCTTCTCGGACTTCCTAAGGAATACATTACAAAACTCTTGAATAACTTGGGTGCTTATAAATCCCCGCTTCTCTAAGAATAATTTCGTAATTATTTCCTGAGATACTTTGGTTTTTGCATTATTACTGTTATCTTGCGCATACACAAAGATATTTGTATCAATGAAAGCTTTCATTATCTTTCATTCATTTCTTCTCTGCTAAGTTTTTTTCCAACCCTAGCGTAATTTGTCCTTTTCCATAAATCTTTAAGTTTATCTTCCTGGGTGTTGTGAGTTTGACTATTGTTTAACCCTTCAAGCCACTCTCGGAACATTATATTAAGACTACTGTTTCTATTGGAAGCTATTCTGCGTGCCCTATCGATTAAATCATCTTGGGCGGATAATGTTATATTTTTCATACTATGTTAAGTGTACACTAAGTTGTGTACACATGTCAATACGCACGTTATCTTTCTAAGAAAAGCATAAGAATTTTGGTCAACTAGGAGCGATTAAACTTGAACAAATAGAAAGACTCTTGTCTGTCTTAAAAAGCCACTGGTCAGGCGATAAGACTGAAGATATTATTATTATTGGTGTCGGGTTTTTAGAATACGAACTATAGACTTTTAATAATCAGCTCTGAAATTTTTAGTAGTTGTAAATCTTGGTCGTTAGAAAAAAATGTTTCAGCATGGGCAATGATAGCCGAAGCTATATGTAAAGCATCAATCAACTTTAACCCAGGTTGTTGTCTTCTAAGATTAGCGGCTTCAATAAGTACATTGTAGTTAACTTCTTGCCACTTGATATCAAGTTTGTCTAAAAATGACACGGCTTTAGAGCGTATCAATTCATCTTCCAGTTTAGGACTGGCTAGCACTTCGGCATACACTAATCTAGAAGCTGTTTTAGGCTCTTTATCTTTGAGCAACATAGCTGAAGGTGGCCCGAACTGTTCGTGTCCATTAAGAACATATATGAAAATGTTGGTATCTAAGGCAATCATTAGCTAGGTAGCGTTCTGTCCTTCCTTAACTGTTTCTGGTAGCTAACTGCGTCTTCGTCAAATTCACCCTTTAATAAGCCATAGTAGGCATCTATGGGCGATTCAGTAGTGAAAGATACGTAATTCTCACCTACGGATTTGACGTAAAGAGGTTGGCCTTTAACTAGCCTCAGTCTTTTACGCACATCTTTAGGTACTACAATTTGGTAGTTGCTAGATAATTTTGTACTGCTCATATCTTTTATATTATATAATCTAAAAGACTTTTGCAAGTTAAAACTTATTTTGTTTATGCTTTGGTCGACTAGGAGCGATTAACCTTGAACAGCTAGAGAAATTGCTTGAATCACTCAAAACTTATTGGAATTATGACATTAGCACAAGTTCTATGCTTGATATTTAAAAACCTGTCGTCCAATTAGAGTAAGAATTATAAGAGCTAGACTGTCTTCTTCTTGACAAGCTAGACTGTCTAGCTTATACTGAAGTTATGACATGGCAATTGCAAGATGCAAAAAATAAGTTTAGCGAAGTAGTAGACACTAGTATTACTAATGGGCCTCAAATTATAAGTAGGCGTGGTCGTAACACAGCCGTCTTAATTAGTTACGACGAATATCAAAAACTTACTACACCTAGTAAAGATTTAAAGGCATTACTCTATAACAGTGGGTTTCACGAGCTAGATTTAACTCGAGATAAGTCTCTAACTGGACGTGCCAGTGAACAGCTAATTTAATCGATATGCCCTACTTGTTAGATACAAATGCACTTAGTGAAGTCAGTAAACCACAGCCAAATCAAGGCTTCATGGACTGGTTTAATCAGGCTGAAGTTTCTGAACTTTACGTTTCGTGCATAACTCTTGGTGAGTTATATAAAGGCATAGAAATACTTACAGATAGTGTCAAACGTAATAAACTAAGGAAGCATACCGCCGAAATAACGAAGGCTTTCAGTAACAGGGTGCTTATTATAAATTTAGACACTACGATAATCTGGTCAAGTATAATGGCTGCTAGCATTAAGAAAGGTCAGACAGCCCCGAGTATAGATGCCTTAATAGCTTCTCAATCCTTACAAAACAATCTTATACTAGTTACCCATAACACTAAGGACTTTAAGCAATTTGATGAGCTAGAACTATATTGCCCTTGGTCCTAAATAAGCATAAGAACTATGGTCGGGGTGACAGGACTTGAACCTGCGACCTCACGGCCCCCAGCCGTACGCGCTACCACTGCGCTACACCCCGTATTATTTGTAATAATAAACCTAAAAAACAAGTCAGGCCACCGAGCTGATTAACCTGAGAATTCCCAGGTGGGTGTTCGCATATATTAGCCACGACTAGTATATAAAAAACTCCCTAATGATTAGTATTCAGATAATCATTACTCGGTTGAGTTCAATAAAGAACCTTGAGCCCGACCTGTCTATTATTATAACTGATTTAAGTTTTATATTCTGATTAAAAAATTAAATACACCAGATTCTATAGATTCTATAATTGGAGCTATGAATTGAAATACAAAAAATATGAATATCAAGATAACCATAAATCCCATTGATTCAATCCGTTCCATAAAATTTCTGACTGGTTCTGGAGCTAATGCATATAATAAACGTGAACCATCTAATGGAGGAAATGGTATTAAATTAAATACCATTAAAGCTACATTTATTTCAATAAAAATTACTAAAAAGTTAACTATATTTATATTACTTGTAGCTAATAAATGGAGTAAAATAGCACCGATAAAAGCCAAAACAAAATTAGATAATGGTCCAGCCAGACCCACCAAGGCAGCACCATATTCATGAAATTTCACATTGTTTGGATTAAATGGCACTGGCTTAGCTGCAAATATAGGAGGTAATCCAAACACCACCAAGATTAGTGGCAATAAAAGAGTGGTCAGTACATCAATATGCTTCAGAGGATTTAGAGTTAATCTACCTAAATCTGATGCCGTATTATCTCCTAAAAGTTTAGCTGTAAATCCATGCATAACCTCATGTATAACCATACTAATTAACAAAGAAATAATAAAAAAGATGATTTCTAAGAGAGTAAGATTTGCAAACATCGTTTATAAGTATACCTTATTTGAGTTGACTATCTAGAGTATTTTAGGGTAGAATTTAAGATTGAATCAAAGGATATAATAATATGAATAAATGTGAACTGACCGGCAAAGGTAAGCAATTTGGTAATAATGTAAGCTTTTCACAACGTCATACCAAAAAAATTTGGCGACCTAATTTGCAAACCAAGACTGTTACAATAAATGGTCAAAAAGTGACAATGAAATTAAGTACTCAAGCTATTCGAACACTTAAGAAAAAAGAGCTTATAAATAGTTAGCTGCTTAAAATATTAAGGTTCAAGAATAATTAATTGAGTAGTTTCAGTTAAATCTGAAGATCGTAATTTTAATTTCGGTACTATTTCTTTAGGTTCCATTGATAGTTCCTGTAAAACTGTGTCCAAGGATGCCTGAGGTACGGGATAATTCAGGTCCTTTTGAGCATAATGAGCTGGTATAACAAGTTTAGGCTCAACCTCTTTAATAATCTTTAGAGCTCCTTGAGCATCCAGAGTATATCCCATCCCACCGACAGGTATAATTAAAACATCATTCATGCCAATTAATTCTAACTGATCCTCATTTAGTTCTGGAAAAATATGACCAGTTATTAATAAATTCAGGTCACTAGTAGTAATTTTGTACATAGTATTTAACAAAGAATCAGCTTGATCAATATGCCCACGAGCCGGTATGCCAACTATAGAAATATCTTCGACTTCATATTCTCCTGGACAATCAATAATTATTTTACCAGGCAATTCTCTCTCAGATTTATCATTCACATTGGTTAGCAATACGACATCTGTTGGTTTAACAATACTTTTCTTGCCAAGCTGATTTAAATTATCATCAATAACGATCCGCGTTGATTTATAAGATAAGCTAAAACAATTGGCACCATAAAATTGAATATCCATAATTATTCCTTTAACTAGTAGTTAGTATATCTTTCTTATCAAATAGTATTTGCTTTTTAGCATTTAATATTTGGATGATAAATTTATCATGTATTTGTCGACGATAATTAAATTCATCCAACCTCATAGCAGTATAACGTATTTCAATACCTTCGTCAGTTTCTAAACCTGAAATATATTTTTCAACAGCATTCTTATTAACGTTACCAATGATTAAAACATCTATAGGTGCAGTTAAATCTCTAGTCAATTGGCCGCTATAAGCAATAAGCTCAACATGTCCTAAAGCCCTATACTCATCATCTTCTTCTAGGCTATCGCTTTCTTTATTGCCCTTTCCAGACATGCTTTTTGGAGCACCAAAAATTGTCAATAACGAATCATAATATTCATATTTTTGGTTTATTTCATAATAAAGCTTATTGTTATTATTATCCGATGTAATAATCCCAATGCTCAGCAAATTAGATAATTCTCGTCTTACCGAATTAATTTGTTCATCGATCTTTCGAGTAATCTCTCTAACATAAAAAGCTCGATTTGGATTGCCGTAGAATAGCTTTAAAAGCTTAACGCGTGTCTTAGACCCGAAGAGTTGTTCAATCATACTGACTATTGTAACAGCACTTACTAATTTAGTATTAATTTTTATTCAAATAAGTTGTAATTAAGTCTTCGACCATTGAATATTTAACTGGGGTAAGAAACCAGTGAATACTTTTGTTTCTTTTAAACCAAGTAGTTTGCCTCTTAGCAAGCAATAAAGTATCTTTGACTATTCGTTGTTTAGTTTGTTCTAAACTTTGATTGCCCATAAAATACAATTTCCATTCGTGATAGCCAATACCCTTCAACGCTTGACAATCCCAACCATATTTATTAGCTAGCTCGTTAACTTCATCAGCCAGACCCATATTAAACATCTCTTCAATTCGACGTTGAATATTTTCTTCTAGATCTTTCCTAGATGAGTTAAGGCCAATTAATAAAACATTAGCTTTAATTTCTGACTTAGTGGGAATCATGCCATTGGTCTCAATTAATCTAATGACTCTTCTTTTGTTGCGTTGATCTATGCTATCCAAAGCAAGTCCTTTATCAATAGCTAAACTATGCAATTGCGAAAGCGACATACTATTCAGTTTCATTCGTAAATCATTACTTGATGATGGCAAAAAACTATAATCATACAATAATGCATCAATATATAATCCGGTACCGCCTACCAAAATTGGTAATTTATTGCGTCCATATATATCGTTAATTACTTCTAAAGCTCGTTTCTTATATATAGCGGCAGAAAAATCATCATCAGCGTTAATTAAATCAATTAAGTGATGCTTGATTAGGGATAGATCTTTTTTAGAGGGCTTAGCCGTTCCTATATCGATATTTTTACGAACAAGCCAAGAATCTGCGCTAATAATCTCCCCATCAAATTGCTGAGCTATTTTTATAGCTAAAGCGGATTTTCCAGTGGCTGTAGAACCAACTATGGCAATCAAAGGTTGAATATTTATGGCCACCATATTAACTTTTCAATTGGTACTCTTAGGTTGTTGATAATAATTCCTTCTGATTCTAAGGCTAATCGATGAGCTGTTCTGCCTCCAGGATAACCAGATGCTAAAAATCCTTGTTTATTAACTACACGATGCCAAGGTAAATTAGAATTATCGTAATGTGCTATACCTCCAACAATTCTCGCTGCTCTTGGATGTCCAGCCAAAGCAGCGATCTGCCCATAAGTCATTAATCTACCTTTAGGAATTGTATTAACTAATTGCCTTACTAAAACATTAAATTTTAGTTGATCGTTAGATAGAAGATTTTGTGACTCTTGATTTAGCTTCATTGGCTACCGTCTTTATAAAATCATCACAAACCATAGGCTCTAAAATATCATGTATTGAGATATCTGATCTTATTCTAGGAATAACTTTATTGGTCTTAGTCTCTTGAGGACCAATTACCACGCTATAGGGAACTTTCATTAACTCAGAACGTCTGATCTTTTTACCTACTGACTCATTATCATTATCAATACCGACTCTTAATCCAAGTTTAGTGCTCTTTTCTTGAAGCGAGTTAGCAAAATTTAATATTGCTTGGTCTTGATTTAGAGTAATTATCCTAATTTGTTCAGGTGCTAGCCAAACCGGAAATTTACCAGCCGTATGCTCAATATAAACAGATAGAAAACGCTCAATTGATCCTAAAATTGCTTTATGAATCATCGCTGGCCTTTTCAGTGAACCGTCCTTGTCTGCATAAACTAATTCAAATCTTTCAGGTTGAACATAATCTAGTTGGATAGTCGCACATTGCCATTTTCTGCCCAAAGCATCTTTAACATGAATGTCTATCTTGGGTCCATAGAAAGCCGCTTCTCCTCTAATTATTTGATAATCTAATTCTTCTTGGTGAGCTATTTTTTCAATCATTATTTCAGCTTCTCGCCAAAGTTTTTTATTACCAAAATATCTATCACTATTGTCTCTAAAAGACAGATCGACGCTAAGAGGCATATCTAATACTAAGTACATTTGTTTAACCATAGATATTATAGATTGCATTTCAGTTTCAATTTGATCATGTCTAACAAAAGCATGGGAGTCATCTTGAGTTAGTGCTCGTACTCTAGACAATCCATGAAGCTCTCCACTCTTCTCGTCACGATACATTGTAGTAGTTTCCATATAACGTTGAGGTAAATCTCTATAGCTTCTTGGACGAGATCGATAAATTTGCACTACATGTGGACAATTCATCGGCTTGAGCATAAATAAATCATCCGATTCGACACTAGTAACATCAAATTTTTCAGGATATTTATCATAGTGTCCAGACTGTTTATATAAATCTATCCTTGCCATATGAGGGGTCCATACCGCCTGATAACCAGCTTCTATCTGAAGTTGCTCTGAAAATTCAATGAGCTTCTGTCGAAGAATTGTACCCCTAGGAGTGAACAAAGGTAATCCTGGTCCTATTAAATCAGACATCATAAACAAATCTAATTCTTGACCCAGTTTACGATGATCACGTTTTTTTGCTTCTTCAGTTAATTGTAAATAATTAACCACTTCTTGTTGATCATTGAAAGCTATTGCATAAACTCGTTGGAGTTGAGTTTTAGTTATATCTCCTCGCCAATAAGCTCCGCTTACCCTTAATAAACAATATTCCCCTACCTTTGAAGTGGATTCAACATGAGGACCACGACATAAATCTACAAAATCTCCACATTTATAAAAAGAAACTTCGCTCACTTTAGCTGATCCTGAAGAAATACTGCCCATCTCGTCTTTAGTTAATTCCCTAGCCAAAGTTGTACCAGATCTTTTCAAATCATTTAGTAAATCTACCTTATAGGGTTGATTATTGTGTTTTGCCCACTCTATAGCTCGATCAATTGATAGAGAATATTTTTCAAACGGATAATCTGCTTTAATTATTCTCTGCATTTCTTTTGTAATTTTTTTAAAATCTTTTTCGGTTAAAGAATAATTAGGAATTATTAAATCATAATAAAAACCATCTTCAGTAACTGGTCCTATGCCAAATTGAACTGTTGGCCAAAGCTTTTGTATAGCAGCAGCCATAATGTGTGCCAGACTATGTCTCATTGGTAATAAATCTTTACTCTTCATATCTGTAACTGTATCAAATATTAGCATTAAATCAAAAAACGGTTGAATGATCTCGCAACTTCATTCAACCGCATCACTCAAGTTTTGAGCGGAAAAACATTCTCGTCAAAACTTCACCTATGACAAGTATCATAGCAAGGATAGCATTATATGGCTAGCATATATTTGCTGTATTTTACACACCCATTGATGTGGATAAACCTATTCCAAAATATACCTTATGTGATGTCAGAGATCTTAAAGCTAACAAAAAACTCTCTTTCCTAAGATCGAGAGCGTACTGGTGGGCGGTATAGGATTCGAACCTATCACCTTCGCAACGTCAATGCGACGCTCTAGCCAAATGAGCTAACCGCCCCTTCTATAAATTAAAAGAAACTTATGTAACTATATCGTCCTCAAGGTGTTTTATCAAGCTTATTTCATAAGAACGGCTTGACATTAATCATCAATTTCAGTAGCATATCAAGGTTAAACGGGAAACAAGCCAGTTTTGAGTACTAACACTAGTGTGTTGGGATCTTTTCCTCTGTTTTATGAGGATTTAGGTTCCAGACCAACTAATAGAATACGTCGTCCTAGATAAATAATAAGTACAAGGACGAAATAAAAGACCTAAAGATACATTTAGGTCTTTTTTATATCCACAGTAAAATAATACTTTTCCACTAGATAAATTAATAGCTGTATGACAATATATATACATGGTTTGCGTTTATTGTTCTAAAAAAACCCAAGTCATCAATACTAGACATCAAACAAAGCACAATCAAATATGGAGAAGACGTAAATGCTCTGCATGCCATGCGATATTTACTAGTCTAGAAACAACAGATTTTGAGCAATTATGGCTTGTTATCAATAAAAAAGGACAATTACAGCCTTTCCTTACCGATAAACTGTATTTAAGCGTCTACGATAGCTTAAAACATCGCAGCAGTGCCATATCTGATGCAAGACATATAACTAGAACTGTAGTCAGTTTATTGCTTGGTAAGATTGAAAATGGAACAATTAATTCAAGCCTAATTAGTGACACGACCAAAGTCTGTCTTAACAGATTCGACAAGACTGCAAGTATACACTACCAAGCCTTTCATTAAACCATTAACTATGGTCTGGATCGGCTTCCGAACTAATAACATTTCCACCCTTCATCACTACAGCCTTTTCAGTTACATCAAACTTGCTTAAATATTTTTTAAACATTAGCCTGGTTTGAGAATTAAATGCAGCCACCGAACCAAATAAAAACCCAGCTACTGGAGCAAATATCCACTGGACTATCATTAAAATAGAACGATGTTTTTTATATCTTGATGGCCTAGGTGGCAAGGTCACTAAACACACGTAAACTGAAGCCAGTAAACCAACTAAACCAATCTTCTGGATACGACTAACTATCAAAGGTAATTCATTGGCGGCAAAACTTTGTGGATGTATTAACGGTGGGATAAAGGCAGCTCCAAAAACTATAATAATACCAGTCGCCCAAGTAACATGCCCTTCTAATAGATTGAGTAGCTTTGATAATATGTCACTTTTTGGTATCGCATTTTTAGTAAAAAATCCTTTGTCTGCTACATAGGCAACATCGGAAGCTCCATAAGTCCATCTTCTTAATTGAATAAATTGAGCCTTCATAGTTTTAAAATAACCATCAGCTAATACAGCATCTTGATAAACAGGAATACTGATTGGATACACTCGATAGTCTCCATTAAAATGAAAATAACTTCGCCAGAAATGATGCCCATCTTCAACTACAGTCCTAACACTCCAGAAATTCATATCAATCAAGGCACGCATCGATTGGGCATGTGCTGAAAAATTACGAGAACGATGCGGCCTAGTGGTACCTACGATATAAAACAATGTATTTCCAGTAGCTATAACTCTCATCATAGTCGGTGCGTCCCATATATTATTTGTAAACATAGGCAGCGGTTGATATGAAGCTCGAATCGGATCAGGAACTATACAAAATAGATAATTAACTGCTAAAAAATAACGTTTATCTGGACGATTGTCTGCGTCAAGAGTTGTCACTATAACTAATTTTGGATCTATTTTTTTATTCTCTAAGTATTCCTGTAGACGACGACCAGCAAAAGAAATATTAGCTCCTTTGCCAATTACCTCATCAGGTATATTGGCTGGATGTTTAACAGCAAAAGCATCCATAAAATTGTCTTTATATTTTGCGATTAGGTTATTTACTCTAATTTCGGTCTCTTCTCCCGCCCTTCCCTCATAAGCAAATACTAAAATTAATTTTTTGTTATCATGCTCACCGTTTACAATTGATTTAATTGTAGGCTCCAAAACCTCAGTATTTTCATTAACGGTCGCTATGATAACCGCATGAATAAGTTCAGAAGGTCTATATTCGTTTGAACCAGTGCTTAATCTTTCTATATTATCTTTATGCCACTGTGGTCTCTTTACTCCATCGTCATGCCCTATAGCTCTTTTTTCTACATCATCTACCAGTGCTCGCCAATTTAAACTCAAATGTTGCTTCATGGTTCTATATCCTCTAAGAGAACCGATGCTATAACCAATAGAACGTACAAAATAAATCAGTAAATATGCCAGGATAAAGATAACTGCAAGGGTAATATTTATATAACTCAGTATTACTGGTAAAAATAAAATAGTCCAACTTAATGCTCCTGGCAATATCTCAAAAAAACGATAATGACCATGCCTATCTTTTTCGTATGGAATTTCAATATCTGTCATAATTATTTAATGGAGAACGATTAGTGCATTACTAATTATAATATCCAGAACAAGCAATAGAATTCCAAAACTTAATACAGTAATTGATAATTGACGATTTATAGAATAGACTCTAAGGCTAAGAAAAAAACCGATAATCATAATAAATAGAGCAAAAATACCAAAACTAATCATATCAGTAATATTTCCGGTCTTAAAAGCACTAACACCTAAAGTAGGCCTATACTGAACAATATAACTACTACCGTTGATTGAAGATAATCTAATAAATACAAATATTGCCGTAAATATAGCTAAAAATACATTAACAGTTAACAAAAAAAGGACATAATGATCATGAAAATAAGACTTCTTGGTTGTCATATAACTAAACTAATTGTAACAGCTTTTGTTATAATGACCGCGGTAGATTATTGCCACCTTAGCTCAGTTGGTAGAGCAACACATTCGTAACGTGTAGGTCGTCGGTTCGATTCCGACAGGTGGCTCCATTTAAGCGGGTGTTGTATAACGGCCATTATGTAGCCTTCCCAAGGCTAAGATAGGAGTTCGACTCTCCTCACCCGCACCACAGATTAGAACATCTTGTTATCTAGAGCTTTTTGGCTTTATATTTATATAACGAAATATCGAGTTATTATTCCGATCTAAATTAAAGCAATCCCCTGCTCGTTATAAATTATCCTCAGCAGAAATACTTAGATGTTATTTTAAAACAGATACCAACTCCTAAGCAGATCAAATTATAAACTCCTGATTTTCCAATTAAAGATACCGTTTGGGAATTAAAAAGTCCAAACGTATGAGATAAATACAACATAGAACCTGACTTGACCACTTTTACCAGATTTTAGGTTTTTAACAGATTAGTCTTCATCGAATCTATCGCACTAACATGTAATATAAATGCATGGCGTTCATTAGAAAGGTTAAAACTAAGAGTGGAGCTATAGCTGTTCAAATAGCCTACTCAGCCTATGGCAAGATAGTCAGGATTGAACACATCGGCAGCGCCCATAATTCATCTGAGTTAGAAGTTTTAATTGAGTTAGCTTCTCAACAACTCAAAGACAGACAGCCTTCATTGTTTGAGCCACAACAGATCTAGACATCATAATTGAACAATCAGTATCCTCTTTACTGTATGAGCCCTATAGGTAGCAATTAAATGCGCAAGTTCTGGACTTTTTAAGTCTAAACCAGGAGCAGTATTCTGACTTTAACTAAAACGCTACACCATTATAATTACGACTATTTGTACTTAAATTATTTGTTTGCTATCATAACCCCTGTATTTATATATATTTGGGCTCGTAGTGAAGAGGCCTATCACGCCTCCCTGTCACGGAGGAGATCGCCGGTTCAAATCCGGTCGGGCCCGCCAAATTGACACATTGCAGTCATCTGCAGTACAATGTAACACATGAGTGACACGACACTGACGATTAGAACCGATCATGCTACTAAGCAAATTATAACTGACTTTGCGGCTTCTCTAGGGTTATCAGCAAGCGCTTTCATAACGGCTGCAACTTTGCAGTCAATTCGTGATGGTCAATTAACATTGACCCCTGTGCTGGAACCGACACTATACTTGGAGAAAATCATGCGTGAAGCTGAGGAAGATATTAAAAACGACAGAAATATTACGCACACAAATTCTAAAAATGAAGCGATTTCTCATCTCAAGTCGTTGATGTAATGAACATAGATTTCAGCAAAAGCTTTGATAGGCAGTTTCAAGATCGTCTCAATGCCAGACAGCGCCAAAAAGCTCTTGATGTAATTGAGCTATTCATTGATGAACCTTTTCACAAAGATCTGCGCAACCACGCTCTTTATGGTAAATGGAATGGTTACCGATCAATTAGTATCGGTGGTGATTTACGATTACATTTCAAAGTAATTAGTGGCGACAGGGTATTGTTTGAAGCAGTAGGCAACCATGATCAGTTGTACAAGAGCTGAAATAGTTCCAAACCTGGCAAGCTATGACCCGCCAGATGACATATTTACAAAGTACATTAGAAGTATTACTTTGCAAGTATGAGTCAAACACCTATAGCTGTTAAGATAGATGCTGATGTAAAAGAACAAGCTCAGAAACTTGCCCAGAAATTAGGCTTGAGCTTGAGTACTGTCGTCGAAAATAAGCTTAGAGAAGTTGTGGCTGAGCGAAGAGTTATTTTTGAGGAAGAGTTCATTCCCAACAAAAAGACTGCTAAAGAGCTTGAGAAAATAGAAGATGACATTAAAGCTAATCGCAACCTCAGTGGGCCATTTAATACCTTTGATGAGCTTGAGAGACACTTAAATAGTCTAGGCCATGCAAGTCCAAACACATAAGCACTACGATAAAATGTGGGCTAAGCTAATCCGTACACAACAACTACAAGTTATGGCGGCCTTAAAAATGTTAGTAATCAATCAAAACAAAAAAACAGCTTAGGGTGCACCAGCTAAAGGGTAAATACTATCTTCAATATTCCTTAACCATGGCGGAAGATTTACGAGTTAACTACCTAAAGGTTAGGAAAAATAAAATAGCGCTTATGTTAGTTGGCACTCATGACCAGCTTTATGGTTAGAGGTTTTGAGAGCAAGACTTTTCGTGTAATAGATCCAGATATCTT
>JAJZKE010000029.1 GCA_021809645.1 bacterium | reverse complement strand
AGACTAACTACCCTATTACCAACTCTAACCAAACTAAAGTCTCATCACATCAGACTAATAATAAGTACTAAAGATCCTATAGAACTAGATGACTATCTAGCTAAACAATCAACTGAAGCTATAGCTCAATTACTATCACTAGGTATTCAAGTTATCTATATAAAACAACTTCATAGAAAACTAGCTATTATTGATAGAAACATACTATATGAAGGTAGTCTAAATATATTATCTCAATCTAACTCTAAAGAAATAATGAGACGAATTATATCTACTAAATTATCTTGGCAGATAATTAGATTTAATGGATTGGACGAGATGATTGGTTGAGAGTAAATAGCTAGGCGTTACAACTTATCAATAAATAAAGTCATGACTAATCATCGGTTTATTTTGCCTATCACAATTGGAGGTGGCAATTCGTGGTTACATAAATAAGTATTGACATTCAATGTACAATTTAATATTATAATTTTATGGTTTTCATAATCAAATTTAGTCAAGAAAAAAACCAACTATTGAAAGCTATAAGAGGGATAGGCTTTGACGAAATTGTTATACACTTAAAAAATGGTGATTTATTGGCTAATAAAGAAAATCTAAGTAGTAGTCGACATAATCAAAGAATTTTCGTGGTAAAGATAGATAAATATGCTTATGTTGTCCCCTATGTTATTAACTTACAAAAACAAGAGATATTTTTAAAAACAGTTTATTCTAGTCGAAAGTTTACTAAATTATATTTAACGAAAGGAAATTAATATGTCAACTAATTCTCAAAATCTGTTCAATGATCTTATTTTAGATGAAGAAGAGCAAGCTATAGAGGATGCGATTGGAAGAGGTGAATATACGGATGTATCAGATTATGAAAATAGTAAAAAGCTAATTGAAGAAGCGGCAAAAAGCTATGTACAATTAAATGCTACTAAGCCTATTACACTGCGTGTTAAGCAGAAGGATTTAATTAAAATAAAAGTCAAAGCAAAACAAAATAATGTTCCATACCAAACACTTTTAGGTGCAGTATTGCATGATTTTGCAGAAAGCGAAAAAAAGTTAATTATAAAATAAATTTACTTTCTTGAATATTGTCTGGGCATAGAGTCGTGGTTTCGAACTTTTGTAGTTACTTAATGGCTGGACACCCAGACCGAGTTCTGAACATTTAATACGTGACCGCAAACTTGTTTGTGCTTAATATTCTACAAACTGATAAAATACTAAATATGCCGTCACCAGAAATAAGTATCTCAGAAGTTCCAGGAATTAGTTTTATAGTTCCACCGGCTATGCATGCCGCACAACAACGACTCATGGATATGTTTTCATCTAAACCAGACGTAAATAATCTTCAAGATATGATTGATACATCAACCTCAGAACTAATTTTTGCAATCTCAGGCGAAGCACCATCTAGCTATGCAGAATGGAAGAATCTAGAAACGGATAGATATATTGGTACCCTTTCTTTATTGATGATGCACGCTTCTACAGGAATTGTTGGACATATTGAACATGTCGCAGTTCAGGATGATCTAAGAAAAGCCGGTACGGGCCTTCTTTTAGTTAAACATGCCCAAAAGCTTGCGATTGAGAGAGGTGCGAAACGAGTAGATTTGACCTCTTCTGCCTCAAAAGAATCAGCCCAAAAGTTATACCAAAAAGCTGGTTTTGTAACTAGAGATACAATGAATTGGCGTTGGGAGCCCTATGTTCTAGAGTAAATATAATGCTTGGTTGGGAAGGAGGGATTCGAACCGTGGGAAGATTCCTAACTAGTGTGATCTTGCAACCATCTCGAAATTTGTGGAACATCGGTATGTTTAGTGGCTATTTCTATCGCAAAGTCTTCAATTTCTCCAGGATTGGTTTTAAATTCTTGGCTGTTTAACACAAGTAAGGTAAGCCCACTAAGCATTGCCGTTCTTTTGTTGCCGTCTACAAATGGATGATCAGCTATGATACTTCTAATCAAGGCTGCGGCTTTATCGAAAAGAGATGGATAAAGTTCTTCGCCAAAGACATTTTGAGTTTGTACTGCGATAGTCGCTTCTAGTCTACCCAAATCACGTAAACCTTTACCCCCACCCGTAACATGAATTGCTAAAGCATGAATCTCTAGCAATTGCTCAAGTGTTATATTAGTCATCTCTTTGCTAGATTACTAAAATCTTTTTTATAGTCTGAAAGTATTTTTTTAGCAGCCTCGATGACAGCTTGATCATTATCGGATACATTGCGTAGAGGTCTCACAATGACTTCAACTTCATCGCCAAATGCAATATTTTGTCGCTTTAAGTCTTTAGCGGGTATAGTCACTCCGCCGCTTGTACCAATTTTAATGACTTTTTGAATACTTTGAATCATATTACTATTATAATGTTATTGTAATAATATTGTCAATAAATCTTAGCTGGGATTGAGGGATTCGCACCACATATGGAACTGAGATTATTAGTAATAATTTATAGGAAAAACAGCTAAAAAAAACTTGACATTTTTCTACATAAGTTTTTCTAATTCGGCAATTAATGTTGGTAATTCATTTTGAATTATGTCCCAAACTTTTTCAATGTCAACTTGTAAATAACCGTGCGCAATTATGTTACGTAAACCAATTAGATTATTCCATGCATTGGTTGAGTGGATGTTATAAAATTCTTGGTACATATCACGAACTCGTGTCAGATTTTCACCCGCATCGATTAGTCGCATAAGTGTTGCATCTTAGAGCACCTCATCACTCATAAATTTTAGTTGATTTTTACCGACACGATTAGTCAGTGTTACAAGAGAATCATAAGCTGCACCTATGTAAGGATTAGGTAGTTTTTTCATAAAATGTTTACCAGGTTTGGCGTAATATATTGCTCAAATCGAGGATGTAATTTAGTGGCAATATCTACTTTATGATTAATGGTGTCTTCAAGTACTCTTTGTAAATCAATTAAATCATAAAGGCTACTGCTGTCATTAAGTTTTACTAACAAATCTAGATCGCTATCTTGGTTGTTTTCGCCACGTGCATAAGAACCAAAAACACTAGCAGATATAACCCCGTGATCTTTTAAGAGTTGACGGAGTTTCTCGAGCTCAATTGGAAGTTGTAAATTTGAGACTTTCATAATTTTTATTATACAGTAGAGTGAGTAGGTTGAGTAGAATAAAATTTTAAATTTGGGTTAACTTAAATCATATTGGTTGGAGATAGTGGCATATTTAATATGCAAGAATCACTCAATTTAAGCTACATCTTTTCACCTGTGTGGTGAAAGTACGTGCATAGACCTTCTTTATTTAGTGTGACTAAATATGTACCCGACCATGTCTGTCTCTTATGTTTTTGGTCTAAATATTTAAGATACCAAATTACAGTGTGCCTATCATCAATCGAAGAATATAGAGAAATCTTAAGCTGGATATCTTTCTGAAATACGATACTCTGCCATTCGTTTTTTAATTCTTCGAAAGAGTGTAGCTGTTTATGCGGTGTCTCCCAGTATTCAACATCTCGGTCAAAAAGTGATAGTACTTTATCGATCTCATGGATAGACCATGCATGGGTAAATTCTGATAACCAAGCTTTTATATCCGTGTGAAGATTATACCAAATAAAAAAAGACTTAGCCGTGAACTTTTTAAAACATAAGCATCTTGGCTGGGAATGATGAATTCGAACCATTAAAATATACTTAAAAATTTAGAAAGTGATAAAATATGAATATGAATAATCAAGCTACAAAAGATGATGTAAATGAAGTGTTGGAAACCATTAAGACATTAATGGATCAAATTTCAAGTAAATTTAGTGAAGTAGAAAAAAGATTTGATACTCAAGATGTAAAATACGATCACCTGATTAATACTATAGATGGATTTATTGGACGAATTGATAGATATGAAACCGAAATGGCTGTGCGTGATAGTCAATTTGAGAGATTATTGTCTTGGGCTCGTAAGGTTTCTGATAAAACTGGAATTCCTTTAGAAAATCTATAGCATTTTGTGTAATTTTAGTAAAAAATTATTACAATAAATAAATATTTTTAAATATAGAATCTGGCTAGGGATGAGGGATTCGAACCCCAACGGAATACAACCGTCGATTTTTGCGACTCGCCCTATACTAGCTTACATTCCACCTCCGTCAAAATCTTTTCTAAAGAATTGTAGTTGCGCCTCTTTCATTTATTGGATATAATTGGATATACATGAAGTATCCAATTAATAAGCACCTCGACGACCGTTTAGATAAACTACCAGCATCAATAGCGAAGCAGTTGAGTCAGATTGATCAGCTGAAGGGCCAGTGGGTTGGTGGTGCTCGGCTAAGTCCGCAATTGCTTGGCCGTCTGAAGCGCTCCGTGCTCGTTACTTCTACCGGTGCTTCGACTCGTATAGAAGGCTCTAAACTGTCGGATGCCGAGATAGAGAAACTCATACGAGGCTTGTCGACACAAAAGCTAGTAGATCGTGATTCCCAGGAGGTCACAGGCTACTATGAATTATTGCAATTAATCTTTGACGACTATAGCAACATTAAATTCTCCGAAAACATGATTCTAGAATTACATGCTCGGCTACTTAAATATTCAGATAAGGATGTACGTCATCGTGGTGCTTATAAAACGCTGGAAAATGACGTCCAAATGAAGGACGCTACGGGGAAAGTTATAAGCGTGTTATTCCAAACTACACCAGCCTACCTAACCCCTAAGCAAACAGGGGAGCTTATCGAATGGACGCAAGCTGCGTTTAAGGATGATAGGCATCACCCACTGCTAATCGTCGCTAACTTCATTATCGAGTTCCTCAAGATCCACCCATTCCTTGACGGTAACGGACGGTTATCACGGACCTTGACGAATCTACTATTACTTCAAACTGGCTTTGCATACATGCCTTATGTGTCTTTAGAAAAGCTGATTGAAGATAACAAGAGCGAGTATTACGTTGCGCTTAGAGCTAGCCAAACCACCTTTGGCACACGTAAAGAGACAGTTGAACCATGGATAACATATTTCTTGAGTGTGTGCAAGCAGCAAGCTGAGCAGGCTATAGCCTTATTATCTGGCGAAAATCTAGAGCGTACACTATCACCTAATCAGCTTTTGGTATGGCAGTACATCCAATCCGTTGATGAAGCAACCATTAGGGATACTGCTTTAGCCACAGATGTGGCACGACCAACAGTTAGGCAGGCCTTTGATCGTTTGCTCGAGCTAAAATTGATTGAACGATTTGGGCTTGGGCGAAGTACGCGTTACAGAAAGTTGTAACCATGCAGCCCGCAGAAAAGATAAAACTATACCGATCTTTGTTCCGTGGGCGGGACGACGTATTTGCAAAACGGAGCCCGACTACTGGCGCTTACTTTCCCGAACATACCCTAAACTGGGATGAGTTCAACGCCCACAAAGCCAACGGTGGCAGAATGGCAACATTCAAGAATAAGAAGCTCACGCCGCTTACAGGTGATGTTATCCTGAAGCACCTTACTGGCCAGATAACCATCGGTGTCTACCCTACTTTGGAAGATAATACCTCGTATTTTTTAGCTGCGGATTTCGACAAAGCCAATTGGCTGGAAGACAGCCGGAATTACCAACAGGAAATGGCTAAGCTTGGGTTATCGGGGTATATAGAGCGTTCGAGGTCAGGTAATGGCGGGCATGTCTGGCTTTTCTTTGAAGACGCCTACCCCTGTTATAAAAGCCGGATCATCGGGCTAGAAATTGTGCGTAAAGTCTTGCAGTTATCGGCCTTCGATAAAGAAGCCAGCTTTGATCGACTATTTCCTAACCAGGATGCCATTGCCAAGGACGGCTTCGGTAACCTGATCGCTCTGCCGTTCCAAGGTGGGTCAGTGCATGCAGGCAACACAGTGTTTATCAATCCGGATACTGGAACACCTTTTGAGGATCAATTTGAAATTCTGAAAACTGCCAGACGTCACTCGACTCAAGAAGAACTTGAT
>JAJZKE010000005.1 GCA_021809645.1 bacterium | reverse complement strand
CCTTTTTGCTTATTTCTAATCCCTGAGCTTGAAATTAGTATTAACTTTTCAGTAGAAATATAGCTATTAGCAAGAGCTTTGATAGCGATTGCTCCTCCATTGCTATGACCAACTATAGAATAGATACCATTGATTTTTAATTTTTTAACTAGTTCAGCAACAAAATTGGCGTAATCATTTAAGCCCCAATCAGTTTTAGGCCTTTGACTAGCGCCAAATCCAGGTAAATCAATAGCTAAAACATCAAATTTTTTAGATAATTTATTAAAAATTGGCTGCATACCCTTGGAACTATCAGCCCAACCATGTAATAGGATAACCTTCTTGCCTTTACCTTGTCTCTGATAATTGATATATAGGCCATCAACAATTAGCTGCATGACATATATTATATAGCCTGCTGATCATTTCTAAATATTTGATCTTATAAATCAACTAGATTCTAAAATATTCACAAGTAAGTCTCTAGACTACTTGACTGTCAACGAATACAGGATCAGACTTAATGTTCTATAAACTTTACTGATATATTTTATATTATGACAAATATGCCCTTGGAATCTGAACCAAACATAATAGGTGAACACCCTGGTGATTTAAGAGGTGTAATAGTTAATTTTGTAAGCCATGCCATAGAAAAGGCAAGATCGTTCGGTAATAAAGATCCGTACCACGTCATGACCGCAGAATTAAAGATTGAAGGAGATGAGGGGATAAATGTTATTCCATTTCCAATTGATAAAATAAATAGCGTAGAAGAAAATGAAAACCCAGGGTCTTTAACAATTAAGTTTAAAGAAGAAATTGGTGAACATAAACTTAGGTATGCAGTTATTACTGGAGCTACCGCGCTTGCTTTAGTAGCATCTATTCGCAAAGTTAAAACAAGATAAATGACTGGTGGAGCTAGAGGGACTCAAACCCTCGACCTCTACACTGCCAGTGTAGCGCTCTAATCAACTGAGCTATAGCCCCATAATATATGACTAATAATATCAGGTCTTTAGGTCATTTCAATTGATCTTTATATAAAATATAGGCCATCAACGATGACCTATATTTTCGTGCGCGCCCACCCTAGCGGCGGGTGCATTTTGTCTTATTTTTTGTTTTATGGCCTTCGCCGCTTTTGATACGCACGACTGATACAAGCATAACAATTTACAAACAAATGATCAATATATAGCTATCTAGATTAGTTTGGCGCAGCTGTTCGTCTTTCAAGTAATCTAAATAATTCTTGAGTCCTAAAATTTAAACTATTTGATGGAGCATCATTATCTGGTGTTTCAGCTATACAAGCTCTAATAATATTATACCCAACAAATCTCTCAGTTGTCTGATAAGAAAGTTCTGGATGAACGTAAATAGTTGAAACTCCCGGCCCATCAGCCAGCTGGTTGCCGTTATAACTAGCTACTACTTTGAGTCGATGTTCTAAATATGGATAACCTTCTGCTTGGCTATATAAACCAATATCCCAATTATGATTAACTATCGAATTTGGCCTATTTTGTCTTCTTTCACTAAAAGTTGCTGGAGTGGCTAATATCTGTTGACCCTCTAATGTTTTTCTTGTTAATAAAGCCATGACAGCAAACTGAGCTATTGAGCCCGATATGCCTTTTCTATCTGGATGTCCTTGATCATATGCCTCAGTCAATAATTTACCGCCAGTTAATATAGCTTCATATATTTTTTCTGTCATTAAGTCAGTCGGCATAGTTGATTCAAATCTCATTAAAGCAAAAGCCGGCACATAACTTTTTAACATTATTGCTCTGGCTAGAAATCGTGGTAAATATGTTGTCTTACCTGGTAAATTAGCTGCTTCAGAAGCTCGAAATAATCTTTCCGCTTCTACCAAATGATTATGTGAATCATTTGGTTCCTTTATCTTTAAGGCTTTTTCTAACGTTAACTCACCTGCTGCTAAAATTGATTCTGCTGTCGCCAATTTCCTAAGATTACCGACCGCCACTGGAAATTCAATTTTACCTGCTAAATAGGTTTTTACAGTATCTTCGTAATTTAATGAATCTCGATTATATCTCGGCCTTCTCGGCACTTTATTCATCCTATTATTTGATCTCGTCATATTGATTTATTTTAATATATATGACGAAATATTACTAGCTTTTAGCTTATCATTTTAATAAATTCGTCTTCCGTTATTTGTTTAATTCCTAACTCATTTGCTTTTTTAATTTTAGATGATCCGGTTTTATCGGCGACGACTAGGATATCGGTATCCTTGCCAACACTACCTTGAAATGTACCCCCAAGTAAACGTATCGCTTCAGCTGCTTCTTCTCTTAACATACTTTTCAGACTACCGGTGATAACTATTTTTGTATCTTTTAAGGGCCCGTTAATTTGATAAGCTGTTTTTGGCCAAACTCCTTGTTTTTTGAATTTATCTAATAAGGACTTGTTGCTAGGTTCGGCAAACCATTCAACAATTGATTCAGCGACTACATCACCAATTCCTTCAACTTTTTTTAATTGATCAATATTTGCCAGCGATAAAGCTTCGATATTTTTAAAATAGTTTGCTAAATCAATGGCTGTTTGAACACCAACATGTCTAATTCCTAATCCGTATATAAAACGATTTAAGTCTGGCCGCTTTTTTGCTCTAATAGCTTCGATTAATTTATTTGCTGATAACTTGCCAAAACGTTCTAGTTTAGCAACTTGTACTTCTTTGAGTATATAAATATCAGCTTGATCTTTTATTAAGCCAGCATCTAAAAGAGAAATAACGTTCTTTTCTCCTAAGCCTTCAATATCTAGGGACTCTTTTGAAGCATAGTGTTCTATTCTCTTCCAGATTCTAGACTGACAATCTTTATTCATACATCTCCAGGCAGCATCATCCTTAGCATATTTTGCCAATGGTTGGCCACAGTCTGGGCAATTTTTGGGCATTCTAAAGACTTTTTCTTGACCACTTCTTAATTTAATAATTGGTTCAATTACTTCTGGAATAATATCACCAGCTTTATGAACGATTACCGTATCGCCTATCCTAATGTCTTTGCGATGTATCTCTCCTTCATTATGCAAGGTTGCCATTTGGACTGTTGTCCCCGCAATAGTAACTGGCTGAAGCATTGCTACGGGAGTAGCAGTACCGGTTCGACCAATTGATACTAGAATATCTAATAGCTTAGTTGTTGCTTGTTCAGCAGCGTATTTATAGGCGATTGCGGCTCTCGGTGCTTTACCGACGACACCTAGTTTTTGATATATTTCTTTGTCATTAATTTTGATTACCAGACCATCAGTATTAAAAGGTAGGCTTTGTCTTTTAACTTGCCAATCGTTAGCAAAATTGAATACTTCGTCTAACGAATGACAGACCTTACTCATGTCATTGACTAAAAATCCGAGTTCTTTAAGGATTTGATATACCTCACTGTTTGATGATACTTGGTGATCATCCTTGATTAAATCATAAGCTCTAAAGTATAACTTTCGGCTAGCAACTAAAGACGGATCAAGCTGCCTAATCGTACCAGCTGCTGTATTTCTCGGATTAGCAAATTCAGCTAGACCTTGCTTTTTACGCTTTTTATTTAATTCATCAAAATCTTTTTTATACATAATTATCTCGCCACGTATTTCAGTTCGTCCTTTAAGCATGTATTGATATTTTTGACTTTTTCTAAGTTTAAGTGGTATTGATTCAATAGTTCTAATGTTGGCCGTAACGTCCTCACCGACAAAACCATCACCTCTTGTTATTCCTTGAAATAGTTGACCGTCCTCGTAAACTAAGGCGCAGGCCAAGCCGTCCATTTTAATATCAACAAAGTATTCAAGTTTAGTATTATCAATTAATTTAATGATTCTTTCTTGCCAAGATTTAACTTCTTGGTTGCTAAAAGCATCATTTAAACTTATCATTCTTTCTTTATGAGAAACTGACTTAAAGCCGGGCAATGATTGGCCAGCTATTCTCTGGGTTGGACTATCTGGAGTTATGAGATCAGGATATTGATTTTCAAGCTGACTAAGTTCATGTTTTAGACTATCAGCAGCTTCATCGCTCATTATTGACTCGTCAAGGACATGATAATGATAACGATATTCTTCAATTAACGCTTTTAGTTTTTTTATCCTATCTTTAGCTTGAACTTTGTTCATTAATTAATCCTCGGTATAGATTATATAGATAACTATGAGCATATATTAACGATGATAGACTGAGGATGACAAAAACCCAAGCAGCTATGGCTGGTATTGCCAGAATTAAGAAAAGCATAACTAGACCGATAGCTATAAGAAGTAATACTGGTAAAAAAATAATCTTACGCAATATCGTCCATCTTTGGTTTTTAACTAGCCTTTTTGCCGATCTAAGAGCCTTCAATGGTGTCATATCTGGCAGTGTCACGATATATAGGGCAATAACAGAAGATGATATTAAATAGAGACTAACGACAATCAAAGCAATAATTAACGCAATCGAGATAATCTTTTCTAAGGCAGTTACTGCTATGCCGCCATTTATTAATAGCCCATAAAGTCCTAAGCCACCGATTAGCGGCAACAATTCTAGACCGATAAACAATAAAACTAAAATATATTGAATTAACGGATATAGACCCTTATAAAAGCTATCCCGAGCTCTAATGTTACTTTTCATATACAGCTGCCGAAGTGTCCAAATAATACTTAAACTGGCAATAATTAAGATAAATCCTTGATAGGCGCTACCAGCTGGAGTTGCACTACTAGTCGAAGAACCAATCAAATATGTAAAAATACTTAATCCTGAATAAATAGAACTTAGCTGTCCATGAAAAACACCACTAAATTCTTTTTTTAAAGAACTGACATTACTTGGACTACTAAGACCAAGAACCAAAATTAAGTAAGTAAGTTCATAAACAAAAGCAATCTTCAAAAATATAAATCGATTATTCCAAATAACTAACCAACTGTCTTTAGTTATTTTTAAAACATTTGGCAATTTTACTAACTGTTCAGTTTGTTCATCAAGATAATTATCTTTTATCCGCTTCTCTTTGGGTAGGGACCTGGACTTCTTGGTTTTTTTATTTTGAACTTTCTTTTTAGGCATTGCCTTCCATTTCCTGCAATCTTTTAATTCTTTCTTTGATTGGTGGATGAGTACTGAATAAACCTGAAACAATATGTTTTTTTAGGGGATTAGCAAAAAACATATGGGCCGTAGAACTATTTTGAACTTTTGTCGCACTGCCTACTTTTGATATTTTTTGCAGTGCACTAATTAGACCTTCAGGATATCTGGTGGTCATCGCACCACTAGCATCAGCTAAATACTCTCTTTGTCTAGATATTGCCAGTTGAATAAAACTAGCAACAATTGGAGCTAAGATAGCTGCTACGATACCCATAAACATAAATATCTGGTTATTGGCGCTATCTCTCTCATCGCCACCAAACCAAACAATCTGGATAATAATATCAGCCAGTAATGATATAACTGCAGTTAAAGCAAAAGCTATCATATTAACTCTCATATCATAGTTTTTAATGTGACTTAATTCATGAGATATAACACCTTCTAATTCATTCTTATTCATAATTTCTAACAAGCCTGTAGTTACGCATACAGCTGAATGGTTCTGGTCACGACCAGTAGCGAAAGCATTGGGTGCAGAGTCTTGCATAATATATACTGCTGGCATTGGTAAGCCGTCGCTAATTGATAGATTTTCGACTGTTTGCCAAAGAGTTGGATTATCTTTTTTTGTTATTTTTTTGGCACGATTAACAGCTAAAGCCATTCGTGATCCAAAATAGTAACTTAAACCTGTATAGATTAACGCTCCAGCCATACCACCATAAAATATTGATAAATTGCCGTTTAGAAATTTAACGAATAACCAAATAATAACTACTACGAAAATAACAAAAAATAGCATTATATATATCGTTCGTCTCTTGTTTTGGCCTATATCTTTATACATATACTACTAGTTGAAGCTGACATTAACAGGCTCACTAACTGCTTGACTAGAAGCCTCGTCAAGTTCGAAATATTCCTTATCCTTATCAAAATGAAGCATTTTAGCAAATAAGCGAGTTGGAAAAGTTTGTCGTTTAGTATTAAAGTCTTTAACTTCATTGTTATAGAAACGTCTTGAAGCTTGAATTTTATCTTCTGTATCTGTTAATTCGTCTTGAAGCTCTTGAAAGTTCTGACTAGCCTTAAGGTCTGGGTAATTTTCAGCGACGGCAAATAAACTTTTCATAGTTTGTTGAAATTGGTTTTCGGCTTGCGAAGTTTCTTTAACGCCGTTCGCGTTAATAGCCTGAGTTCGTGCTTTAGTGACATCCTCAAAAACAGTTTTTTCGTGAGCAGCATAACCTTTAACTGTACTCACTAGATTAGGTATTAGATCATAACGTCTTTTAAGTTGAACCGTGATATCGCTCCAAGCTTCTTCTACCCTTTGATTTAGAGTAACTAATCCGTTATACATTATTACTGCGATGATGATTAATAGAACGATAACTACAATGATGATAATAAGTACAGCCGACACTTCAGACCTCCAATTTCTTTATGTTAATTGATTAATATTATAGCCGTCCAACTGTCAACCGACAACTCTTCTATATGCTAGTGAGCTTAAGCTTTAATTGATATTATATGAAATGCATGAGTAAAAAATATTGGTTATTATTCTTAGTTGTTGTTTTAGCTATTATCTATGTCAGTTGGGGACTAAATTCTAAACCTATAATTGTACCCCTTAATAAAAATTATACAGTTTCCAATAAAGTATTGATGACCAATATTAAATGGCCGACTTACGGTCAAGCAGCTATAGGCATAAATAACTCTGGAGTTGTTGCCACGCACGGAATAAATATACCCATGCCGACAGCTTCAACTGCCAAGCTTATTACTGCTTTATGTGTTTTAAAAAAATATCCGTTAACGATCGGTCAGACCGGTCCAATAATTACAATTACTCCTAGTGACGTTGCAATTTATAACAAGTATCAAGCAGGCGATGGTTCTGATATGTTTGTTTTTAATGGCGAAAAGTTAACCGAATATCAAATGTTAGAAGCTATGCTGTTGCCATCCGCCGACAATATTGCCGATAGTCTAGCAATCTGGGCGTTTGGTTCTTTATCTAACTATAAGCTGTATGCCAGTCAACTACTGAAGGATCACAAACTATACGATACGCATATTGGGATAGATGCGAGTGGTTATAGCCCAACAACTACTTCAACTGCATATGACCTTGTTAAAATTGGCGAGATGGTTATGAATAATCAGGTATTATCTAGTATTGCCGCAAAACCCACAGCTAGTGGCTTTCCAGTAGTTGGGACAATTAAAAATGTTAATTTCCTGTTGGGCCAGAATAATATAGTCGGTATAAAGACCGGAAATACCAATCAAGCCGGTGGTGTTTTTGTTTCAGCATCTAAGATATTGGTCAATAACAATCCAGTAACGATAATTACGGCATTAATGCAGGCTCCCAATTTATTCGATGCTATGATAGCTAGTAAAGTGCTAGTTATAAGTGCTCAATCCAACTTTATTAATGCTGATAGTGTCTTTAATCTAAATAAGGGAGCTGTTGTCGGTGAATATAACGTACCATGGCAGAATAAAATAATCACCGCAATTACGACTCAAACTGTCAATATGAAAGCATGGGGAGGCAGTTCGTTAACTAAATCAATAGATCTAAACCCTATTAACAGCTATAACTCAACTCAGATGATAGGTAATGTTAATTACTACAACAAAGTATTAAATTACAAAGCTAGTACAGGAGTTGAATTAAGTCAAATGATAAATCCGCCTTCTAAATTATGGATCTTAACGCACCCAAGTTCATTTATTCACTTCTGATTAGTGGGTGATGTGTCGCCCAGGTGGAACACCTTATACCGTAGCTTAACTGATTTAGCCGTCAAGCTTGAGAAGTTGGGTCTTATATATAGTGACCGGAAAGTTAGCTATATCGAGACAACAGGTATCAGTAATGTTTAACCCAATTCTATCTATAAACTTGGTTATGACTTCCGATATCAAGAAAGACTATGTGGTCTTCGAGCTCGATATAGATAACACGAATATCACCGGCTATAGAGAAAACTCGCTTGCCACTCAGCTTACCAACCAATGCATGGTCGTAGAGAGGAAAACCAAGCTCACCTTTTATAAACAGCTCAAGTCTTTGCCTAAACTGCTTATCCAGCTTTTCATTTGGACTAATTCTTTGTTTAAAGTGTTTTTCAAACGTTTTATCGCGCTTGATAGGCTTCATATCTACAAGTCTGTCATAAACTCATCGACTGTCTTGAAAGATCCGGATAAATTACGCCCATTTTTAGCATTTTCAGCTGCTTTATTTAAGCGCTCTGCCGCCTCATCACTAGGCTCGCCCCAATCGTCCAGATTGAAATCTATACGTCGCCCGTCGACTACGGCTTTAATTACAACCCTAAGGTATGCCTGTGCAGAATCAAAACCAAGCTGCTTTGCTTTGGCCGTGAATTGTTTACGTGTTGTTGGATCCACTGGAACGTGGATCGTTGACGTATCGCTCATACTAAAAAGATATCAAAAAGATATAATCATGTCAAGATATAAATTGTGCAATTTGTATATATTATACAAATATAGCTTTGACTATAAATCAAAGCTAGTACTTAATTTGGTGGGCGAGGAGGGACTCGAACCCTCAAGGCTTTTTAGGCCAACGGATTTTAAGTCCGTCGCGTATACCAGTTCCGCCACTCGCCCCTATATCTGCCTTGTTTTTACCACGATGAGTGGTTTTTAGGCCGTGACAATTAGGGCATAATATCCTTAAGATTTATAATTCTATTATCATAATGATTACCGTTTATATGGTCAAGTTCAACAGCTAGTCTTTTTAGGCCAACCATATATCTCACACGATGGTTTTTTAGGCCTTCTAAAAATAGCTTTTTTTCAAAACGTAACCTTGAGGTTCACTAGACACAACTGCTTAGAATCTCATGCTTTATTGTAAAGTCAAATTTTTAAAGTACATTGGAGGCGCCTACCAGAATCGAACTGGTGTAAAAGCTTTTGCAGAGCTCTGCGTAACCACTCCGCCAAGGCGCCATGTAAAATATATTATCAAAAAGATTAACCTTAAAACACCTAAAATTTTTAATCAGTTTTGCCGTGAATGTACTTTTTTCCTCTAAACCACGAGGCAGCGGCAGCTATCAAACAAGCGATAATAGCAAAAGCAAAAGCTTCTCCCAGCCCATGAGAGAAAGGTTTGGATATTAGACTAGGGAAAAAACTATGTCCTGTTAATATAGCTTGATTATGCTTCGATAAAGACTTAAAAACAGATGGCTTAACTAGTTGTTTAATTGGGCTGTAGCCTAGAAAGGCTGAAAAAAGAACAGATACTGGTGGTAGATGAGCAATACCAAGTGCAACTGTTTTTGGCACCCCATGTTGTAATAAGCCATTCTTTAGATTAGTTGGCAGAGTAGCTGCAAGACCAACAATCATTAAAGAAAAGAATATACCTATTGAGAGTACTTGAGCTGAATTTTGAAAAGTAGTATTCATACCACCGCCTGCGCCACGATCTTCGGGAGGTAAACTATTCATGACGCCAGCACGATTCGGTGAAGCAAAAAATCCCATTGATATACCCATTAATAACAGTATTAGAGCAAATTCAAGATAGTTAAAGTTTATAGGTAGAAAATCAAGCAAAATAAAAGAAAAAGCTGAACCAATCATGCCAGCTGTAGCAAAAGGTCTAGAACCAAATTTATCTGATAAAATTCCTGACACTGGACCAGCTAATAAAATACCAGCTGTTAAAGGAAGCATAAATATTCCTGCCCATAATGGAGTTTGGGAAAAACTATAACCGTGCTCAGGCAACCATATACCCTGCAACCAAATAATTAGCATAAACATTAGACCACCTCTAGCAATAGCTGATAAGAAACTAGATAGAACGCCTGCAGTAAAAGCACGAATCTTAAATAAATGCATTCTAAACATTGGCTGTTTAATATAATTTTCAATGATTACAAAAGTAATCATCAGAGCTGCCCCACTAATTAATTCAACAAGAACCGCTGGGCTTGTCCAACCCATCGTATGATTACCATAAGGTTCTATGCCATAAGTAATGCCGATCATTAATAAAATCAGACCAATGGCAAAAATAACATTACCGAGCCAGTCTATCTTGCCACCTGATTTTGTATCCTTGGTATCTTTTAACATAAAATAAGCCCATAAAGTACCGGCTATACCGAATGGTACTGAAACTAAAAATATAAGACGCCAATCTATTGGCCCTAGAAGACCTCCTAATATTAAGCCAATAAACGAACCGCTAATCGCGGCAACATTATTGATACCTAGAGCTAACCCTCTCTGATGATGTGGAAATGCATCAGTTAAAATTGCAGCCGAGTTAGCCATAATAAAGGCAGCGCCAACTCCTTGAAAAACTCGCATAATAACAAGATATAAAGCAGCTGATGTACCATGCATCCAGGTTATCGTTAAAAATAAAGAAGTAATAGTATAAATTACAAAACCTAGATTATACATTTTAACTCTTCCAAACATGTCACCTAAACGTCCGAAACTAACAACTAAAACACTGCTAACAATCAAAAAGCTTAATATCATCCATAATAAATAAAAGCTATTACCAGGTGCCAGTGGGTTAAGTTTTATGCCTCTGAAAATATCAGGCAATGCAATCAACATTATTGAAGAATCAATGGTTGCCATAATTACACCCAAGGTAGTATTAGCTAGGGCAATCCATTTATAATCAGCTCTGTCTTTAATCTTAAGATTGATCATTCTTTCCCCTATAAACAAAAAACTTAGCAACATAAATGCTAGTTCTAAAATTGTTTATTAAACTTTGTTCTTAGATATAATTTACTAGAAATTGACTTCTTCGTCCACTATTTAGATCAATAAAATACATAAGAATTTGTAATAATTGAACAATAAGATACCATGTTTTATATGGCCAATAACGGATATACAATTACAGAAGCTGTCGTAGCAATTGTTGTTGCTGCCATACTGTTATTTATTGGCTATCTAGTTTTGAATAATCCTAGTCATTCAAGCTCAACCACATCGCTTTCGAAAAATATAACTAGCCAATCCCAATATCCAAGGTCAACTAATAATAAAGTTTTAAGCCCGGCAACGGTACCTTCTCGGGTGCCGGAATGTAGTCAACCAATATCTTATTCAAGCATTGGTGTACCAGAGCCATACCAATGCTCCAATGGATATCTTAACGCTACCGAATGGCAAGCATTAGCAGCTCTAGAGCCTTCAGTATTGGCTTTAGGCTATAACGCTACAGCCAACCAAGTGCAATCAGCCCTATGCTCTGACGTTAAAGCAAATATTAGTAATCATATTGAAGAAATTGTCTATCAAATTGCTAGCTTATATTACGGGTGGCATTTCAATACCAATCCAGAAGTAGTTATTTTAAACGGCACTTGTCAGAACGTGGATGATTAGCTAGTTCTTACCTTTTTTATGAGATGATCTTAATCTGAACTGCCAATTAAAATATTAAATCAATTACCGAATGTAAATTTCTTAAACGGTTAAATAATAAACCTAAAATGACGAAGTATATGTGTTGAGTTGATTACTGTCTGTGTTATTAGAGCTAACACTGGTCTGATTAAGAACCTGAATAGCATTATTTAAATCAGAAGAGTTATTAATTTGAGGAGCTGTCGGAACAGTAACTGGTGGAGACTGATAGGTCGATGTAGTAGTTTTTGAGGCAATGGTTGGTTTATTGGTATGGTTGGTTTTATTGCTTTGCCAGACATAGTAACCAACAATACCAGCAGCAACCAGTAGAACGACAACAATCATTGTCTCAACAATCGTAAAGCCAGATTGAGATAGTTTTTTCATTATTGCTTACCTCCTGTACTAGTTTGGCTGACATTTGTATTTGATAGTTTTACATTGTTAGCTTGAGCGATTGCAACAATTAAGTTCTTAACTGTCATTCGATAGTTTTGTAAATCACTTATTTCAGTTTTTAAGTATCCTTGAAAAGCAATAACCATACCTTTGGGGTTTGGATTACTGCAAGTAAAACTGCTACTGGTTTGAAGACTACTTAAATTGTTTTGTGCTAAAGTTTTAGCACTATTAATTGCACTTACTAATTGGCTGTAGTTACTGACATTTTTACTTTTCGTGCTATAGAAGTTTTCAACTCTAGTAGCAATAGTCGTAAAAAGATTAAGTTGATTTTGTGATCGAGTATCTATTCGACTAATGATATTGCTTATTGCTGCTTGTCGATTTTGACAAGCCTTAAGCTGACCATTGGTCATGTGTTGTTGGGCAGTCTGTTGTCCGTTATTTGATTGAGCTTGACTAGCAACATGTGATCCTGCTTGGCTCGATTGATTTGAATTGTTCGCATGACTATTCGAGCTGCCGGTAACTGTCGGCCTATTACTAATTCCCTGAGCATGGGCGCTAGCTTGCGGCGGTAAAGCTAGGGCTGTTGAACTAGCTACAAGGGCAATAGACATAACAATAGCCGTCACTATTAAGCGGCGTATATATCTAATCATCTTTCTTTTATCCTATCTTTATTAATAATATTAAGCTTATGGCTATAATAAGATAAAGTCAATAGAGATGAATTTAACGTTTTTAGATTAGTGTGATAAAAATCAAATTGTGATTAAAATGCTAATGTTAAAATAGCTGTAATGAAAATAAATATATATGGATCGTTGATTAATTTAAACCATCCACAACATTACTTCCATTGGTCCTTTTTTAGTATTTCTATCGCTAATCTGATCATCATTTTATTGATGGTCGTTATTTTTGGATTAGCCGTAATATTACCTTTCCCAAAATCAAAACCTTCGAAAAACGAAATTAACGACGAACCACAATTAGATTTTAATAAATATTCGAGTAAACCTGATGATATGTTAATTAAAAAAGTTCGAAGTTTTCTCTTAAGCAAGCTACCCCCTAACAAATTACTGCCTGATAATCAACCTTCTTATGTAGCTTCTTGGATTTATGTCTTTGGTGTTGCAACCATCGCTGCCCTAGGAATGGTTATTGTCTCTGGTATGGTTTTAGCTATAGGTGGTGTTAGCTGGTGGCATCAAAGCACATTAGGTCATTTTTTTAATAGTATCCACTTATGGGGTGTTGAGCTATTTATGGCATTTATGGTGATCCATCTATGGGGTAAATTTTGGATGGCTGCCTGGCGTGGTAAAAGAGCACTAACGTGGATGACTGGCGTAGCAGCATTTGCTGTATCAATACTTGAATGTTTTACTGGCTACTTATCACAACAAAATTTTGATTCACAGTGGATAGCAACAAATGGTAAAGATGCAATTAACTCCACCGGTCTAGGAGCATTCTTTAATTTAATGAATTTTGGTCAGATGATTACTTGGCATATTGTGATCATTCCTCTTTTATTAGTAACTGTTGTTGCTCTACATATTATTTTAGTTAGAGTCAGGGGAGTATCACACCCTATTCAAAAAGCAAAAAGTAAAGCTGCTAAAAAAGTCTTAAAGGCCGCTGAAGCAGCCGAATGGAGAGGGCCAACAAAAAAATACGACATTCTAAAAGAAGGCATAATAGCCACGATCATAGTACTTATTTTAGTATTATCGTTTGCTACGCTGCTATCATCGCCCGATCAGCCGCCAGTAACAGTAGCTACATGGGCTAAACTGGCTCCAGCTGATTTTATGGCTACAACAGCCAGTGAATTAGCTGGTACGAGTGAATCGGCTAATTACGGTCCACCATATAATAACGGTCATGCCGAGGTTCAAAAATTAGGCGGTATATCATGGCAAATGCTAGCTGGCGTCCATCAAGGTATCGACCCAGCAAAGACTTTCGTTCTGACACCTCTTAAATCAGTATCTCCTGGTAACTCGAAACTTCAGTTGGCTTTATCAGAATATACTAGAGCAAACCCGGGACTACAAAAATATTGGGCTACAACTTATCTTCAAGCTGTTAAAAAAGTGAGCTTTAAAGGTGGATTGCCAATCGTGCCTAAAGCCAATGACGGACCAGTACCCATTATGGTTAATAATGAATTAGCCTTAGCAAAGAGTGGAGCCATAGACACCGATTTACTCGCCCAAAGACCTTTTTATGGAACCAACTACACTAAACCTTTACTGTTCATTGAAGATGGTAACTATTTTTCTAATATAGCTAAATCTGAACATCTAACCAGTAATCAATGGGGGGTGATGAATGAGTCGGGTTCTTACCCGGGACAGCCATGGTTATGGCTATATACGTTATGGTATCAGATACCAGCTTTTAGTTCTTCAATTAATGTTGATCTAATAGCAGTTTACCTGACAGGAGCGGCAACTTTGTTACTTCTCTTAGTTCCTTTTATACCTGGTATACGTGATATTCCAAGATTAATACCTATCCATAGACTAATATGGCGGCAATGGTACAGAAGTAAAAATACTTAAAATTAGCTACCAAATAATCTTTTTAAAAACTAAAATAAATTTGGTAAATCTTCCATTAATTTGTCGATTTTAAATAATATTAAACTAATATCTTCTGTATTACTGTTAGCCGTTAAACTATGACTACCTGGAAATATTAATTTTCTGACATATTTATCGGTTTCTCCTATTTCGCTAATATGGACATACCAATTTTTCAAACGTTGATTCGGCGATTGGAAGATTGATACTAAATATCCGTTTTGTTCATATTCGATAAATAGCTTTAATTGATTATTAGATCCTTGTTCTCGTAAACGACGTTCAAATTCTTCAACTTTTTTAAGTCCATCATTTATTCGTTCAATTTTGTTTCTACCTTCGCCTAATTGAGCATCTAATAATATACAGTCTCTCATGGTAAGTTCACCGAGCTTTAACTCTTTTCCAGTTATTAGTCTTCTTTTCTCTAAAGCCGACATCCTGCCGACTACATTAAAAGTACGTCCGGATAGTTCATCATAATATTCTTCAACAAAGAAACCTCGCTGCAAAGCAACACCTAGAGCTCTATCCTCTAAATTATCGCTAGTCATTAGTTGATCGATAGTTTCCTGCTCGGCAGAAGAAGGATACCATTCGTTAGCTTTTGGATTATTCAGATCTTCTATCACGATTAGTTCTCTATGCCTTAATCTTTTAACTTAAATAATACTTTAAAGTTTGGGCCTACCTACCGTCTGCCCTAACTTTAACGAGTTCTGCATGAGTCTGCCTGATCATAGTTGTTAAGCCAACTCCTAAGACACAAATGATTACCAGAATAAACGCTAGCCCAAGATTGTCAAGATTATGGATATGTAATCCAGTATTTAATGAAAATGATGATAAATCGGGAAATAGCTGGCTTAAAGCACCTGCAAAAATAAAGGCAATTCCTCCATAAGTTAAGGTATTTGAAGCAGTCTTTAAGGCAACTTTTCTAATAGCTTCTGACGACAATCCTCTTTTTGATGCTATCAAACCGAATACGGCACCAGCTAAAGCCTGCATAATCATAGTCCCTATACCAAAAATTGCCCCTGGTACCCAACCCCAAATTACTGAATGTGTTGATGGTGCAAGAACTGTATAAATAATAATTGCAAAGGCGCCGAAACCCCAACCAGCAATAAAACCATGAACAGCAGGCATCCAAGGCTTTGGGTCCTGAAGCCAATCCTCATTACCTTGATGATTATTTATATGGTGTGCTTTGATAAATGGCAATTCCAGATGAAAAATAGTTTTACGGCGCATAATGACAATACCAGCAACCAACATTAAGATACCTACAATAACATATATAACACCATTAACAGAAGCAAAAGTATACAATCGAGATAATCCTAAGTAAGCCAATTCACTTGCTATAGCTCGTTGTAATGTAAAAGCTAAAGAAAAAATAATACCAGCCTTTAATCCTTTCTTGGTCGAATAGCTACCAATTGCATAGCTAAAGGTAATTGGCCAGGTATGTTCGTCTGGAGTAATGCCGTGGATCATACCCAATATCAGGGCAACAATGATGATCATTAACCAACCAGATATATGAGTAGGATCCCACAGATTAATAGCAGCAAAGTCAGTAATCATAAATATATTTTATATAAGAGATTAAGTTATTGCAATTTTGTTGCATTATAAAGTAGTATCGAAACATGCCCTTAAATAATATGAGTATTTTTAAGTCTACTTTAACTGATAACGGATATCGTATTACCAAAGCCAGAGAAGATACTTTTAAATTACTAATCGGCTCAGAACCTCAAACAATCAAAGAGTTGATTACTAAATCTAAAGGACAAATTGACCGAGTTAGTATTTATCGAAATATTGACTTATTTGAGCAACTTGGTATTGTTCAACGCTCATATATTGGTTGGCGATATAAACTTGAACTTTCCGATCACTTTATTTCTCACCATCATCACTTAAACTGTTTGAGATGCGGACAAACTATCGATATTAGAGATGAAAAACACATTGATAATTTCATTCAAAATGTATGCCAAGATTTTGATTTCCAACTACGTAATCATCAGTTTGAAATAGACGGATATTGTAGTAACTGCAAAGATATCTAATAATCGATTGCGTCAAGGTATATGTACTGGATCCAAGCTTACAACCAAATCTCGAAGCTCAGTGTGTACTAAATTAGTAAGCCTATCAAGTATTCTTTGATCCTTAAAATGAGGAGCATGGCAACTATCTATTGAGTAAACACTGCAATGTGGATTATATATTCCTCTATCGTTATAGCCATCCTTTAATGGATAGCCAATACTATTAAATGTTTCTTCAAAGTCTTTTTGTTCTTTCTTAAGTTCAAGACTATCTAGTCTGACAGCCAACTTACTTTTTATTTCCGATCCAAAGATGGCTAAACTTCCCAAATTAGTTTCTATAGGCTTGTTACTTGACGTAACTCTATCAATAATAGATTTGGTAGGTGGTCCATTATGCCTATGTCGTTGGTCGAATCTCGAAAAACCTATGATCGTCACACCTAAGTTCCTTAAAATAGAATAGCCTGATCCTAATATTTCAGGTTCAAGGACGTCGATTATGGAATAGAATACATCATGACAAGCAGGAGAGATGTTTCTTCTAATAGGAAATATACCTAGACTATTAGCTCTTTCCAATTGGTGAACTTTTCGTTTTTGTAACTTTTCTGGGTGATTAATTGACACCTTTTAGCCCCTATGTCTATATATTAAACCACCATCTATTGAAAGTACAATCTTTAGATATACAGTACATAACTAGTTTTAAAAACAGGCTTTTTAACTTATTTTAATGTAATCTTTGGACAGCTTCGGCATACATCGAGCTAACTAAAAAACAACTTACTGCCAATGAACCACATAGTGAAACTATAAGTAATTTGTCTCTAAGCCTAAGTTTTTCGGGTATTGTATCAATTGCTTCTCTACCATATTTATTGGGTGGTCCGTATACTTCGTTCATATACTTCAAAGGATCATCATTACCTTTAGTAAAGATCTCATCTAATTGTTCAGCGAGTCTATAGCCCCATAAACCTTCTTCGGTGTTATACACTCCACCGTCGTTATACCATGGATATTGGTCAGTCATTTGTATAAGTTATACTACTTTTAGATATTTTTTCTAGTTTTATTTAATATAATTTCAAATATTTTAACTATCGATCGCTAACTTTATAATTAATATTGAAGATCTGTGTGTAATTAAGTTGTTAGATTAATAATAAAAATAAGCTAACATGGTTTCGTATCTAAAATTTAAATAATATATCTACGTCTTCTTTTATAGAGTCTTTGTTTGTGAGAGAGTGATTAAGCATCTATTTTTAAAGTTTGAGCAAATAAGAAATTCAGACCTGAAATCAATATAAAAATTATTCTACCAATATATATGCTCAGATCATTATTAGTAAAATAATAAGTAAATTGATTGAATTCTTTTCTAACACCTTTACTAATCAATTGGTACATGTATCGTAACGCTTGAATTAATGATACTAAGCCATATTTCTGGATCATATCAATCAAGATATCTTTAGGCTTCTCGTAACCTAAATAATGCAGAAATAGTAATATCTTTTGAGTTAACTCAGGAGTTATGTCAAGTACCAATTCATTTTCATTCTGTTCGATATAGTGGGCTTGGAATGTAGCCTCAAGTTCAGTAAAAATATTGTCTAACTGAATAAATTCTTGTTCAGTAATATTATCTGGATATTCTTGAATTAAACTGGATAACAGAGCTAATGTATCTTCTAGCGGCTGATCTGTAGCTTTATCCTTAATATTTGTTAGAGTCATAACTTCTGCTAAATCAATATCTTTAGCTAATAACTCTTTAACATCTTCATCGGCTGATATATCTATCTCTATATAGTTAGAGCTAAAATCTATTTCGCTATCTGGACTATTATTTTCTTGATCCGATATTAAATGATCAGTAAAATTTAAGATTAATATTTCTTTATATACCTCAATTGCTTCGGTAATAACCGATTCATCTTCAAAATATTCGACATCAAATAAGTTCTCGATAGATATAAATGGTGTTTGTTGATCAAAATCTTCTATCTGAACAGCTTCATTTAAATCAAATGACTCATAACGTAGTTGGAGTTGGCTATCATTTTGATCTTGATCTTGATCTTGATCTTGATATATATTATGTGATCTTAAATCGCTATTTGGCTCTTGAAAATCTACCCACAACTCGGCATCAACTTCAGGTATTGAGATATCTAATTGACTTTCTTTAAACTCTTCTACTGTAATCTCGTTAGCTATATTAGAATTATCAGCTACTTCGTCAGAATTACTCTTCGTTTGATCTTGGTTATTATAAATATACCTCTTTTTTATTGGACTGCTGGTTGGTGGATCAACATTAACTCCTGGATTGTTTAATTTTAGAATGACCTGTTGAATATCAATTTGTTCTTCAGCGAAAGAGTTTCTCATTATCTCGTCAACTGTAATTACCGATGATTGTTCGGAGTATTGAACTTGTTTATCGAGCAATGGTTCTTCTTGTAATTTATTAGCAGATTCACTTTTTGGAGTTAGTTGTTTATCTTTATTATCACTGATTATAAGTTTACGATTTTCATTATGTCTATTACGCATAGCGGCAATTTTTTGCTCTCTTATCTCTTTTTCAGATAGACCATTTTGACGCATTATGTCGCCTTGCTTAATGCTAGTAATTGTCTTTTCGGCCATTAAATCTGCTTTGTTTCTATTTTCTTTGGCAATTGCTGCAAAAAAATCACATCTTCTGATTAATAATTCTTTCGTTATCGATTCAACATCATATTTATTGTGTGACTCAGGAATAGTTAAAACTTTATCGTCAATACACTCTAGACTAGTTAAGCCAGGCTCAGTTTTCTGACTATATGATATCTCTATATCACGGTCTAATACTGCTACCTCTTCTGGGTATTTTTCTGGCATTTAATTCCACCCTCTTGTAGAGTTATATCCTATATGTTGTTTTGTTTCTCATAGTCTCTAGAAACGCCCTATACTCGTCAGAGCCTACATCTGTTTTTAAGAAATCTAGAATCGCTTCAAGGGCATCAAGATGATTTTTCGCAGCATAGTTAACGTAATCTACTAATGTGCATGGAACACCATCAAGTTCTATCCGTTGACCGTCTTTTCCGGTAAGAGGAATTTGATCAATGACGTCTTCAGGTATTTCGGCATGTTGAAATATTCTTCTACTTAATTCTCGACCAACTTCTAAATCCTCGCAACAGCTTGCATAAAATTGGTCAATCAAATCATCATTATTAAGCTCTCGTAATTCTGAACCAATTTTGTTATCTATTTTTTCATTCATGTCTTTTTATTATATCAAAATATTGCTTATGTTTTAATTTAGTAATCTTATTAGTCAAATTTTATTGACATAACTATACTATTTAAAATTGGCAACATGCTTGACTCATTAAAAGACGGCGTAGTTGAAAAACCATTACCTGCTGACATTGCCGATTCATTGACTCGAAAATACAAAACAACCGTTGTATTCCCTTTGTTGATAGCGTAAACATCATCAGTATATGTTTCCTTATTTAAAGAAGGTGCCTGAGAATATTGTTGAAATATTGCTTGATTACCATTAATTTTAAGATATTGAGAAAGAGCAGGAGTTAGAGTTGTTTCAAATTGATCTGCGGCATTGATTAAACTTGACGAACGATATGCTCTTATGGTAATAGCATTGTTACCACTGGCGTATGACTTAGGAGCATTAGGGGGGGAAATATTTAATTGAGTGGTAAAAGGCGCCTGGCTATATAATGGTTGAATTTTTAAAGACCAATTACTTGGGTAGCTAAAGCTAAAATAATTTCCTGGGTAATTATATGTCTTTTCATTTGATATATTAGTGATCCTACCAGTTGGCAGAGAAATTGTTGGCTGACTTGCAATATGTGTTTTAGAAATTGGACTAGCTACTTTATTGGAATTAGCGTGATTAATAAATGCCCATAAAATTGCTATAAAAATAATGCCAATAAATAAAATGATTACGTTTTTTAAATGCTTTGTTTCTTTTATTTGATTATTTCTCGTCACCATAATATTTTACATTAATATTACATATATTTATTTGTAATAAAATTAATATTTTACAAATATAGACCGATACTCAGCTCTCTAGTTTGCTGTAGTAAAGCATGTCCCAAAGCTGACAGGATACCTGAACCTATTACCACACAATTATCTGAATTTAAACCGATGATATGTAGGTTATCGAGAATAGTCACGACTAAATAATAACAAGAATGGAATGTTATAAAAGTATTGTTAGTTTATCTAAAGAGATATAAGTAATTTAAAATATGATAGAAAATTATTCTTCTGTTAATCGTTCTACGATCTATTTGAGTATCGCCAATCTTTTGGTCTAGCACAAAAATACTATCAAGTACTTATGATTGGTACGACATATGTGACGCATTTCAAACATCCGCGATCAAGGAGAATAATAACCCTAAACTATTGCACTTGACTCAGTTATTTAATTTATCTGGTAATCTTCTAAATGGTAAGTATTTTGATTGGTAGATCAGAATAGTCTCTGGTTAGTCTCTTATCTAAGCTCACAAATATATCACATTCTGCCCTCATAGCTACTGCTAATTGTAGTGCATCTTCAAAATCTTTGTCTCTTTCATTAGCCAGTGCCCAATCATAATCCTCGTTAGATAGGGCAAGAAGTTCATTTTCATTGATTACAGCTTGTAACAAACCGTCATCTATCTGCTCTTTTCGTCCGAAGTGCATAATTAAATGTACAGTTAACATAGAAATTGATGAAAAGTCGTCGGACTTACTTATAGACTCAAGGTACTCCTTGACTTGAGAACGTTTTGTTCTGCCCTTTAGAATAACTTCTAAAAGTATACTTGAGTCAAGAAACACCATACTTTTTAGCCATGTCTTCAGCATAAATTTCTTTATAACTCTTGTTGTTATCAATAGACTTTTTTGCACTTTTATTAGCAAGGTCAGCGTATTGCAACATCCTTTTTATGCTTTTCGTCTGACCGTAAGCGTTGCTATCTGCGCTCATTACTGTAACTAGAGGTTTGGAATGATATATAACCGTTATTCTTTTGCCCTTATTTACTTGGTTTAAAAAACCTAGCGGATCTTTTCTCACTTCCTGAAGACTAATTGTGCTATTTTTATCCATAACTTTAACGTTACTAATAGTTAACTAATAAGTCAAGTCCGTGTACCCATCCTTAACATATTAGACTGCCTTGTGGTTAATTGTAGCGTATCAACTAATGCCTCCACTGGGCTTTTAGTTTCAGGGTAGGGTGAGACCGTACTGTGTCGTACCACAACACCCAGTCCATCAATTGGTAGTTAAAGGCGTCTAATATTTAATTTTATAACAATTGCCAATAAAAGTTACGAGACTCTATCAAGTATATTTCTTGTTATATTAAGTTAAGCAAAAAGGGGTCTATATTTGACCTCTGTATCTGTACATGAGGTGCAGCTGGATAGCAAAGTTTTACACCTAATTAGGGACAAGATTGTCGGATTGAGGAAAATTTTAGATATTCCGTATCAAGATTATCTACTTAGTAGATAAGGTAAGGGGGGCTACGCCTTTAGCTTAACAGCATCTAACTCTTTAGAATCTTTGTTTGGGTCAGCCCAAGCAGCTTCAAAATCTTCAAATAATATACTCCCGTTAGGATAAGGAGGCGAACCAGGGTCATGTACTATAAGCGACCTGTCATCATAGCCTATAACCACAACAGCATGTCCGAAGTATCCCTCCTTACCATTAAGTCTTCTGGAGTTAAGTAAAGCATGTAGTAGATAACCCTTATCTAAGAATTCTTTAATATCACTCATTTTTGGTTCTCTATCTTCTAAAAGTCCTTTATCGATCATCTGTTTTGCTCTCTTTTGTTCTAATGGAATATTGCTATGTTCAATTTGCCACTGTCCTATAGATTGTCCACTTTTTTGAATTAGATATTCTTCACCAATCCTGAAAAACTCATCGTAATCAAAAACTTCGAAATGTTTAACATCGAATCCGTTATTACTAAACCAAAGCACTCCAGCACTTGCCCATGTTCCTTTATTTACTTCAAATCCAGTTAGTTTAGACCATTCATCCCAATCTATTTCAAAATCAGGTTTATAGAACTTAGCAATCATCATATATGCCGCTTGAAGGCAATGCAGATCATCTTCGCTATTTGGTACGAATGGAACATCGTTAATCATGAGTTTATAGTAACAAAAATAACCAAAAAAGATCTCATTTTACTGAGGTCATTATGCTTATACTCGAGTGCCTCCTATCGGTCGTGTTTAGAATGGAGTGCTATAAAAGTATTGTTAATTTGTCTAAAGAAATAGTTATTGCTAGAAATATGCTAGGAGGAGTATTTTTTGGGTAAGTTAATTATCGGCGCAAGGTAGATTTAGATTGATAGTTTATAGCCAATCTTATCAGCAACTTCATGCACCCAGCGATCAAGCCTATCCAGTTGATGGCCCATAACCAATCTCTCTTCATCGTCTATCTCTTGCTGCTTGGCTATTTTATCCATTAGGTCGTAAAGACGATTTAAATCTTCCTTATCTGCTTTCTTTTCTAATTCTTTATCAATACGATCAAAACCTCTGATCACTATCGTCGTCAGTTTATTCAGTTGAGCGTAAACTGACCTAAACTCACCACGCATTTCTTCAAAATGTTTGTCAATTTTATCAAAACGATCATTATAATTAGTGTTAGTTTGCTCCGTCATAGTAATAATATACTAGCATAAACGTCGACTTAGAATGGAATGCTAAAAGTTATTTTTATTCATCTATTTCTCTGATAAATTCCACTACCTTTAGCCAGGAATTGGATTGCCATACCTTATCTCGCTCTTCATCGCTCATGTCGCTCAGGGTTTTGGTATGGCCTTCTGGTATAAATAGTGCATCTACTGTCCATTTATAGTCAGGGGTATGAGAAGAACTCACAATATGTCCCGACGTAACGTCAGCTACTGCAAGGGACTCGCCCGTAGGAGAAGCACAAGCCAATGTGTCAATATACCGTGCTTCTCTGTTAGTCTCGTTGCTTAACATAGACAGGATATTATTTGGTTGCAGCCAGCTATTGATATATTTTACAAACGGACCAGGAAATCCATTAAGAGACATAATTTCAAATGCAACGTCAGACACTACCGTAGTTTTACCAAGACGCTCACTTGTCCATTTTGCGGAATATAGAGCTATTTCAGCAGAATCGACACTTTGTATTTCCGGCGTCTCGATCTTAGCCTGAACGAGCTTGTATTCACCTTTAGCCACATGATCAAATGCAGTTTTTGCCAAATGAAACTTGTAATCATTAGTTGTTACAAAATATATTAATTTGGTCATTTTACGTTTTCCTATAACTACTTTTATAACAATTGAAAATAAAAAGTTACGAGACTCTATTAAGTATATCTCTGTTATGTTACGAAAAACAAAAAAGGGTCTATCTTCGACCTCTATATCTACACATGTGGTGCGCCACAAGCTATGGGTTCTAGCTTTATATCTTAAAAAGCATCTGCTAATTTGGCATTAACATCAAAAATATATTGAAAACCACTGACTACTACTGTTGGAATATTATTCCCACGTTGTCCCATAATAAGTCCACATGCTGCAGCCAACATATCGCATACAGTTTCTTCTGAATCGTATTGCTTTCGAATTGGAGGTACTCCATATAAGCCAACACATAGCTGCGTAGCACCTGCTATTCCTTCCCTGCCATCACTGTCAGTTATTAAAACGCCAACATGTAAACCAAACTCTTTAAATATCGCATCCCCAATATTTCTAGCCGACGCATCGGGATTAGACGGTAACAATAAAACAGAATCTTCAGTTGCCTTATCGATTCCTGCGCTTGTTAGAACCCTACCAATATGATTCTTTGCGCCTATCCAACCGTCGTTCAATCTAAGGTTACTTGAGTCACCACCTGCAGCTTCCAGTATTAGCTGTAGCACTTCAGGTTTTTTACGACGAAATTTATTATGAAGGAGCAAAGCTTCTTGACTTACTTTGACGGTATTCAAGTCTATATACCGATTTTCCGCGATAGATACTACTTTTGAGGCTACGCTCAAAATATCATTATCGTGAAGACGTACGTGCGATTCTTTAATAGCTGCTATCAAAATCTGACCAATGCTATCATTAGGAGAAATAACAGGAACATTTTCTATAGCGGAAATTACTAAATGTTGCATAGTCCTATCATAACAAAAAGACGCTCAGTTAGAGCGTCTCTATTAGTTTCAGCGTGGTGCAGCAAGTAGGTAAAAGTTTACACCATATCTCTGATGAGATAGTGAGATGGAGAAAGATATTAGAGCAACCATATCAAGAATATTTGCTCAATATGTAAGTGCCGGGAGTTACACTGTATATATGCAGGTTAATGTAACGCAACCTAGACTCCGTTCACGACTTCTTGCTATGGCAAAGGCTGATCGGGATATGCGTAATAATGCTATTCACAATGGGGAATCATGGGACTATACATTGGACAAGAAGCACACTACTGCACTCAAAAAAATTATTAAACAATACGGTTGGCCAACTATTCCTATGGTTGGTGTTGAGGCATCAATGGATGCATGGCTCATAGCTCAACACGCCGATCATGATCGGAGTTTTCAAAAAGAATGCCTAGTACTACTCAAACAATTGCCAGTCGGACTCGTATCACCCAGTAATATAGCCTACCTTGAAGACAGGATTCTTGTCTCTGAACAAAAGTTACAATTATACGGAACACAGTTTGATAGCATGGGACCTGATATGAAGCCATTGCCAATAAAAGATGAAAGGCATGTTGACGAACGTCGGAAAACGATGGGTCTCAGTACGATAGCAGAGTATAAGGAACTTATGCTTAAAACATATAGTTAAATCTAGTTCCTGTCAGCAATAGTCGCAAGTTCATTGGCAATAGCTTCAGAGATTGGAAAGCCAAGATTATTCTCAAGCCATTTATATTGGCCGTTCGCGTTACATTCTAAAAATGTCATCTTACCGTCAGAACCTTCAATAAAGTCAAAAGCACCGAACCGTAAGCCGAACCGCCCAAGGTATTGAAAACATTTCTCTTTCTGATCATCAGGAAAAGACTCAGCACGAAAGTCAACTCGCCCAGACGAGGTCGTATGCCTTCGCCAATCATCTTTAGCATCTTTCGTAGTGTATATCGCCGCATCAAATGTATCGTCACCAACAATCGTGACACGCCACTCACGCGCCTTTAGTATGTTTTCCTGCCATAACCCAGGAAATGGGTTCCCCTCAATAGGCAGCCCGTCTGGATTATTTTTAAGAGGTGTCGTATAGACAGTCCGGATGTCATCTGGTTCACAATATAATGCATATATGTACGATATCTTGAATACGATGTCTTCCTGCAATGTATCAAGGATAGTTGACCAGCGATTGGATGCGACCGTATTGGGAATAGAAAAGCCCAACTCATGAGCTAAAGCTAGTTGGGTAATCTTCTGTTCGGCTCTACGAATATTGTCGGGAGAGTTGAGCCATGATTCGTTAGGTATACCGTCCCATATCGCCGTCTGGATTATTTTTCGCTCACCATCTATTCCAATTTGTCTTGCCCTATCGCGTTCTATAGCCATAGAGATTAACGTAGAGCGACGATACCAAGCAGCATCTACACTACTTGAGTCGAGAGTCTTGCCATCGTAAACAACCTTGAGACCCGCATCATTATCTACGCTAACATCTAACGGAATTATACCCTGGGCGACTTTATCCGCCTCGTAAACAGTTACGTCATAGCCTCGATCATTCAAGGCTACAGCTACTGGCTCCCAGTTGTACTGATCGATTGAGCTGGATGCAATCAAGATAGATTTATTGACAGTAGATAACAACTCCGCCATCTACTCGAAAAGATGTTCTCTATCTGGCGGGGTCACATCTGGATAGCCTGTGTGATCTGGAGGCGTAGGGTGAGGGCTTGTAGGGAAGTCAACAGGAGGTGTTTGTGGGGGCCCCGGGGCATAGACTACTTCTACCGGTTGAGCCAGGAGCTCAAGTGCCGTCTTGCCAACCTGTGTAGGATTAATTACTTTTGGTAACTCTTGCGAACTAGGAAACGTCTCTTTCATAAATACCCTCCTTACATTAGCGCCTTCAGATTACCACGGTCTTTTCTAAATAACAAGGAAATAGCAACGAGACTCTAACCAAACCGTGAGATACAGCTATCGAGGGTTACATAAAACAAAAACACATCCTTCGATGTGTCGTATCTGTTACTCAAAATTGGTGCGGCATATGTGACGCATTTCAAACATCTGCTATTGAGGACGTGGATAATCAAAAACTTAAAAACCTTGTAAGTATATTTAATTTGTCCGACCAGTTGCTATCTTAGTTATTTTGCTGCAATTACGATTGGCTGATAATAACCGCTTTGCTGTGGTTCAAGCCACTCAATGTTTTTATAACCAGACTTTTCCAGCAACTCACTAAGCTCGTTTTTTCGCAATGCCCTGTACGTGGTTGAGGAAGTATTTACTTTCCAGCTACCATTTTCAGGTATAAGGATAAATAGGTTCGTCTGGTAAGTCGGCAAGTTATCACTCCACTGCCACGTTTGGAAGTACACTCTTTCACCATCATCTGTTTTTGTGACCTGTGGCATTGTAGCTTTCGGTTTTTCTTCAAGCAGGGGGGGCGTAATCTCGAATACTTATGAATAGTTTACCGCCATCTATTAGCTTAGTTTTCATAGCATTGAGTGCTTTTGTTATATCCTCATCGGTCAAAAGGTGCGGCAATGAATTATCGAATGAGATAACTACATCATATTCACCTTCTACAACATCGTCCAAGCTGCGAAAATCTGCGATACCGAAAGTAAGGTCAACGCCCATTTTATCCGCAGTTTCTTTCGCTTTTTCAACTTCTTTGGAACTTATATCTGTTGCGTGAACTGTATAGCCTAGTTTCGCTAAGCCGATAGCCTGGGTACCGATGCCACACGAGCAATCTAAGACGGCAAGAGGAGGTTCGCCAATGAGCTTGCTAATTGTGTCGCCCTGTCGCTCAACTGCTGCTTGCCAGTCAGGGAAAATAAAAGCATAGCTGTCTGCTAGGTCGTCATAAAACTGCTGTGGGCTATTGTTCATACTTCAATCTTAACAAAAAAGAGCCTCGTTGAGGCTCTAATGTTTGAAACTATACTGCCTTAAATTTTTCAGTAGCAACAACAATCCAGTGCTTTTCATCAACATTTAAGAACAAACCAACTCGATAAATCAGCGTAGTTATAGTCTTTCTTTTGTAATTCTGTAAGTTTGATTTAGCTGTTTCGAACTCATCAGGGGATAAACCAAGCGCAATAGTGCTATGCGCAATGTATTTATCTATATCTAACTCATCAGGTATAACATTAATTTTCTCAAGCTTTTCTAACAGTATTTTTTGTGCAAAAACAATTTTGCTGTCTTCTGTATAGGCGTATACGACCTCATTCCCAAAAGTTCTATAAATTCCTAAATTTATTTCAAATTCTTCTATTGAGCCAGAGAATTCTTTTAAGATTTTCTTGGCATCTACAAATGTATTTTGGTCAGCCTCAAAGGGTCTTTTTATTGTAATGTGTGGAGGCTGAAATAGCCCTAGTTCATTCCCTGTCTTATTTGAGACAATGAGCTCTAAATTCCTTAGTTCATTATGTGCATCATCGTCTATTAGTAATCCAACTCCAATTTTCATACCCCAATAATAACAAAAAGAAGCCGAAGAGGCTTCATATCTTATTATGCTTATGGTAATGGTGCCCCTTATCGGTCGTGTTTAGAATGGAGTGCTATAAAAGTATAGTTAATTTGTCTAAAGAATTAGTTATTGCTAGAGATATGCTAGGGGTAGTATTTTTCGGGTAAGTATGAATTGCAGTCTGCTTAATGGAATCAGCGAGGTTATATAAATAGGCCGTAAAGCAATCAATGTTTGAAATGGAATTTAATCTGTTATTTTATTATATAATAAAATATAAATGAAGAAATTTGCTGTATTTGATATTGATGGAACTTTATATAGGGGAAACCTAACATGGGATTTTTTTAATGCTCTAATACAAGCTCGCCTGATACCGGTATCCAGTATGCGTGAGCTCGAACAGCTTTACGTTGCGCATGATAGCAGAATAAGTGACAACGCATACAGTAATTACGATAAGAGTCTTATAGATATGTTTTGCGATAGCTTGAAAAGCATTGATAACCTAGAAGAGTACCGGACAATTGGACATCAAGTCGCTGAAGATAGCAAGAATAGGCTATATAGATTTACTCGTGACTTTCTTGTTAAACTAAAATCCCAAAATCGTTACCTTATCGCCATAACCAACTCTGTGGGAGCGGTAGCTAAACCATTTGCAGAAGCTTTGGGTTTTGATGAGGTTATTGCCAATAATGAAATTATAGACAAGTCAGGAAGAGGAATTATTGACTGGACTATATATGAAGCAGGCAGATCAAAAGCTACCTTATTGCAAAAATCTATTAAGCAAAATAATCTAACAACAAAAGATAGCTATGCTTTTGGCGATACTATGTCCGATGCTTCAATGATGTATATAGTCGAAAACCCAATCTTATTTAATCCTGAAAAAAGACTTCAACAACTCTCAGTTATTGAAGGGTGGACTATAGTAGTTGAGCGTAAAAATGTTATTTATGAACTCAAACAAGGCAAAACCACCCCTAAGTTAAATATTACCTAATGTTTAATTATTGAAAGGGAGTAGGTAGTATTTGATAATTTTGCTTGTTAAGAGTCCATTCATTGAACAGGTCGTCTATATAGTCCACTAGTCGCAATCCCTGAAAGCCATAATCTTGCTCAGCATGTGTGACGTCCAAAACTAGATTTAGATTAGGAAATGGGAAGTAGTCGTCATAAAAAAACTGCTCATTTAGATCATAATCTTCATAGTTGATGTGCCTAATTAGTGGTTTTTGTTTTGCCGATTTTGCAAACAAATTCACAGTTCCAACTAGGCTCATAATTTCTGGCGAAGCTATATTTATGACATCAGTCTGTACTGTTTGCTTATTCGGTATGTCATAAAATAGCAAAGCTACATCAGATGCAAAGGCAAACTGAATCAATGACTCTCCATTTCCTGGCAAATCAATCGGAATGCCTTTTTCCAGTCTGCTATAAAAATATTGATGTCTCATGAAGTAATCGCCTGGACCTAATATGTAATGAGGTCGAAATATAGTTAGTCCTACGTCATGTTTTTTACAAGCTTCGTCGTAGATTACTTCTGCAGCTGCTTTATTGGTCCCATAGTCACCAAATGATGGATGGGCACCAATCTCACTTTTCTCATTAAGTGGAAAATATTCAGTTTTTGCGTATACTGCAGCCGAACTAAAGAAAATTAAATGTTTAGTATGGGGTATGAGCATCTCGGCCATTTGCCTTGCCTGCAATGGCGTATAGCAACACATATCATAAACCAGATCGAAAACCTGGCCCTTAATGGACTCTTTGAGTTGTCGTAGATCGTCATTATTGTTCCTGTCTCCTGGAATATAATGAGCCTTATTATTTATTGGTGCTGAATGCGAGAAGATATATACACTTATTTTTTCGTCCAAAAATTTATTAACAAGCATTGACCCAATAAATTTAGTTCCGCCAATAAAAAGTATCTTTTTCATAAATCTATAAATTGATTGATAATGCTCTCTACATCAAACACAAGTTGCTTAAAGTTAATGTTATCTACGTCAACTTTGCGATAAGTACTCTTTAAATTAGTTTGATCTTTATCAAACGATTCCTCAAACTTATCATATGCTGCTTTTGTGTTGTTGTACCATGCATATTTAAGATTAAGCCTATTAACAGATGCGGCCCTTTCCAATGATTTCTCGGGTTGAATACGTAAGTAAATGTATAGATCTGGTTCACCAACGCTTTTCGCATTTAGTGCATCCTCATACCACGATTGGGCATGTCTATATTTATCCTTACCTTCTGCGTATGTATAAACAAGAGTGGATAAATAAGACCTGTCCATCAAAACATGGTTGCCTCTATTTGATAAAATGCGAGCGTAAGTGTACTTTGCTATGTCATTTGCAATACATAGATCCGTTGATACTTTATCTTTTATACTTACAAAAAACTCTGGCAACAAAATAAGTTTAGGGTATTTTATGCTTAATTCTGTACTGACTGCTGTTTTGCCTGCACAAGACAAGCCTTCAAAAGCAATAATCATAATACCCTTACAATCCTTTTCAGGGATTCAAGTACAGCCTTAGTATAATCATAGTTTTTTAAACATCGTCTATAGCCCTGTGTCTTGATTCTTGAATATTCCTCTGTCGGCATTTCTAAGATCTTTTCAAATACAGATTTGACCTCTACATGATTGGAAGGGTCAACTAAAAAACCGTCTAGGTTATCATCTATTTGTTCTATGAACCCATCTAAATTGCTGGCTACAATCAAAGGCCCTTCCTCACGAGCCCACATCCTAACTTCTTCAGGGACTAAGCCAAAAGGTTCGCGGCTAGATAGTTGAGCTACGATTTTGGTATTAGGCCATTGATAAATGTACTTCGGCAAGTCCATATCTAAGTCGTATATTGGTGTGCATTTACCCGAAAGTCCAAGAATGTTTATTTTATTCTTTAAAATTTCTATATTTGACGGTGAATTCCTAAACGGAGAAGCTATAAAAACTAAATGAGCATCGAAGCCGTCATCACATAACAGCTTAAAAGAGTCTATAAGATCCTCGAAGCCTTTATATGATACTGCCCTGCCAACACTAAAAATCAATGGCTTATCTAATGGTAATTTCTTACGCTTGAGTACTCCTTCAACTTCATTCTTATTTGCCATTTTAAAGTGACTATCAGATATCATCAAACCCGTTTGCAGGTCTATAATCTTTTTCGATTCAATAGCATGGTGTTTTTTAATAGTTTTCGTTAGAAACTCACTAGTTGATGCCAGGTAAACGTATGGGGATGTTCTTACAGCCTTAAATGCTTCTGTCTCCCAAATAAGTCTCTCCTTTGGAATTTCATCAGGAAAATGAGAAAACACATCACTGTGTGGAACAAGCAAGTATATAACATTTTTGGTCCCTGTTGGCATATATGCCGGAACATTCAAGAAAGGAGTATCGATAAGATAGACATAAACTTGAGCATATTCATTTGCAAGCGTTTTTATAATTTTGGCAGCATTCATAGATGCTTTCTCCCAGTTTGTTTTTGTTCCATAGTTTTCGTTTCCAAATGTTCCATTATCTATAAAGTGAAGTTCACCACCAAGTAATTGAACAATAGTTAACGTAGTTGTTTTTATGCGTTTGGAATATCCGTGAGCACTTTTAAGCAGATCTACTGCAGCAACATGAAAATCGATGTCAATATTCAACTGT
>JAJZKE010000028.1 GCA_021809645.1 bacterium | reverse complement strand
ATGGTAGATATGTGCAGTTTGACGAGTACGATCTCTACCGTGATCACTTATTACAGCAAGAAACGCTAATGTACCTACTAGATAATCAATATCTTCACGATCAGCTCTTATATCTACCGATGGATTACCGCAATTATTTATCAGTGTTTCTGCCCAAACTATTGGTTCATGGTCGGGTTGTTTAGTAAAAGTAGTAAAAAATCGGTGCTCCTCTAAATCAAGAATCCTTATAACAAAACCATTGCCATATCCTTGATTTGGTAATTGCCTAAAAGCAACACCGTTGGTTATAACTTCGATTCTATCTCTTGTCGATGACACGGTGATAAATTATATTACTTTATAAACTTAATACAATATGTCAGGCTTCTTTTAAAACCAAGAAGTTATTCATGAATAAAATATTACAATCAAGTTAATAATCTGAAAGAGAATATTTAAAAAGAGCTGGATCGTATTTTCGAATAATGGCTACTGATAATCTAGGTGCTTAAAATTTATTCGCATTGATCTATAGTCTCTTCAATATACCATTATCAAAAGTTAGTATATCTGAGACTTTGTCACTGTTCTTTAATGCCAGGAGCCAGCAATCTTCAAACGACAGAGGCTTCTCTTTATTAAACAACTCGACAGTTGATTCCATAAGTTCCCTGTCGGGAATCGTGAATATATTATTAGAGAGTAAAGATTTATATATTAGAACAACTTGTTTTTTGTTTAGTTCATACACAGATCTAAGAATATAGCCAAACTCTGCAAATATTACCCTATCTAGCAATATACTATTTGGTTTAGCTTCTGTAATCATTGTTGAAGCTTTTTCAAATAGCTCTTCATTATCATTGGTAAAGTAACGAACTAGGATAGAGCTATCTATTGCTACTGCCATCTTAGCCCTTTTTTATAAAAATTAGACCTAGCCTTTTTTATATCTTCATCTGTAGCTGACTTAATATTACGCTCCTTAAGGTTGGCAGCTATAGAATCGGCTACGTCCTTCATAGAAGGGACTTTTTCAATAACTAAACAATTATCACCTGTCTTGAACTGAACCTTATCATTAGCATATATACCCAACTCTTCTCTTGCTTTCTTTGGGATAGTGACTTGAAATTTACTAGTAATACTGTAGGTTGTACTCATACTACTAATTATAGTATTACTAAAATATTTGTTAACACCATTTTTTAGACTCTGTTGAACATAATCCTACCGCAGTGCAAACACTTGCCTGTCTTATACTTGTAACCAAAGAAACCTTTCTCAACTCGCCATGTAACCTCATGCTTCACGCCTAACTTACCACGACACCACTTACGTGTATTTTTATTAGAGTGAAATTTAGCAATCGGCTCACTATGATCATGTTTAAAATCACGCTTTAATATGCCGCTTGCACGCCAACTGTCTGAATTCTCTTTAATTCTCATGCTTTATATTTTACCATTGCAGTATAAATCATGTTTTTTCGAGCAGGTGTCGTCCGGTTTGTAGTAAAAATTTCGAACAGGGGTAGTATCCGCTTGGCGGGCCGTAGCTTGCCAGGTTTGGAACTATTTCTCTTCTAAGAATAGTTTTTCTAAGGGTTTATCAAAAGTTGCTAATCCTAATTTTTCTCGACGACCTCTAGCAAACAAGTAGCAATCTGCGAAGTCTAGTCTTGTCTCAACAAGTAAACTGATAATTGTCATGATTAGTTCTTCATTTTCATACTTAAGAGTCTTTGTACGGCCAATTAAAAGAAGAGCTTCACTGGTTTGTTTACGATCTCGCCCTGTACTTCGTAGGATATAAGTAATTTCAGCAACCACAATATCAGTAACTAATAGTGATGATGGCTTTGCCCGATCTATTAATTTCTCTGCCTCAGGACTTAACTCACTATGATCACCTAGCAACCATCTTAATATGATATTGGTATCAATCAACTGCATACTTATCTGCCAATTGACTTCCTATGGTCTGCTCTTTTTCGGATGTTTTATCTTTAAAAGAAGGTTTATTTAATAGAGCACGGACTTCATTCAAGGCTTTAGGTGTAGTTATGATTATCTCATTATTATCATTAACACTTAGGGTAGCCCTGCCAAGCTTATCAAGACCAAGCCTCTCACGAAACTCTTTAGGTATGGTGATTTGCCCTTTACTAGTAATACTGTAAGTATAATTCATATTACTCATTATATATAAGTAACACCTAGCTGTCAACGGTATTACTTTGGCGGGCTCGACCGGATTCGAACCGGCGATCTTCTCCGTGACAGGGAGACGTGATAGGCCTCTTCACTACGAGCCCAAGACCTAATGACTAGGGGTAATCATAGCAAATTACCACCTGAAATCAAATAAACTTTATTAAATGCTTATATATTCTTTATATGGATGAGCTTTTTCTAATGGCGAAATATACATCGATATAGGCTGAAAATTAAACTGTATATGTGCAGCTTGAATAGAATTTCCGGTGATCGACAAAACTTTTATAATCTCTAGAGAATAGCCTGTATTAATAGGCTCTGATATTTGTCCTGGCTTCATAGAAAAAACAATAGCCGTAATCTGGGGAGCTAAATTAGCAGTATTAGGTGTAATTGTGAAAGGATACTGACCGCCACTGTTTTTTGTAGAAGTATCAGTTGAATATTCTTGAGCTAAAGTTGAGAAATTAGCGCCGTGAATTAATTGGTTATATACATTAGCAGCGGTCTGATTAGTTCTAGTATCAAGCTTAGCAACTACTGCCTGCTGAAGTAATTCTTGTTTAAGTTCTCTTTTAAAATCACTCATGGTCCAACCCCAATAATCTTTTAGGACTCCTTCCAGTACCTGATTATTATTTCCTAGTCTATTCTCTTCTTTCACTAGTTTAATCTCATTATTGACTTGAGAATTGGTAATCTTTACATTGTTTTTTGCAGCTAACTGTTTAACATAAGCATTTTGGATTACCTGGTTCATAGCCTGTTTTTTAAGACTCACTAATTGCAATTTTCCGTTTGTAGTTGAAAAATTAGTTTGTTGTTGGGTTTCGTAATAATGCATATTTCGGCGCAACTGGAATAAGTAGCTAGAATAAGAAACCCATCTAGATCCAGCCTTGGCGACCGGAAAAGGTATTACATTTGAAATGCTATAGATAAAGCTTGACGTTGACTGGAAATAATATATCTCTAGACTCGTATAAGCAAAAAAAACGACAATAGCTGCAATCAATATACCGATTGATAATCTAACGAAATGATGTCTCGAATGTTGTAGTGGATATATAAATTTACGAGCACTGCCGAGAACTTCCTCGCGATGATCTTGAAGCGTATCTTCAGTGATTTTTGATACTTCCGATAAAGCGCCCTTAAGTTTGTCCTCTGTATTTTTTGACTTTTTTAGAGGCAGCTTATTTGCCACCTTTTTTATATTAACCGCTTTAAAGTTCTTGAATTTCTTCTTCTTTTTCATTATTTAACGCTTCAACATCCGAGCTTTCGCTAGGATCATCACCTTCTTCCCTTAAAATACTTAATATTTTCTTCTGGACTTTAGCGGGGTGTGGTATATCTTTAATTTCCAGCTCGCCCACATAAGTCTTCATAGTTATTGTACCAAATCCAAGAATTGTTTCTTGTATTCCAGCTACAGAATAATTAACAGATTGAATTTGAGCCAATGATAGATCAGCTACCGATCGATGGAAAAAACCTTTCTGAGTAATCTGTATAAATCTTTGATCGGTAATAATAAAAACACTAAAATGCCATCCCAACCAATATGGAAAAAAGATTATTAAACCAAGTATTAAACCAACTAAGAGACCACCAAAAAAGAAATCTATACCCAAAGTAGGTTTAACGGCAGTTGGTAAAACACCTATAAGCGGCCCAAAAGCTCCGAATACTAGGCCTTTTCTCATTACAATTGGGTGCTTATGAAAAACATATAAAACTTCTTCATCATCAAACTGGTCTGCAAAATACTTTTGACGATCAGTTGTTTCATCTGGCATATGGGTATTGTATCAAAATAATACTTTTACTGAATAAAAGGGTTAGTGGTTTCTAATTTGTCCAAGATATAAATTAGATTAGAACTTAAGTTTTCGGTGTTGGTGCCCCCAGGAGGATTCGAACCTTCAGCTTCTCCTTAGGACGGAGCTATTTTATCCATTGAACTATGGGGGCTTGATTAGTAATTAAATCAGCTTTTAGATGACTCATTAACTAATGTAAATTTATCATGAACTGATTGATATTCGAAAATCTCATCTTCCTTAAACCAATGATTAATTTCTTGCTTGGCTTCACTTACACTTCCAGAAGCATGAATAAGGTTAGGTATCGATACTTTATGACTATTCGCATATTCAAAACTAATATGAGAATAATCACCTCTTATTGTTCCAGGTTCAGCACTCTTGGGTTCTGTAGTGCCAATCAACTTACGAACCAATGATACCGCTTCAACTCCTTCTAAGACCATAGCCATTATTGGTCCAGTCTGCATATATTCTATAGTGACATCAAAAGCTTTCTGACCGCGTCTAGAAATCATTTTACCAATCGTCTCGTAATGATAGTAATAGTGTTCCTCGTTCGGTTTTAAAATTTTAGCGGCGACAAATTTTAAGCCAACCCTTTCGAATCGAGTAATTATTTCCCCCATTATCCCTCTTTGCATTGCATCCGGTTTCAAAAGTATCAGTGTTTTTTCCATGACTTTTTCCTGTTTAATTAGTTTATTGTAACAAAACAAAATAAATCAGTATATTGATAAGTAGAAGTCTTATGTCGTAAAATATTAATGTGCAAGATTTAAAATTTTCTAAAATAAAAACTGATTTTCTAGAACATCTTGAAATTGAGCAAAATAGATCTCAAAAAACGATTGAGAATTATGATCACTATTTAACTCGATTAGAAGATTTTGCTGGTGAAATAAATTTGTCAGATATAGACCAAGAATTAATTAGGAAATGGCGGCTTTGGCTTAATAGATTAGCTACTTCCAATGGAGATGAACTGAGTAAAACAACTCAAAACTATCACTTGATTGCATTACGTAGCTTTCTAAAGTATTGCGCTAAACGAGACTTGCCATGCTTAAGTCCAGACAAAATAGAATTAGCAAGAACTAAAAGACCACAAGTCACTTTTTTAAATGAAGAGGAATTGGGTAGATTATTTAGTCAACCGGACATTAATTCTGTAATAGGGCTAAGGGATAGAGCTATACTCGAACTACTTTTTTGTTCAGGTTTAAGAGTTAGTGAGCTAGTTAGTCTTAATAAAGATAGTATTAATTTATCGAGAAAAGAATTCATGGTTCGTGGTAAAGGTCAAAAGGATCGCCCAATTTTCATTAGTCAAAGTGCTGCCGATTGGTTGCAAAAATATTTAGCTAATCGAATGGATGCATCCAAAGCATTATTCATTAGATACAGTGGAACTAAGAAAGTTGATACAAGCGGTAATTATCTTCGCTTAACAGTTAGAAGCGTGCAAAGGTTAGTTTCTAGATATGCTAAATTGGCCGGTATCACCAAACATGTAAGTGTTCATACGTTGAGACACTCATTTGCAACAGATTTACTTATGAACGGCAGTGATATCCGAGCTGTTCAAGCAATGTTGGGTCATAGTAATATTTCAACAACTCAAATATATACACATATTACTGACCCGCACTTAAAAGCTATTTACGAACAATTTCATACCAACAAAATAGCCGACTAGATATATAAACCTTTAAGGTGCATCCAAGAACGTATATGTGAACCAAATAGTATTAATATAAATGTCGATATTATTAAAAAAGGACCGTATGGAATTAATGTTTTACGACTCGCCTTTCCAGTAATAAGCAGCGGTATTGAATATAGACTACCTAAAATTGATGCAAAAAAGATTAATAATATAGCATAAGTCGGAGATGATAAATATAGACCAAGTAAAGCACCTAGTTTAACATCACCGCCACCGATCCATTTGCCTGAAGATAATTGAAACAGAATATAAAATATACCACCACCTATTAGAAAACCAACTATATTATTTAATAAATAATGAAGTCCGCCGTGATAAAAGATAAATGTTACTAAAATCTGAATAATAACTAATGAAAATAACCAAACAAGTATCTTATTTGGTATAGTAAGCCACCGAATATCATAAATTGCTAAAGATATAAAACCAACTAAAAGAAACAGCCAGATAACAAAATATATTATTCCTCGACCATTAAAATTATACGGCCAATATATATATGAAAAAATAAACAAAATAGTCGTTAATACTTCTATTAAAGGATATGATATTGATATATTTTTATGGCAATATCGACATTTGCCCTTTAATACAATCCAACTAACGACAGGTATAAGGTCTAGTGGACTTAATTTATGCTGACAATTGGGACACATCGATCTACCAGTTAAAATTGAATATTTTTTGTCTTTTTTATTTTTTATAGAACTTTCAGTTTTATGTAATCTCCACACTAAAGCATTGATGAAACTGCCTAATGCTAAACCAGATATAACAAGTATGATGATCATTTTAAATACTTAACAAGCATAATGATACATAATTAGAATCAATTAATACAACCTAGAAGAAGCAATTTAAACTTAGAGATTATTAGACAACGATCAAACTTGAATACAGCCAACATTACCGCCACTTGAATTCTCTATAGGATAGTATACGGCAACTCCGCGACTATTAGCTGTTGGAGTTAAACTTTGACCTGTTG
>JAJZKE010000027.1 GCA_021809645.1 bacterium | reverse complement strand
AAAGATTAACCAGCGCCTTATTGGCCTTAGTTATTTATATTTTTGCCTACGCCATACTTAATTATGTAATACCTAACGGATTACTTCACCAATGATCATTGAGAAAATATTAAACAACCAACAATTTGCCGCTACCTGTACAAAAGCTAGTAATTTTTTAGCGTTTCCAAATTGGGATTCTTACCTGCAGTGTAGCAGTAATGGTTCACCGCAATTGACTAGTTTGAGTGATATATGGTTAATCCTAGCCGCTGTTATAGAGATATTGCTTCGTATAGCAACCCTAGCCGCTGTCGGTGTAATAATTTATGCCGGAATTAAATATTCAACAAGTCAAGGTAATCCAGAGGAAACAGGTAAAGCCCTAAATACCATAATTAGTGCTGCTGTAGGTTTAGTTATCTGTATCTTTGCCGCTGTTATTGTAACCTTCATCGCTGGGAGCTTTCATTAATGTACTTAAGCCTTATTAGAATAATTGCCAAAACAAGTACGGCGCTAATTAATTGTCCCAGCACAACTAGCGCTACCGGCAATGGAACTTGCAACACTGGCTTACCGGTAGTGTCTGCGGGCTCAAATGAGGTTCATACTGCTTTGACCATATTCTTTGGTATAGCTGGTGTTATATCAGTACTAATGATTATAGTTGGTGGCTTTATGTTTGTTACATCTGGCGGTAATCCACAAAATGCCACTAAAGCCAGAGAAACAATTATCTATGCGGTAGTTGGATTAGTGGTTTCTTTGTTTGCCGAAATTTTAGTAGCTTTTATTTTAGGAAAACTATGAAAAAAATAATTATCAGCCTAATCATAATCTTTAGCGGGATGTTGATGTTTAGTCCTTCGGTTGCCGCTGTAAACATATTTAATAATACCTGTAACTCGTCTACTGCTCAATCAACGGAAGTTTGTAAAAGCGTTAATTCGGAAACGTCTTCAAAACAAAATCCTTTTTTAAAGATTATGAAAATTGTTATTAATTTAATGTCTTACGCTATTGGTATAGCGGCGATAATAATTTTAATAGTAGCAGGACTACAAATGATGATAGGTGGTGATGATCCTCAAGCGGTGACAAATTCTAGGAATATGATAATCTATGCTTTAGTGGGTATTGTAGTTGCCGTTTTAGCTCAAGTCATAGTTGTATTTGTTTTAAAGAAAGTGCCGTAAAGTACACATTAATTATGAAACACATTAAATTAATAGTAACAACCTTATCACTAGTAATCTTATTTACTTGCGGTAGTGTTGCAGCTAATCCTATCAATTCACAAAAGATAGTGCCACCAACTCTATACTCGTCCTTTGCTGGTGATGCGTGTAAGGGATTGTCGGTTGTTTCAACTACTAGCTGTACTCAAGGAGCGAACACTTTTAAAAGTATTGCCAGAAATGTTGTTGGCATAATGTCATATGTTATCGGTGCAGTAGCCGTCATAATGCTCATTATAGCTGGCTTTAAATATGTGATAGCTGGCGGTGATACTAATGCTATAACAAGCGCTAAAAATACCCTAATCTATGCTTTAGTTGGCTTAGCTATAGCCGTTTTAGCTCAAGCCCTTGTTCATTGGGTTCTTAATACAGCCAACACCATCCAAAAGAATAGTTATTTACCCAATCATTCAGTTATTAAACATGATGGCTAAAAATATGCTATTAATTTTTTAATTAATTATGTAGTATAGTGTGTTATATATGATAAAGAGTTAAAAATATTAAAAGGACTAAATATGTTAAGGATTTTAAAAAATAAACTCATAATAGTAATAGCTACATTGGCGTTATTGTTACCAATTCTTCTACCAATGCCTGCATATGCTGCTGTTTGTAATAATATAGGCAACAATATAGCCAGTGGTGTTAATGCAACTAGAGGCGGAACTAGTGCCAATTCAGTAACCTGTGGTAGTGGCGGCAGTATAACGACTGGCGTAAAATCTTTAGCGGCTAAAGTAGTTAACATATTCTCTATAATTGTTGGCATAGTATCGGTAATAATGATAATTTATGCCGGCTTTAAATATGTTACATCAGGTGGTGAAAGCAATAGTGTATCAAGCGCTAAAAATACCCTAATCTATGCCATAATTGGCATCATAGTCGTTGTCTTAGCTCAGTTAATTGTTCATTATGTTTTGAATACAGCCAATAGTGTTGCTGCTCCGACTGGACTTCAGGGCATAATAACAACATTGCGATAAAACTTGCTAGCGAATATAGGTAGTCAGAAGATAAAAATTAGTTATCCCTGAACCTAGCAATAAAATTTTCATACCGGTAGTTAAACTGCCGGTATTTTTGTGATAGATCATCATTAGCGCCAAAAAGAGACCAGGCATAAAATCTAGAGTATAGCGATATCCCATTTGGATTGCCCCGTCACCGTAATACATTAACAATGAAAGAAGACTAATCATTGAAACAATAATTAAATATTTTGCCTCTCTTTGATATTTGCTCCAGCGTTTTGTAAAAAAATATAAAAGCCAGGGCGAAGTAATAAAAATGCTTACTCCTAGATAATTATTCTCAATCCAGGGAAATTTTAAACTCCAGGAGTTACTGTTGGCTAAAATTGGCGTCGGTGCTCGGAACAAAAGAGTATATAAATTAGTTGGTATATGATCAAAAGAGATTATTCCCATAGACCTGGCCTCTGAGGAAGACTGAGAAATTAATTGGTATTGATTACCATTGTCCAAAGGGCTGCCAAATCGTTGCCAGTTATATAATCCCAATAAGATAATTGCCATGAAGCCAAAAACAGTTAATTGAAATATTTGCTTGCCTTTTGTTTTCCAATCTTTTTTAGACAAGATAACAATAACAAAGTAAAAGAGAAAGAGAAATGCTGCCGGTATTCTAGTTAACAGCAAACAAGCCATCAATAATCCAATTAACCACCACCTTCTTTTATTTAAGTATTCATAAAGTGACCAAAGAGCTAAAAGAGTTGTTACTACTTGAGCATATAACCAGCCACTAGAAACGCTATCGACTCCTATAAAAACCGATCCTAGTATAAAACCAAACATCCAAATTAAACTATCAGATGCCGAAAAATTTAATTTACGAGCCAGCTTATATAGCAAATAGCTTATAAGAAGGGTCATAATCCATTTAATGTATCCTTGAAAGAAAAATATATGCCAAATATTAAAAAAAGCGACAAAAGGCATTAATATTACTGCCGGAAAGAACCCATCGTCCCAATATACTCGGCCATGATAAAGAACTGGATCTTGACCAATACCGCCGATTGACTGCAAAAAGTAAGTATGGCCATGCAAAAAAGAATTAGCCAACAGAGAAAACTGTTGGCTGCCCTCGCCCACTAAACCAATGGCAATTAAAACAATATATAAAACTGCTGGAACAACAAAAATAAGACCTTTTTTTGAAAATTTTATTTCAAGTTTTGAAAAACTTTGTTGATTTAGTATTTTTCTCAAGCGTCCACCTATCTAGTAACGCCGTATTTTATTACAGGACTTCTATTTTCTTAACGGTATCTTGTTTAACCTTACCAAAACTAATAGTTAAAACACCATCTTTTAGAACCGCTTCGATTTCATCTTCTTTAACTGGAACAGGTAAAGCAATGGTTCTAGAGAATTCTCCCCAATAGCATTCTTGTAAAAAGTAGTTCTCTACACCATCTTCGTTACCCGCATTTAACGTCCCACGAATAGTAAGCTGATTATCTGAAATACTTACATCTAGTTCATTTTTATTAACACCCGCTGTCCTGGCTTTTACGACTAGTTTTTCTTTAGTTTCATAAACATCAACAGCCAATTGACCCGGTACGCTATCATCCTCATCCCATTCTTCAGCTGTTGGACCATCCTGAGATTGATCTACGGTAGCTGGAGCTGCGGCAATATCTTCGTCACCCAGAAATGCTGCTGCTAATTCATCATCTTCTTCCAAAAGAAGATCATCGTCGCGATGTCTCGCCATATTGTTACCCTCCGATTTATATAAGGTTTTATTAGCTTAGAATACTTGCCTCTTTGTGTTTTCTATAGTATAGATCAGCAAAGAAAGCAAAAGCAACTGAACAAGGTTTATTTACAACATATTTAATACAACATTCCATGATTTAATCTTAAAATTATTACTATTAATAGGGTAAAATATATTCATGGATGAAGACCAAAGCAATAAACAACATGATTTCAAGTTTAATCCGCAAGAGAATGTTATATCAAAGACTAGTGGCAGTGATCTTAACGTTAATAATACCAACGAAACATTACTTCAGGGCAATAATACCATTGATCAGAATGATGATTTGTTATTTAATTGGTCAGCTCCAGATTCTTTTTCTATTAGGAAATCTATCCTTTGGTATCTGATTTTAATCATTGGTACAGTAGTCATCGCATCAGCAATTTTTTTAATTACTAAAGACAAAATTACTACAGGCGTGATTCTATTAAGCGGTTTTCTAATAGGTGTATATGCAACTAAAAAACCAAAAATGGTTGACTATCAGCTAACTAAGTATGGTTTTGCCATAAATGGTAGAAGATATAAATTTGGGAGCTATAAATCTTTTTCTGTGATTCAGCATGGCGACTTTAGAAGTGCAGTTTTAATTCCTCTTAAAAGATTTTTACCTAGAATGTATATTAATTTTGATAGTTCAACGGAGCAGAAAATAACAGCCGTTTTAAGCGGTATTTTACCAAAAGAAACTTCACGCAATGATCCGATTGATAAAATATTAATAAAAATAGGTTTTTAACTAGCCGTTTATACTAATCGACTGGTATAATGACCACCGTTACTGAATTTGGAGAGGTGACCGAGCGGATTAAGGTAACGGTCTTGAAAACCGTCGTGCCGGCAACGGTACCGTGGGTTCGAATCCCACCCTCTCCGCCAAATTAAGGTTTAGATATATAATCATATGATTAAGGAGAGGTACCCAAGAGGCTGAAGGGGACGGTTTGCTAAATCGTTAGGGGGGCGTGAGCTCCCGCGAGGGTTCGAATCCCTCTCTCTCCGCCAGATTTGTTTATATATTCCTTATGGAGAGGTGCAGGAGTGGTTGAACTGGACGGTCTCGAAAATCGTTGTGCCGGCAACGGTACCGTGGGTTCGAATCCCACCCTCTCCGCCAGATAGATTGTGGAACTTTTTTAGAGGTCAAAGACAAAAAACATAAATTCCCAGCTCAAATAGTAGTGAATTATTAAAATATGTCACGATAGGTTTCTTTCTGTTATATTTGCGCTTACAGTTTAGGATGCCTACCTTTTGGTTCAATTTATATTGCAGGGTGTTGAATCAGTGCATACACATTGTAATTTCATGCATATTATGCTAATATATATAAAATGCAAAAAGAAAAATTATCCCCTCCAGCGCCTTCCTTTATTGAATTCATGGATGATCATCCTGAATTATGGGATAGTCAGGTATCAATATCAGACGGAACGGCAACACTAGAAGATGCATTAAATAGAAAGAACGAAGATGGCAGTCGAACATCTATTGTTGTTTTACGTCAAGAAGGTAAAAAAATAGAGTTGCCTACTGAGGAATTTTTAGCTCTTGGTGGAAAAGTAGTAGACCTTTTTAATACCAGCAGTTCTAATAATCCCGATTCTAACGAAGGCAATGAATCAGTCACGAATCATTATCAAGAATTATTTAAGCCTCTTTCTTTAGGGAAAGAAACAGAGCCAGAGAATGAAGATAACTATTCTGATTTATTTAAAGATAAACCTGATTTAACTGATCCAGATAAATTTGAAGAATTTTCTAAGCAAGCGGTTCAGGATGCAAGAGTTGATGTTGATAGTGCCCAAAAGTATATAAACGAGGAGTCTAAGAAGGATTCAGTAATATGTTTGCAATCAGCTAGAAAAGTAGATCCTAAACTAAATGCGATAATTACACGATATGAACTTGAACATAATCTTACGAAACCAGATGATATTGTAGATGTAATTAGACTAGATCCAAAACTTAGATTAGAGATTGGACTATATTTTGTCGATAAGTTAGATAAGCTTATTAGGCTTGATGCAGCGAAGATACCCGGCAGAGTTATATCAAACAATAGCAAAAAACCAGATTCTGGTTTATGGGCTGGTGTGAAGTTAAACAGTAGAGAATATGTAATATTATTAGCTTTATCTAAGATCGATGGGTCTTTTAGTAAAAAAATGGTTCAGGATCAGATTGACAGTAGTGTTGAGAAAATTCCCCTAACGGGTCATCACCGCTATACTGCCGAACTATTATTGGGTTCTATGTAATTAATACGATATAAAATTCAATAAAAATTATATTAAAGAGTATTTTTGAAAGTATAATATTACTTAATTTGCACCCGTAGCTCAGCTGGATAGAGTGTTGGCTTGCGGAGCCAAAGGTCACAGGTTCGAATCCTGTCGGGTGTACCAAACACAATTATGGCCACTAATAACCTTTAAGATTGGTCCTGAATCTTTCTCGTCATCGTTACTTAGCCGATTAAAACTGTTCGAATCAAACTAGGGATTAATGTTTTTTACGATAACTGTCTATTTTGCTAAGATATTGCTTATGCTAAGTTACCTACCCTTCGTTTTGTTAATGATTGTTGTTCTGATTGCAGTCGGTGTATTTGGTAGAAAGCTATTGGCCAAGCGCAGCAACAAAGGGCAGCTTAAAGTTTTAACAATTATGGGGGGGCCTAGCTGAAGTTCTGCTAATTGTATTTGGAGTCATGGGCGCTACTTACATTCAAAAATCCAAAACGGTAGCGGTGGCTGTCCTTCTAGCAATCCCTATGTCAGAGCGATACTAATTACTGGAATAATTGGCTTTTTTTCTTTCTTGATCGCAACCTACCAGAGCTTAGCTTGGAAAAAGAAAAATAGTTTTATTCTATTAATAGCTACTACGGCTTTATTAGCAACTACAATTATTACTTTGTTTTACGCTAGTTTTTGCCTAGTATGGTAGCTGAAATAGAATTGATATGGTTTGAGCTGGAACAACGGTTCTAATCCAGCACGGTAGTTACTGTGTTAGACTTGGCAGAGGTGATACTTCAAATGTTTCATGCCACCGCAGCAGTTCACTCTTGAGGCGGTTCCAAGCCGAAACTGGCAGGTGTACCAGATAGGACATTGTCATTTTGCTTTATATCAAGCAGTGAAAAATTAGGTCGTCCACGCGTTCGAATAAAGTTTAACGTTATAATTTACGTTTAACTACTTGACATACGTTCAACGATTTGCTATAGTTAAACTCATGAAAACCGATATCGTAACTTTATCT
>JAJZKE010000026.1 GCA_021809645.1 bacterium | reverse complement strand
GTTAAAAATTATACCCAAAGACAGCATCATAATTGATGGTGGAAATTCAGATTTTAGACTTACTCGTGAAAGAAATAAACTAGTTAAAAACCAAGGTTCGATATTAATAGATATTGGTGTAAGCGGCGGTATATGGGGATATCAAAACGGCTTTTCAATGATGTGTGGTTCTGACGACGAACAGACCTTTAAAAAGATTAAGCCAGTACTTGATATTCTTTCTGGACCTGAAGGACAATATGCATATTTTGGACCATCTGGAAGTGGACATTTCGTAAAAATGACACATAATGCAATCGAGTATGGGATTATGGAAAGTTTAGCAGAAGGATATAGATTACTTAAAGAAGGACCTTATCAAAATTTAGATTTAGATAAGGCAGCTGACGTATGGCAACATCATAGCGTTATCACTTCTTGGTTAAACGAGCTTGTATTAGACATTGTCAAAGAAAACCCAAATCTAGACGGTATAGAGGGCAGGGTAGCTCAATCTGGTGAAGCATTATGGGCATTAGAAACAGCAAAAGATCTAGGTATAGATATGCCAGCAATCGATTTGTCGTTAAAAATAAGGTTAGATTCACAAAATGGCCAAATAAATTACGCAACAAAACTTTTAGCAGCCATGAGAAATAAATTTGGTGGGCATCAAATAAATGTCTAAAGAATTTGAACCTACAGTAATCACTATATTTGGCGTAAGTGGCGACTTAGCAGGTCGAAAAGTATTACCAGCCTTATATCATTTACTAAAAGATGGGTTGCTACCTGAAAAAATAAAGATAGTTGGTACATCTAGAAAGGATCTCTCTAAAGATCAATTACTCAAGAACGTCGAGCTTTGTGTCTTAGAAACAGATAAAGTATGTGATCCAGTAGTGCTATCTAAATTTAATAAAATATTTGAAATTATTAAATTAGACCCAGTCAATGAAAAAGACTATATCCAATTAAAAAATTATTTTGAAATTCTTGAAAATAAAGAAAATGTTTGTTTCAACAGACTTTTCTATTTATCAATACCCCCTCAAATATATAGCCCGGTCATCCGAATTTTAGGAGAAAGTGGTTTATCAAAAAAATGTCATCACGGTTTCGGTAAGTCCAGAATATTAGTTGAAAAGCCCTTTGGATACGACCTAAGTTCCGCCAAAACACTGATTAAAAAAACTTCTAAGTATTTTAAAGAAGAACAAATTTTCAGAATTGATCATTATCTTGCTAAAGAAACAGCTCAAAATATTTTAGTGTTTAGAGGTCATAACCCAATATTTAGGGATATATGGAATAACAACTCGATTAGTCGAATACACATAAAAGCTTTGGAAAGCATTGGCATAGAGGGAAGAGCAAACTTTTATGATAGTGTTGGTGCTCTAAGAGATATAGTTCAAAGCCATTTATTGCAATTAATGGCTATTACTACCATGGATATCCCTGAAGATATTAATTCTTCTGATTTAATACATCAACAAAAATCTAGGATATTATCCAAAACAGAATTATCAAAAATAAATAGAGGATCTGTTATTAGAGGCCAATATAAAACTTATCGAAAGGAAATCGGTAAACCAAAATCTAATACCGAAACCTATGTCCGTCTAATGCTCAATATTAAGACTAAACAGTGGATGAATGTACCGATAATATTAGAAACAGGTAAGGCACTGGTTAATAAAAATACGGCAATTGTAATAGATTTTTCTAATTATAATGACCAGCAAATCAATGAATTAACTATTAGGATACAGCCAGACGAAGGAATAGATATTAAATTATTCGTTAAAAAACCTGGTTTTGATAATGTCATTGAAACAGCAATCATGGACTTTAGTTATCAGAATACATTTGATCATCATTATCATCCAGATGCCTATGAAAGAGTTATTATTGATGCGATCAAAGGTGATCAATCATTATTCTCGTCCAACAGTGAAGTAGTTAGAAGCTGGCAGATACTTCAACCGATATTAAATCGATGGAAAAAAGACAATAACCTAATATTATATGAAAATGGCAGTAATGGACCGTAAATCAATTTGCTAAAATAATATCTATGGAGTTTAACTTGCAATGAATGCTGGGATTATTATCGATCTAGTTATAGTGATAATTGTCATAGCTTCCGTATTTAGAGGCTGGGAAATCGGCTGGGTTAGACAATTCTTTTCAACTGTAGGTTTCTTTGGTGGTCTATTCATCGGGGCTGCTCTTCAGCCCCATATTATTAATCTAGCACACACAGTTTTATCAAGAACTATTATGACTCTTGTTATTACTCTAGGTATAGCTTTCTTATTGTTATTCGTTGGTGAAGTAATAGGTTATAAGTTAAAAGAAAAGATTCATATTAAAAAACTAAACACAGTTGATAATTTATTGGGTTCAGTATTGTCTTTGGTAACAATTTTATTCACAATCTGGCTGTTTGCATCTATTTTGAGTTCTTTATCTTTCCCAAACTTTCAGAAAAATATAAATCAATCATCAATCATAACATTCATGAATAAGCATCTGCCTAGTGCACCGACTATTATCTCAGATGTCGGTTCATTAATAGATCCAAATGGCTTTCCTCAAGTATTTATTGGAAGTGAACCGACACCTAATACAAATTATTCGCTTCCTTCTAGCTCCCAGATGCAACAAGCAGTTAATCAAGATGCATCTTCTGTAGTCAAAATAGAGGGCATTGGATGTGGTGGTATAGTCGAAGGCTCTGGTTTTATCGTTGCTAAAGATATAGTTGCTACCAATGCTCATGTTGTAGCTGGTATAGCTCAGCCATATATTTACGATAATAACGGTGCCCATCCAGCGACAGTAATATGGTTTGATCCTAATTTGGATTTCGCGGTCTTAAAAACATCAAATCTATCAGGCAGTCCTCTAAATATTGATCCAAATATAGCTAAGGATGGCACCCCTGGTGCAGTTATTGGATATCCAGGAGGAGGACCTCTAAACGCTGGCACCGCCGTTATATTAGATGAATTTAATGCCGAAGGACGTAATATATACGGCAATGGTAATACCTATAGAAGTGTCTATGAAATTAGGGCTAAAGTTATACCAGGAAACTCTGGAGGCCCCTTGATACTAAAAAATGGCCAGGTTGATGGTGTTGTTTTTGCCGAGTCAACATCATATAAGGATATTGGCTACGCTTTAACATCAGGACAAATAATACCCGCCATCCATCAAGCAATATCTCAAAATAAAATACATAGCACAGGTAGTTGTGCTGAATAATAAAAGTCTAGTAATATTCACTGTATAATCAATTAAATATGCCTGACGTTCAACCGAAAAAGAATCTCGCAAAAGTCATACCTTACATACTTATCATATGTGGTGCTATTATTTTGGTTGCTTCGCTTCTACTAAGCATTGATAATATAAAAATACTGCAAAATCCGTCATATAAGCCAATCTGTGATCTAAATCCAGTTGTCAGCTGCGGTGATGTTATACAAGCCAAACAAGGTAAAGCCTTTGGCTTTCCTAACCCATATATCGGGCTATTTGCTGGAGGAGTGCTAATGACTACCGGCGCTGCCATGTTTGCCGGTGGAAAATTTAAACGATGGTATTGGTTAGGGATGGAACTTGGAACCTTATTTGGTATGGGTTTTATCGGTTGGCTTTTCTATCAAAGCTTATACGATATTCATGACCTTTGTCCATATTGTTTAACAGTCTGGGTAGCTACTATAATAACTTTCTGGTATGTAACGTTATTTAATATCGATCAGAAAAACATCATTTTGCCAACCTATCTAAATAAACCTTATACCTGGATAAGAAAGCATCACGCCGACATTATCGTCTTGTTTTTTATATTATTAGCAGCATTTATCCTACATCATTTCTGGTATTATTACGGCAAACACCTCTAATTTAGATTACTCAGCTCTAAGGGCATCGACTGGATCTTTTCTAGCTGCTTTAAGGGCAGGTATTGAACCGAATACAATGCCTATTAAAGCAGATACAAGACAGACAATAATTACGACTTCTATATTAATAACTGGATTAAGATTACTAAATAATCTAAGTATTACATCTATAAAAACCGCCAAAATAATACCTATGAAACCACCAACTACTGAAAGCATAATTGATTCTAATAAAAATTGATTTAGTATTTGACTATTTGTGGCACCGATAGCTTTTCTAATACCAATTTCATGCATTCTTTCAGTAACAGAGACCAACATAACATTCATTATTCCTATGCCGCCTACCAATAACGAAATGCTAGCAACAATTATTATTAATCTGGTTGTTAAGTTTAAGACATTGCTATTATCAGCTAAACTTTGAGATTGATCAAGAACAGTAAAATCTGCCTGCCCACCGTGACCAATTAATAAATTATGATAAATCAATTTAGTGACAGCAGCAGTTTGCGATGATTTTTTAGGTTTAGCTAATATACGATAAGTAGTTATGGTATTGTTAGTTAAACTTTCAGAGTTTGCATATGATATAAAAATAGCTTTGTTAAATACTGATGAACTGCTTAACGGAGTAGCTGGGAAAGAATGCATAATACCTATAACGTTATATGTTCTGCCATTAATTAATAAGGGTAAGCCAATTGGATCACTTTCTTTAAACAAATCAGCAGCTGCCTGGTCACCTAAAACAACATTATTGGAATTATGAGAATAACTTGTTAAAAAACCGCCATCCTTTACAGAATTATCGATAATATTAGGAAAGTTAGGATATGTTCCAATAACTAACCCACTAGAATAAAATGATTGATTGCCTCTAATTTTAGCTGTCATGGCACTTAGTGGAGTTGCCTCAGCAACGCCTTTTGTATTTGATACCCTTGCAATATCACTATGTGATAATGACCCAGTTATATTAAGACCTGAAAGTAAGTCAAGCTTAGGTAAACTTGATCCACCAACATTAATACTGGCTGGTTGAATTGTTATAACATCATTACCACTTTGATTAATTTGACCATCAATTTGCTGCTTTACTCCTTCAGATATCGATATAACTAGAATTACTGACGTTACGCCAATAATAATGCCCAACATTGTCCAAAAGCTTCGTATCTTAGTATGCTTTACTGCATCAAAAGCAGCTTTAATCTGACCTTTGGTGATAGATCTCATTTAGCCGCCTTTCTACTAACAACTTTTCGTTTCTTTTTAGTTCGATGTCTAGAGGGCTTCGAGGGAATTGCTTTCATTAAAGCCGATACGCCAGCTAAATCATCTTCAACAGTTTTAACAGGTAATGTATAAAGAACTTGTCTAGCTCTAGGTGCGACGCTACCAAAAGCAGTCTTTTCGTCATGAATGATGGCCCCATCATGCATGTAAACAACTCGAGAGGCATATCTCGTTAATTCTGGATTATGAGTAACAAATATAATCGTAGTATTGGCTGTTTTATGTATCTCAGTTAATAATTCCATAACTAATCGAGAACCAGAACTATCAAGATTACCGGTAGGTTCATCGGCGATAATTAATTTCGGATTATTAACTAAAGCTCTGGCTATCGAAGCACATTGAGCTTGTCCACCGCTTAATTGATAAGGATAAAAATATTCTCGACTTTGAATACCAACTCTTTCCAAAACAGCACTTGCTTGTTTGTATCTTTTTGATAAAGACATACCTTTATATGCTAGAGGCAAGGCCACATTCTCAAGTATTGTTAAACGATTTAATAAGTTGAATGATTGAAAAATAAAACCGATTGAATCACGCCTTAGTTTAGCAGACTGATCAGGCTTTAACCTGGCTACTGATCTTCCTTCAAACATATATCGACCATTACTTGGTCTATCTATTAAACCTATTACGTGCATCAAAGTACTTTTACCAGATCCACTAGGACCCATAACGGCAATAAATTCACCTTTTTCAATAACTAAGTTAACTTCGTCGAGAGCCACGGTAGTGGCATCGCCGAAGCCGTACAGTTTACTGACGCCTTCTAATTTGATTAGAGCCATACTATAAATAATTTAAAACCTTATTTGTTAATAGAGCAATGGTATTTTGTAATATTTTTCAGAAATAGTGTCAATTATCTGTTATATATTGCTTTTATTCATTATAAACGACTGCTAATATTAAAGATTGTAGACCTTAGGAGGGGTCGCCTAGTGGCCTATGGCGCACGCTTGGAAAGCGTGTAGGGTGAATAGCTCTCGAGGGTTCGAATCCCTCTCCCTCCGCCAGATAGATTATGGAACTTTGTTATGGGACTAAAAAGATCATATAAGAATAAGATAGAGGTTGGCAGGGAAGCTACTGGCTTATAAGCTACACTATTATTTATCAATCTTTGTTCCAACTTGCTGACCACTACAAACTTTTAGAATATTATCTTTCTCCATTGGATCAAAAACAATAATTGGCATATCGTGATCCATAGCTAATCCTATAGCTGCCTTATCCATTACTTGAATAGCACGATTATTCAATGCTTGCTCAAAGGTCATATTGTCTATTTTTATTGCATCCTTAAATTTCATAGGGTCTTTGTCAAAAACACCATCGACTTTAGTAGCTTTTAATAAGACTTGGCAATCTAATTCAAGAGCTATGCTAAGAGCAGCTGTATCATGTGTAAAATAGGGACGTCCGATACCTCCAGCAACTATTAAAACTCGCCCGTTCTCTAGATGCTTAATAGCTCTTCGATAAGAATATGATTCCGTAACTTGATCAGCAAAGATATTGCTTAAACACCTTGTTTGAATATCATTATTTTCAAAAATATCAGTTAAGAACATTGAGTTAATCAGGCCACTTAACATACCCATTTGATCAGCAGTTACTCTTCTAATACCATGGCCAGCAACTTTGGCTCCACGTACCATATTGCCGCCGCCAACCACAACCACTATCTGACAACCTATTTGATAAACTTTTTTAATTTCATTGGCTAGATAATGAGCTATAACTGGATCAATACCAACATCATATTGTCCCGCTAATTGCTCACCAGATATTTTAAGTAATACACGGTTATATTGCCGACTCATCTAAGCAACAAGTCTAGCAAACCATAACTCCTAAAGCTATACTTAAAAATTGATGACAATATATTCTTGGAATGTTAATGGCATAAGGGCAGTAATTAATAAAGGTCTTTTCCAGTCTTTTATCGATAAAGAAAAGCCAGATATTCTAGGACTTCAAGAAATCAAGGCTAATAGCGATCAAATCAACTTAGATATCAAAGGCTACTACCAATACTATTATCCAGCTGAAAGGGCTGGATATTCGGGGACTGCTGTTTTATCTAAAATTAAACCCAAAAAAGTTATTCAAGGTCTACCAAATGATCTAGTTGATAGATACAAACTAGATACCGATTTATATGGTAATCCCAATCAAGAGGGAAGAGTACTAACTATTGAATTAAAAGAATTCTTTTTTGTAAATGTCTATACTCCGAATACTAAGGACGACTTAAGTCGACT
>JAJZKE010000004.1 GCA_021809645.1 bacterium | reverse complement strand
GCTAGCTAAGCTAATTAAGGAAGATGCTGGTAATATTCAAAGAGAGCTTAAAAAACTAGAAAAAGTCGGATTTTTAGTAGCCGAGAAGCAAGGTAATACTAAGGTCTATTCGACTAATAAGCAGTTTCCTATATTTAAAGAATTACAGAGTATTGTGTTAAAATCACAACGCACTAATCAAAAGAGAGTTACAGGATGATAAGAGTTACCAAAAAAGATACAAGAGAATCATTAGAAAGCCTATTGAGACGTTTTAACCGAAAAGTACAACAATCGGGTAATGTAGCTGTTGTTAAACAAAAGCAATTTTTTGAAAAACCAATTTCAAAGATTGAACGTCGACGAAAAGCTATTATTAGGCAGCAAAGAAAAAGCACTAAATTTAACAAAATTATAAAGTTAGGGCCAAAATTTTAGAATGATCGAGGATCAGATTGAGCAGGACCTTAAGGCTGCTATGTTATCTCGAGATGTTACCAAAATAAGCACTTTGAGGGGTGTTAAGAGTGCTTTTTTGTATGCTAAAGTTTCATTAGGTAAGAGAGATACTGTTTTGTCGGATCAAGATGCTATTCAGATACTTCAAAAAGAAGCAAAAAAACGTCAAGAAAGTGCTGATCTATATACCAAAGTAGGAGAAAAAGATCGTGCTCAAAAAGAAATGTACGAAAAATCTCTGATAGAAGTTTATCTTCCGTCTAAAATAAGTGAAGATGATTTAAAAGATCTCATTCAATCAATAATCAAAGATCATCCAGAATTTAATATGGGACAGATTATAAGCGAGGTTAAATCTAAGACCGCTGGTAGAGCCGAGGGAGGAGATATTGCTAGATTGGTCAAGGTTGAGTTAGGTCGATGATTATTTTAATGGGTGTAGCAGGATCAGGTAAAAGTCTTCAGGGAAGATTGTTGGCAAGTAGCTTAGGATATAGTTGGGTATCAACTGGAGAGATATTTAGAAATTCTTTATCAGATGAACGTCATAAAGAACTGAATAGCGGTAAGCTTCTTGATGATAAAGAGGTTATTGCATTAGTTGAGAATACCTTAAAAACTATTGATGATAGAAAAAAAATTATTCTAGATGGTTTTCCTCGAACGATTGTTCAAGCTGAATGGTTAATAAGCCAAATACATCAAAAAAAATTCGAGATTGAAAAAGTATTTAATTTAATAGCATCCCACGAGGTTGTAAAAGAAAGGCTTCTTAGAAGAGGACGAGATGACGATAACGAAGAGGTTATAAAGGAGCGTTTTGGGGAGTACGACACAAAAACGATGCCGATTATTAAATTTTTTATAAGAAATAACATAAAAGTTCATGAAATTAATTCTGACCAGAAACCGGATCTTGTTCATAGAGAAATAATGGCTATCATAAAAAATATATCTTGAATGGGATTAATTATGATAACAAGGCCTAAAACTCACAGAGAAATAAAATCAATTCGTCAATCTGGAAAAATACTTGCTTCAATTTTAGATATCCTAGTTAAAACAGTTCAACCTGGTTTAACGACTAAATATTTATCTGACATAGCATCAAAAGAGCTTAAAGCTCTAGGTGGTCAACCTAGCTTTCTTGGTTATCAGGGTTTCCCTGATGTTTTATGCGTCTCCATTAACGATGAAGTTGTTCATGGTATACCTAGTAATGCCAGAAAAATTTGTGAAGGAGACATTGTAGGTTTAGACTTTGGTGTTACCTATGAAGGTATGATAACCGATGCAGCCAGGAGTGTAATAGCTGGTAAGGCTAAAGATAAAAGTCATATTGAGCTTGTAAATCGTACGGAGCAATCTTTAATGGAAGGAATTTCGGTAGTTAGAGATTCTATTAGAACTGGCGATATTGGTAATGCAATTCAAACTTATTTAAGTCAATATAAATACGGTATAGTTAGGGATTTAGTTGGTCATGGAGTTGGTCATAATTTACACGAAGAGCCCAATATACCAAACTATGGTCGAGCTCATACAGGACCTTGGTTAAGAAAAAATATGACTATAGCTATTGAACCTATGGTGACTTTGGGCAAAGAATCTGTAAAAGTCGCTCAAGACGGATGGACTATTCTTACGTCTGATGGAAGTTTAGCTGCTCATTTTGAACATACTGTATTAATTACTGATAATAGTTCAGAAATATTAACGGAATATAAAAATAGCTAGTTGCTTGATTAGAAGTACAAGCGTTATACTACTCCTATCATGAAACCAGAACATTTTGTTGGATTGGATATCGGAACCAGTACTGTTAGATGTGTGGTAGGAATGTTCGATCAAAATGGGAACAATAATCCTTCAATAATAGGTCATGGAAGTTCTCCTAATCAGGGGATGAGACGAGGTACAGTAGTTCATGCCGAGGAAGTAGCTGAATCAATTATAAAAGCCATAACTGAAGCGGAGAGAATATCGGGCGTTTCTATCAGAAGAGCTACAGTTAATGTTAATGGTGCTCATGTGGAAGGAATTAATTCGCAAGGTGTAATAGCGATCAGTGCGGCTGATAGAGAAATAACTCCGGAAGATAGATTAAGAGTCGAAGAAGCAGCTACAATTGTGAATTTACCTCAGAACAGAGAGATTATTCAGTTTTTTGCTAAGAATTACAGCTTGGATGGTCAGAAGAATATAAAAGATCCAGTAGGGATGCACGGTGTTCGCTTAGAAGTTGATGCTCATATAGTTACTGCCTCAACACCGAATATGCGTAATCTTGATGCGGCTCTGGAAAGAGCAGAAGTAGTTGCTTCACATCATACTGTTTCTAGCTTGGCAGCAGCAGAGGCAGTATTAACTAGATCTCAAAAAGAAGCCGGGACCCTATTATTAGATATAGGAGCTGGTACAACTAATATGATTATATTTGAAGATGGTGAAGTACAGCATATAGCAGTTATACCGATCGGAGGTCAACATATAACTAACGATTTAGCGATTGGTCTAAGAACAGATTTAGAAATAGCAGAAGCCGTTAAGATTGAGCATGCAAACTTAAAGAGTGACAATTCCAAGCAGAATGTAAGTGTCAAGGTTAATGGTAAAACTGAGCTTTTTAATAACGAAGAGTTATCTATGATTGTAGAAGCAAGAGTTGAGGAATTATTGGATTTTGTAGAGAAAGAACTTCAAAAAATTAAGAAGTCTAGAAAATTACCTGGTGGAGTAGTAATAACCGGTGGTACATCAAAACTACCAGGATTAGCTGAATTTACTAAAAATAAGCTTCAATTGGCTAGCAGAATAGCTAGATTAGAAAATGTCAGCGGTTTAGTTGAAGCCGTTGAAGATCAATCTTATACAGTTGTTGTTGGTTTAATGCTTTTAGATATGCTTTTATTGCCTTCTTTGCCACCTGCTACTCAAAATCATCTTAATTATAAGGAGGGTGCTAAAGGATTTTTAGGTTCATTGTTTAAAAAAGTAAGAGAATAAAATAAATATTATTACATTTCATTTTTATGAAAGTTATTATCCGATCTAGCACATACATTTATTCGTGATATTAAATATGTTGGTCAACATGCTTTGACTAGCAGCTTATATGGTTTATACTACTTCTATAAATTGTTCAGTAATTAGAGGTAATAATGTCACAAGTAGTTGAGCCCGCTATCGAGACTTTCGCCCAAATAAAAGTTATTGGAGTTGGCGGAGCTGGAGGCGCTGCAATAAATAGAATGGTTGAAGCAGGTGTAGAGGGAGTAGAGTTTATAGCAATCAATACTGATGCTCAAGCACTTCATCATTCTAAAGCCAAAATCAAGCTACATATTGGTAAAGAAACTACCAAAGGTTTGGGAGCAGGAGCTGATCCTGCTTTAGGTCAAAAGGCAGCCGAAGAATCATTAGATGAAATTAGAAAAGCTATTGAAGGTGCCGATATGGTTTTTGTAACCTTGGGGGCTGGTGGTGGTACAGGTAGCGGTGCTGGTCATATTGTTGCCAAGATTGCTAAAGAAATGAATATATTAGTTGTAGGATTTGCTACAAAACCGTTCGCTTTTGAGGGAGAAAGACGTCGCAAGAACGCTGAAATTGCCATAGACAGATTAAGAGATTCTGTTGATACATTAATTATTATCCCAAATGATCGTTTACTGCAAACTATTGATCGACAGACGCCACTTTTAGAAGCTTTTAAGGTAGCAGATGATGTTTTAAGACAGGGTGTTCAAGGTATATCAGATTTAATAACCGTTCACGGATTAATAAATCTTGATTTTGCTGATGTGAAAGCTGTCATGGCTAATGCCGGGACTGCCCTAATGGGCATAGGAAGGGCTAGCGGGGAAGATAGGGCTGTTGCAGCAGCTCAGCAAGCAATTGAGTCACCACTCTTAGAAGTATCAATTGATGGTGCTAGAGGTATATTGTTTAATGTTATCGGCGGTAATGATCTGGCGATGCATGAAATCAATACTGCTGCAGAGACAATTACGTCAGCATCTGACCCCGAAGCCAATATAATATTTGGTGCAACTATCAACGACGATCTAGAAGGCGAAATCATAATTACAGTAGTTGCAACTGGTTTTGATGCTTCATACTTTTCTGGGAGTAAGAGTAACAAGAGAAAGAACCAAGAGTTGCCACTGACCGATAAAGTATTAACAGGTAAAGATGATGTTGATGATCATATGTCAGATATAGACATGAATTTAGATGAACAAAAAATAGACAATGATTTTGGCAGCGGAGATAGCGCTATGTCAAATATTTGGTCGATTGATGAAGAAGAGTCTGAAAATAATAGCGAAAAAGAAAACAGTAAAGATGATGATAGTGAAGGAATGGACAATTCTTCAGATGATCAACGGATTGTAACTTCTTCTCTCGAGGAAGACCTAGAGAAACCTTCATTCTTAAGAAGGCTTAAGAGACGAAAAGACTCAGATTCATAGGATTGCGCACAGTCTTTGTAATAAAAAATACAGCAAAAAAATATTGCTAAAACGCTACAGCTAGAGTTATAGTGAATTTACTAAGCACTATATGTAGCAATACAGCTAAACAAAAAAACGTACTTAGATAGTTCTTTAAACAGCTAAAATCATATTGCTGTGATAGGAAAATGCTATTACAGCAGATACAGGAGGTGTACGGATGAGATGTAGTCAGTGCCATAGTGATGATATTAAGGTTATAGAATCACGCGATGTGGCAGATGATCAAGCAATTCGTCGGCGCCGTATGTGTGTTAAGTGTGGCTATAGGTTTACAACTTACGAGCGAGTCGAACGTCCTCAATTAATCGTTATAAAAAATGGGGGAAGAAGAGAATTGTTCGATAGGAATAAGCTTTTAGCCGGTCTTTATAGGGCTTGTGAAAAAACTCCTGTTACTAGTCTTCAGCTTGAAAAACTGGTTAGTGACATAGAACAAGAAATTTATGCCTGCGGAGACCAAGAAGTCAATTCATCTAAGATAGGGGAATTAGTAATGTATCGATTACCTGAACTTAGTGAAGTAGCATATGTTAGATTCGCCAGCGTTTACAGGCGATTTAAGGATATTGCAGGCTTTGAACAAGAACTGTCACATATTCGTCGTCAACAAACTGTCAAATAGTAGAGATTATTTGACAGTTCTCTTCGGTTTCTAAAGATTAGATATCGCAGAGAGCTCAATCAAGGATTATCCTTGAGCAAACTCTAATAAACATATAAATAATTAATATAAAAAAATGTTATGTATCTGGGAGGTTACATAGCAGATAATAAAAGAGAGGAAAACAATCATGGGACAAACAACCAATCAGGGTGTGGGTCGTCTTTTTACCCCTAAAAAAAGTCGAGCTTACGATTTATTGAAATGGGTAAAAAGGGACGCCATAATAGAGAATCCGCTAACAAACAAACCTGTTTTTGAACAAAAAGATGTAGAATTTCCAGAGGGATGGTCGCAAAATGCAATAAATATTGTGGCTCAAAAATACTTTAGCGGTACTCCAGGCTTAGATAGTCGAGAACGTTCATTAAAGCAGTTAGTAGACCGAGTAGTGGATACGATTACTCGACAGGGCCAACAAGAAGGATACTTTGAAACTGCGAGTGATGCTGAAGATTTTCGTGAGGAACTTAAATATGTATTAGCTACCCAAAGAGCTGCTTTTAACTCGCCAGTTTGGTTTAACATAGGTGTTTCCGAAAGATCACAGCAAGCAAGTGCATGTTTCATATTGTCTGTTGAAGATACTATGCCATCAATTCTTAATTGGTATGTTGAAGAAGGCATGATTTTCAAAGGCGGCAGTGGTTCTGGTGTTAATCTTAGTCCTATCAGATCATCTGTAGAGCCATTGGGTAAGAGCGCCGGAACAGCTAGCGGACCATTGAGTTTTATGCGTGGAGCTGATGCCTCGGCTGGGGCCATTAAAAGTGGCGGCAAAACTCGTAGAGCTGCTAAGATGGTTATTCTAAATGTTGATCATCCTGATGTTGCTGATTTTATCTGGAGTAAGGCTATTGAAGAGAGGAAAGCACGAGATCTTCAAAATATGGGATGGGATATGAGTTTGGATGGCAAGGATTCTTTCAGTGTACAGTATCAGAACGCTAATATATCAGTTAGGGTTACAGATAGTTTCATGAGGGCGGTAGAATCGAACGGCGACTGGGATTTAAAAGCTGTTACTACTGGCAAAACAGTAAAAACAGTTAAGGCTAGAGATTTATTTAGACAATTTTCGGAAGCAGCTTGGGAATGTGCTGATCCAGGTATGCAATTTGATACAACTATTAACCGTTGGCATACTACACCAAACGCTGGTCGGATTAACGGGAGTAACCCATGTAGTGAGTACATGCATTTAGATAACTCAGCATGTAATCTTGCGTCAATCAACTTGCTGAAATATTTGAATGATGACTTTAGTTTTGCTATTGAAGATTTTAAACATACTATTGACTTAGTATTTACGGCTCAGGAGATATTGGTTGGTTATAGTTCTTATCCAACTAAGAAGATTACTCAGAATGCCAGGGCATATCGAGAATTGGGTATAGGTTATGCAAATCTGGGTGCCTTATTAATGGCCCAAGGTTTACCTTATGATAGTGATGAAGGTAGAGCTCAAGCAGCAGCTATTACTGCATTAATGACCGGACATGCATATGCCGCTAGCGCTAAAATTGCTAAACAAGTTGGTCCATTTGCAGGATATAACAAAGATAAAGACGGAATGCTTAAAGTATTAAGGATGCATCGTAAAGAAGTCTCTAATATTGATGCTAGTCTTGTTAGTGAAGAATTATTAAGTGCAGCTGCTAGTTCCTGGGATGAAGCCGTAGAACTAGGGGAACTGTATGGTGTTAGAAATAGCCAAGCAAGTTTATTAGCTCCGACTGGAACAATTGCCTTGATGATGGATTGTGATACTACTGGGATTGAACCTGATCTGGGGTTGGTAAAAGTAAAAAAATTAGTTGGTGGCGGCACCATGAGTATAGTTAACCAAACCGTTCCAAGAGCCCTCAAAGCACTTGGCTATAAGACAGAAGAAATTAAAGCCATAATTAAATATATTGATGTAGAAAAGACAATTATTGGAGCTCCTTATTTGAAAAAAGAAGATGAGGCTGTTTTTGCTTGTTCAATGGGTGATAACTCTATTGATTACATGGGACATGTAAAGATGATGGCAGCTGTACAACCTTTTCTATCTGGAGCTATAAGTAAAACAGTTAACATGCCGGAAAGTGCAACTGTTGAAGATATTGAGAAATTACATATCAGCGCCTGGAAAATGGGTCTTAAGGCCATCGCTATTTATAGAGATAACTGTAAAGTAGCTCAGCCTCTAAGTATGGCTAAAAAGGACAGTGATGAAAAAGACAACGAAGAACAACCAATTACTGAAGATAAAATAATAATCAAAGGAGCAGTACGACGTCCTCTTCCCAAAGTTAGGAACAGTCGAACTTATAAATTTCAAATAGCTGATTTGGAAGGATATTTTACGGTAGGTGAATATGAGGACGGAGCACCCGGAGAGCTATTTGTTAATGTAAGCAAACAAGGATCAACACTGTCTGGTCTCACTGATTCTTTTGCAATAAGTGTTAGTAATGGTTTGCAATACGGAGTACCGTTAAAACGATATATAAAAGCCTTGAGAGGAACAAGTTTTGCGCCTTCTGGCATAACAGATGATCCTGATATCAGAACTGCTAGTTCGATCATTGATTATATAATGAGAAGATTAGCGTTAGATTATCTGAGCTTTGATGATCAATTAGAACTTGGATTAGTGTCTATAGATGATATGCCAGATAGTCAACTAAGCCTAATTAAAGATCAAGAAGAGAACGAATTAGTTATCGAAGAAGATCAGAGTGGTGATATAACTTTAAAAGAAAAAGAAGTTAAAAAAGAAACAGTTATGTTACTAGAGATACCAAAATCAACAATTAATTCTTCTAAAATACCTCATCAAGATAGTACCGCACCGCTTTGTTACAATTGTGGTAATCAGACCCAAAGGTCAGGTAGTTGTTATGTTTGTACTTCTTGTGGATCAACTACTGGTTGTAGCTAGATAATGAATGTAATACTTGACCTATTGATCCCTATTAATATAACCTAAATACTAATGAAAGTGTTAGTGTTATATAGGCTCAATTCTGAGCACAGGAGATCTATTGAGGAATTTGTAGATAATCTTAGAAAAGATGGTTCAATTAAAGTAGAGACGTTAAATATTGATACAAGAGAGGGAATATCTATTGCTTCTCTTTATGACATCACCAGCTATCCGGCAATAATGGTTCTTCGAGATGATGGAGTAGTCCAACATTTATGGTTAGGATCAACAATACCTTTAATAGACGAAGTTAAGTCATATATCTCTTAAATTAGCTAATTAAGTGATGTATATGATATAATATCGAAAATCCGTATGAGCGATAATCAGTCGCAATTCTGTATTTTACAGAAACGGAAGTAGGAAGAAAGGTGATTTTAACTGAGTAGAACCTACCGTTTGGTTAACGATATAACTAATCAAGAGCTTTTTAGGTCATCCTAATTAGAAGCTGGATGGTAACGTCCGTTAAAATGGACTCCAGCAAAAAAATAGGGTGACTTTGTTATTTTAAGCGGGTTAAAAAGATATGAAGTTTAAGCAAAAAACTAGACGTTTACCAAATGACTATGAAAAAGATCTAATTATCTATTGGAAGACTAATAAATTATTTGAAAAATCTGTAGAACAAAGGCCTAAAGAAAATTCTTATGTATTTTATGATGGCCCTCCTTTTATTACAGGCGTTCCACATCAAGGTACGTTACTGTCAAGCATAGTTAAAGATACTGTTCCAAGATATTGGACGATGAAAGGGAAGAGGGTTGAAAGAATTTGGGGCTGGGATTGTCATGGCTTGCCGGCAGAAGTGTATACGGAGCAAAAACTAGGTATAAAAGATAAAAGAGATATTGGTACAAAAATAAGCTTAGAGGAGTATATAACTGCTTGCCGTGACAATATGATACAAACGGGTAATGAGTGGGAAGTAACTATAGATAGAATTGGTAGATGGGTAGATTTCCAGGGTGCATATAAAACCATGGATAAAGACTATATGGAGTCAGTATGGTGGGCTTTTAAAGAGATTTATGATAGAGGCAAGATATATGAAGGTGAAAAAGTACTTATGTATTGTATAAGAGATGCAACACCTATATCGAAAGCAGAAGTTGCTATGGATAATTCATATAAAGATATAACTGACCCATCAGTATATGCTAAGTTTAAATTAAAAGATTCCGAAAGCTATCTTTTGGTATGGACCACTGTTCCATGGACATTACTTGCAAATACTGGCCTAGCAGTCGATAAAAGTGCAGTATATTCCGAAGTAAGTACTAGTGATGGTAATTTTATTATAGCTAAGAAATTGTTAAAGAGTGTTTTAATCAATGAAAAGAATCAACAAATTGAGTATACGTTAATTCGCGATTTCAAAGGAGAGGAATTAGTCGGAAAAGCATACGAACCTATTTTTAAGGATTATGGTCCAAAAGCTCATAAAATTCATAATGCAGATTTCGTTACTCTAGATGAAGGTACTGGGATAGTATCTCAAGCTCCAGCCTATGGAGAAGAAGACTATATTTTAGCTAAAAGCAAAGATTTTCCAGTAGTTAGTGTAATCGATGACAGTGGATTTTTAATTGATAGCCCATGGAAAGGTCAGCAAGTATGGGATGTTGATAAAGATATTGCTAAAACTTTCTTAGAAGAAGGTAAAGTCTGGAGGATTCATTACTATAGACATAGCTATCCTCATTGTCATAGATGTGGCACTAAATTAATATATCGTGCTCATCCAAGTTGGTTTTTAAACATCGATGATCAGCGTCAAGCTATGCTTGATAACAATTCAGATATAAATTGGTTCCCAGAACATATAAAGAATAGAAGGTTTACCAATACTATAGAAAGTGCACCTGACTGGAATATAAGTCGTGATCGTTTTTGGGCAACAGCAATGCCCGTCTGGAAAGGAAAAGATAAAGACGGCAACGAAAAAGTGATAGTCGTTGGATCATATCAGGAACTTGAAGATTTATCCAGTATTAGATTAGAAGATTACCATCGGCCATGGATAGACGCTATTGAATTTGAAATTGATGGTATTAAATATAAACACATAGGCAAGGTCTTGGATTGTTGGTTTGAATCAGGATCTATGCCTTTTGCTATGTATCATTATCCATTTGAAAATGTAGATAAATTTGAAAGTAATTTTCCTGGTGATTTTGTAGCAGAATATATCGGTCAGGTAAGAGCATGGTTTTATTATCTACATAGCGTATCTGTAGCACTTTTTGATAATAGAGCTTTTAACAACGTTATTGTAACCGGTACTATTTCAGGTAACGATGGTCGTAAGATGAGTAAAAGTTATGGTAATTATACTGACCCAAATGAGCTAATGGATCAATATAGTGCAGATTCATTGCGCTTTTTATTCCTATCATCACCTTTATTAAATGGCGAAGATTTTTCTCTTCAAGATAAAGATGTTTCTGATGTATATCGAAAATTATCAATGATTTGGAATATGTATGATTTCTTCACATTATATGCTGACGTTGATGATTGGGATTCAGGATTGAAGCCGGGAGAACTACCAGAAGATCCGATCGATAACCTTACAAATATTTTAGATAAATGGATCGTTAGTCGAGTTCATCAATTAGGTCAGTCGATCGATGAAAATATGCAGAAATACGATATACCTAATGCTACTAAACCAATTTTTAAGTTTTTGGATGATGCTAGCAATTGGTATATCAGAAGAAGCCGAAAACGATTCTGGAAAACAGATAACGATGAAGATAAAAACAATGCCTACAAGACACTCCATTATGTTTTAACACAGCTATCAATAATTACAGCCCCATTTATTCCATTCTTAGCTGAAGAAATATATCAAAATCTTATAGGTGGTGAATCAGTACATCTTCTAGATTGGCCTAACCCGGGTTATGTTAACAATATAGTCATTGATTCCATGGATTGGGCTAGGGAAGTAATAAATGAGGGCTTGAGTCAGAGAGCAAGTATTGGACTAAAACTAAGGCAACCTTTATCAAAGGTTGTAATTAAAACAAATAGAAAAAAGGATGATGATATATTGTCGATCATTCAAGAAGAATTGAATGTAAAAAGTATAGATTATCATGTAACAAATGATAAAACGTTAGTGAAGCTAGATACTAAGATTACAGATGATTTAAGATTGGAGGGCGTAGCTAGAGAAATCATAAGAAATGTTCAGCAAGCAAGAAAAGATGCAGGACTTGAAGTTAACGATAGAATAAGCCTTGGTCTTAATTCTGATAGTAAACTTATTACAACATCCTTCAAAAATGAAAATCTTCTTCATGAAATCATAAAAGAGACGCTAGCAATTTCATTAAACAGCAGAAAAGAATATAGTTACGTAACTATTGTTAAGATTGAAGGCCAAGATTTAGAAATTAAGATATCAAAAGAAAATAAAAATAATCCTTAAAAAAGAAATTACAGTTTACAGAACGGCTAATATTTGATAACCTATAATACTTATGAAGAAGGCAGTAATTTTAACAGGTGGAAAACAGTATTTAGTATCTGAAGGTGATACGCTAGAAGTAGAATTAATAAAGAGTTCTACTAAAAGTTTATTATTTAAACCTTTGCTTGTTATTGATGATCAAAAAGTAGCTGTCGGTCAGCCTGTTCTAAACGACAATAAAGTAGAGGCTCAGATTATCGAATCGGATAAGCAATCTGATAAAGTGGTATCAATAAGATATAAAGCAAAAAAACGTGTAAAGAAAGTACGTGGTCATAGACAGCGACATACTGCAATAAAGGTACTAAAGATTAGTTAGCTCTTGTGGATAAGTATTATACCTAAAAGTACGTAGTTATCGAAAATACTACATTATTGTTGTTGGATATTGTCAGAAATTTTTAAATGAATGTTTAGTCGTAAGGGTTTATTTGTCAGAAATGCATAAAATACAACGAAAATCGTTAAAAAATATGTCGTAACACTGACTATGATATGGGTATAAAAATTATTCAAAAAATCCTTGCATACCCCTGTTATTCGCGAGATACTAATTGTCATAGGGTTGGTTATTTTAAATAGTCTCCCTTGCCAACAAAAATTGGTAAAAAATCACATAAAAATAAAGGGCTTTCCGAAAAAAATCGGGGAGCCCTCAAACAAAATAATGCACAGCTTATAGGGCTGTGTTTTTTATTGTAAGTGATTATTATCAAACTATCAGATATACTACTAGTAAGTAGACTATGACAGAAAGAACAACTATAGCTATAGTTAATCAAAAAGGAGGAGTTGGTAAAACGACTACTGCTATTAATACTGCAGCCTATCTTTCGAGAGACTATAAAGTTTTACTGATCGATCTAGATCCACAAGCCAATACAACAAGCGGTCTAGGTATTGATAAAAATAAATTAAAAAATACAAGTTACCAGTTACTTATTAGTGAGAATAATAGTATTAACGATTTTGTTTTGAAAACTAGTTTTGAAAATTTATATCTTATAGGTAGTAATACTGATTTGTCGGGAGCTGAAGTAGAACTAGTTTCTAAAATAAATAGAGAATATTTATTGAAATCTTCATTAGACGATAACGATCTTAATTATGACTATGTAATAATTGATTGTCCGCCCTCTCTTGGACTTTTAACAGTCAATGCTTTAACTGCCTCAGATTATGTATTAATACCCGTACAAACAGAATATTATGCCTTAGAGGGTCTAAGTCAGTTATTGAACACTATTCAAGCAGTTAAAGTATCTACTAATCCTAATTTATCAATTTTGGGAGTATTGATGACCATGTATGATAGCCGAAATGCATTAAGCTCTCAGGTTAGAGACGAGTTGCTGAACTATTTTAATGATATTGTTTTTAAAACTGTTATACCAAGGAACGTTAGACTTGCTGAAGCTCCGAGCTTTGGAAAAACAATACTTGAATATGACAAGAGAAGTAAGGGTGCAAAAGCCTATAAAACATTAACCAAAGAAATAGTTGTGCGAACCAGAGATTAATCTATAGAGAAAAAAGATTTATTATTCTTGCCAGATCATTATCATCTTTGTAAGCAATTTCGAGTTTTCCTCCATGAGCCATGCGTCTTAAGCTGACATTTGTACCAAGACGCCTTGATAGTAACTTTGTTTCTTTTGTTTGGGCTGAAGTTCTAGCACTTGCTTTCTTTGTTTCAACAATACCAGTTTTAAGGCTTGTAACAAATTGTTCTGCCTGTCTAACATTCCAGCCGTTTTTAATAATTGCTTTGAGTAAGTATTCCTGTTGTTTTGGTTGATCGGAGATAGCTAAAATTTGTCGAGCATGTCCCTCGGATATTAAATTTCTAGATAGAGCATCTTTCGCTTCCTTGGGTAATTTAAGCAATCTGACTGTATTTGTAACTGTAGAAGTTGCCTTTCCTAATCGTTTTGCAATTTCCTCATAAGTAAAATTAAATTGTTCATGTAATTTCTCAACACTTAGTGCTTGTTCTAACGGCGTAAGATCAACTCGTTGTACGTTTTCTATAAGTGCAATTTCTATTTGCTCCAGCTCTTTTCTTTTATGTATTACTACTGGTACTGTTGATAATCGAGCTTTTTTAGCTGCTCTCCATCGTCTTTCTCCAGCGATAATAATGTAGCCGTCTTTTTCTGGTGTTACCAGTAATGGTTGTATAATGCCATATCGTTTTATTGATTCAGATAATTCAGTAAGAGATCTTTCGTCAAAATTCTTTCTTGGTTGTGAAGGGTTAGGACAAAGTTTATCTATATTAATTTTTTCAATACGATCTTCTGGTGATAAAAGAATACTTTTATCAAAGTTTTGTGGCAGAAGAGCCTCAAACCCTCTTCCTAATCCTTTTTTTATTGGCTTATCCATATTATATGAATATACCATGAAAACACCTTACTAAATAATTCTATAATTGTATCTAGAAGACCTTTATTTTATTTAGAGGATAAATCCTAAGTACTAGTTGACCAACTATTTGATTAGCATTTATTGGTCCAAAATCTCTTGAGTCTAATGAATCTGGACGATTATCTCCGGATACAAATAATTGATTTGGCCCTAATTTTATTTTTATATTACCCGATGTATAAGGAATATTTTTTCCCTTAAAGTAGGGTAATGTTTTATCTGGATTAAAGCCTTTGGGATGTTTTTTATTGTATATTGTGTATTGACCATTATTAACGACTACGGTATCACCAGGCAATCCAATAACTCTTTTTATTAACTGTTTAGTATTTTGCTGACCAAACTTTGAAAGACCAGATTCAGTAAATACGATTATGTCACCTCTTTTAGGTATATATGGATGACCAGTTATATCGGCCCAAGTTCTAGGCAGTTTCCATATTATTAGAAGATTATTATTCTGAAGGGTTGGCTCCATGCTTGGTCCATCTACCTGATAAGAACGAAAGACAAAGATTATCATTAAGACGGATACAATAAAAGCTGCCAATAATATAATCAAAGTCGATAAGAAATCTAGAAGTGCATGTCTTTTATTTAGCTTATGACTATTACTATCGGTAGCGTTATTGATAAAAGACTCTTTATGCTTATATTGATCTTCCATAGCTTTAAACTATATCATGAATCCGTTGCAGTATTATATAACTCTATAATTTGATATCATAAAACTATCAATGAGACCAATGATTAATAAAATTCGACCAACTGCTGGATTTGCTCGCGTTTTACATATCATCTTATTAATTTTTCTACCGATAGCTATATTACTGTTAATACGGCTAAACTTTATTCAGCTGGCATTCAGTCTAGTGTTATTAAGTAAATGGCGTATGGTAGCAGTTAAACCCAGGTTTTGGCCATCTAATATTAGGGCTAATGCAATAGATATAATTGTTGGTTTATCAATAGTTATATTTATGATGCATAGTACATTACCATATCAGATTTTATGGGTTATGCTGTATGTCTTATGGTTGATTGCTATAAAACCTGCTGGTACCTTAATTATGGTATCTACACAGGCTTTTATAGGGCAACTTTGTGGCTTAATGGCTATTTATCTAGCTTGGGCTAATGGGCCTTTATATGGGCTAACTTTAACAACTGGAATAGTATGTTATTTTGCGGCAAGACACTTCTTTGATGGATTCGACGAACCTTATGCTAAATTACTGTCTTATACTTGGGGATACTTTGGTGCTTCTCTAGCTTGGTTATTGTCACATTGGTTGATATATTATCGGCTATTATCACAACCAGCACTTCTTCTCTCAACTCTAGGTTATGGTTTAGCAGTTTTATATTATCTAGATCATAATAATAAGCTTAGCAAATCTATTAGACGCCAATTTATAACAGTAATGGTAGTCGTAGTCGTAGTGGTAATAATTTTCTCTAATTGGGGAGCAAAGGTTGTATAAACTGAGGAGGATAAATTATGGATAAAAAAGACGAGAACAACAATCAAGATAAACCAAATAGTATATCTACTGAGCCCAAAAAACAAAATAAGACTTATACGATCACTTTACCTAAACCCAATATAAAAATGCCCAAAAGTAAAAGAATCCGCTATACCTTAGTTGCTGTACTATTTATTGCAGCTGCAATTGGTAGTGGATTTTTAGGAGGTTGGTTAGAGTCTAACGGTAATGCTGTTGTCATAGGCAATACTAGCTTGGGCAGCCAGAAACAAATAATAACTAGCGACAGCCAATTAATTAGCGATATCGCTAAAACAGTTGGACCAAGTGTGGTAAGTATTAATGTGGCTATTACTACCACCAATAGTGGCACGTCGAATACTGGAGGTTTTGGATTATTTGGTTTTTCTCAACCAGTACAAGAACAAGCTGCTGGAACAGGAATTATAATTTCATCAAACGGTATAGTTATGACCAATAGACATGTTGTACCAAAGGGTACTACTAATGTTAGCATAACACTTAGCAACGGCACTCAACTTAAAGATGTTAGTATTATAGGTCGAACTAGCTCTAGTAGTAGTTTAGACATTGCTTTCCTTAAAATTAATAATGCTGACGGTCAAAAATTAGTACCTGCAGCTATCGGTAACTCTTCTCAAATGAAAGTAGGCGATGAAGTTGTTGCTATAGGCAATGCTCTAGGACAATTCCAGAATACTGTTACCAGTGGCATTATTTCTGGTTATGGAAGAAGTGTAACGGCGACTGCTAGTACCGGAGGGTTAGGATCCTCTACCGGAACTACAGAAAATCTTGCTGATTTATTTCAGACAGATGCTGCGATCAATGAAGGTAACTCAGGTGGTCCTTTAGTCAATCTCAACGGCCAAGTTATAGGGATTAATACAGCAATAGCAGGCAATGCTCAAAATATTGGTTTTGCAATACCAATAAATGATGTTAAAGGATTGATAAATCAGGTGCTTAAGACGGGTAAATTAAGTATCCCATATATTGGAATACGCTATATACCTTTAACCGCGGACGTTGCAAATGAATATGGACTAAGCGTTAAAAACGGTGCCTTTATCGCACCTAGCAGTAATCCCTCAAGTCCATCAGTTATAGCAGGTTCTCCTGCAGCAAAAGCTGGGTTGAAAACCAATGATATCATTACAGCAATTAATGGAACTAAAATTAATCAAACTCATAGTCTTATAGGTTTGATTGATCAATATATGCCTGGAACTAACGTAACCCTAACGGTTCTAAGGAATGGTAAATACATACATGTCAATCTAACACTAGGCAAAGAGCCTGGTACTTAATATTTCTTAAAAACCTGAACGAAATCTTCGGCCAAAGCCAACTTATAACCGTTAGTTTCTGCGATAAGTTTAAGTTGGGGATGAGATAAAGGAAGTGATTCGGTAATAATATACAACGGATTATGTTGTAAAAGATCCATAGTTTTAAAAAGTTTACGGTAAAGTTCCAGACCATCATAACCGCCAAATATAGCAATATGAGGCTCATGGCTAGCGGCTAAATTTATATTAAAACTATCTGGGATGTACGGTAAATTACAAACAAAAACATCATGTACATAGGGTGTATTAGGTATTAGGTCTGCTAGGAAGCAACGTACATTAATTGTATGAAAAACAACGTTCCGTTTAGCAATCCTTATAGCTTTTTTATCGATGTCTACTAAGTCTACTAAAGAATTTATATCTTCTAGGGCAATAGTGATACCAAGTGCGCCAGATCCTGTACCGATATCTGCAACTCTAATTTTTTCTTGACTTCTAATTTTTTTAGAAATTACATCATCAGAAAGAACAACTCGTTTATATAAATCTATTATAGTTTCCGACTCAGGACGAGGCTCCAACACGTTATTATCAATATAAAAATTACGCCCATAAAATTCAGTGTTGTGAGTAATATATGAAATCGGTATGTGCATTGATCTTTTTTTCAAAACTCGGTTGAGTACATTTTTTTGTCGCTCTGTTAACAGTTGATCATTTTGATAAGCCAATAGTTTAGACCGGTCGATATTTAAAAAGAATTCCATAAGTACTAATGCATCAAGCCTGGCGGTAGCAATATTACTATTCTCTAACTCCTTGGTTGCATAATCTAAATATTGCTTGATAGTCATTATTTGATGATCAATTATACTTTTATTGTTCAGAATCAATAAGGTTTAATTCTGCTTCTTGAAGTTTTTCTATAAGGTCGTCAATATCGCCATCTAAGGCTGCCGAAATATTTGACCTAGAATAACTAATTCGATGGTCGGTAATACGATCTTGAGGAAAGTTATAGGTTCTTATTTTTTCGCTTCTATCACCAGAGCCAATTAATTTACGTCTAGCTTCAGATAATGCCTGCTGTTCGCTATCAATTTTTAAAGATAAAAGTCTTGATCTTAATATACTCATTGCTTTGGCCTTGTTTTTTGTTTGAGATTTTTCATCTTGGTTGGCAACTACAATCCCGGTAGGTAAATGAGTTATTCGTACTGCAGAATCGGTAGTGTTAACTGATTGTCCTCCATGGCCACTCGATCTATAGACATCAATTCGTAAATCATTAGTATTAATTTCTATGTCTGATTCTTCAGCTTCTGGTAATATCGCAACTGTAACAGTCGATGTATGTACTCTTCCTTGATTTTCTGTAACGGGAACTCTTTGAACCCGATGAACTCCTGCTTCAAATCTCAGATATTTATACGCATCTTTACCATTGACGGAAAATATTATTTCTTTGAAACCACCTACCTCATTTGGATTTTCGCTTAATAATTCATAACGAAAACCATGTCTCTCAGCCCACCGGCAATACATTCTATATAACTCTCCGGCGAATAGACTTGATTCATCTCCACCGGCAGCAGCTCTAATCTCGATAATTACATTACGTGCATTATTTGGATCTTCAACCCTAAGCTTATTTTTTATATCTTCATTAAGGGACTTAATTTTTGTATTTAGATCCTCTACTTCTTGTCTTGCAAGTTCTAAAAACTCAGGATCTTTTGAGCTGTTTTTTAACTCCTTAGTATCAATTAGTTTTTTCTCTAAGTCACCTCGTAGATTATATAGTTCGATAACATTGGATAGCTCACTATATTTTTTAGCAATTTGAGGGTATTCAGGTGAAGAATATATACTACTATCTGCCATTCTATCCTGTAGATTGGCAAACTCTTCTCTTATTTTAGTTTCAATACTATCCATATAATTAATTATATTCTACATAAGTAGAGATTTATGAATAGTTAACTCTTAGATGCTTCTTTGGTTGCTTTTTGAGCTTGGCGTTGGGCATGTTTTTGAGCTGCTTTAGCTCTTTTTTCTCTTGCAGCAGCTCCGGCAGCAGCACGAGCTTTAAATTTATCGACTCGTCCTTCAATATCGACAATTCTTTCTTCTCCTGTGAAGAAAGGATGTGAGCTACTACTTATATGTACTTTTACTAAAGGATAAGTTTGACCATCTATTTCAATAGTCTCGTCTGTTGATACAGTAGAACGAGTTAAATAAGTAGTCTCGTCATTAAGATCTTTAAAAACAACCAGCCTATAATTATTTGGGTGAATATCTTTTCTCATAACTTAGGGTGTTTAGTATATATTAGGATATTACATCGGTCAATCCCTTCAATAAAAATGGCAATACTAAAAGATCGTAGATAATCGTGACCTATATAATAGCTTATGTAATTAATTTAATTAGAAGAAGGATAATCGAATACATCTAACGGTATTGTCTATAACTTGAAAATCAATCGAAAATTACTTGGATATGGCACTTCGATGTATTGAATAAGTGCACAAAACATAGACATTCGTATATTTTTAAGATAAAATTGCTAACAATAATATTAAACAGATCGAGATACATTCCTCTCCTTGGTATAAAGGAGCACTCGATTAAAGAGAAAGGAAAGTTATGGCTGCAGAAAAAACTGTAGATATTAAAGATCTTTTTGAGGCTGGTGCTCATTTTGGTCATAAAACAAGTAGGTGGCATCCAAAAATGGAGCCATATATTTATAAGAAACAAGGCGGCATTCATGTCATAGACCTTACTAAAACAGTTGATTGTTTGAAAGAAGCTCTTGATTTTGTCGAGAAACAAGCTGCTGAGGGTAAACAAATCTTGATGGTTGGTACTAAACATCAGGCTAAGGACCCAATCAAGAAGCTAGCCATTGATACTAATATGCCGTATGTTACAGATCGTTGGTTGGGTGGAACATTAACAAACTGGTCTACGATAGGTGCACGGGTTAAATATGTAAAAGATCTAGAAGCAAGAATGTCTAGCGGTGAAATTGCCAACAAGTATAACAAGCTAGAAGTTCAGCGTTTTCAGGAAGAAATTGACAGCATTAATGCTACTTATGGCGGTATTAAGGAATTAAATGGTAAACCAGGAGTAGTATTCGTAATCGATACCGTACATGATAACTTAGCTATTAAAGAAGCTAATAAGCTTGGTATTCCAGTTGTTGCTATTACAGATACCAATTCTGATCCTAAAAAAGTTACTTATCCAATACCAGCCAATGATGATGCTATCAAAACTATACAGTTGATAGCCGAGTATATAAAAAATGCCATTGAACGTGGTCGGGCTAAATCTAAAAGCAATGAAAAGATTGATAGTAAATAGGAGATTTTATGGCAATCGATATTAATGAGATCAAGAGGCTTAAAGACCTTACTGGAGTAGGGTTAACCGACGCCAAAGCTGCGCTTGAAGAAGCTTCTGGTGATTTCGATAAGGCTTTACAAGCGATGAGGAAGAAAGGATTGACTAAAGCAGAGAAGAGGAGTGAACGAGAAGCTCGACAGGGAGTTATAGGAAGTTATATACACGATAGTCGTATCGGAGTAATAGTAGAAGTTAATTGTGAAACTGATTTTGTTGCCAGAAATGAGATTTTTACTAATTTAGTAAAAGATATAGCAATGCATATTGCAGCTTCTAACCCCGAGTATGTTGATCAAAGTCAAATTTCACCCGAAGAAAAAAATAAAGTAGAGTCTGAACTTAAAGAAAAAGCTAAAAATGAAGGTAAGCCTGACGATATGATAGATAGAATCGTCAATGGTCAAATAACAAAATATTTTGAAGAAAAATGTTTAGTTGATCAACCTTTTATTAAAAATCAGGATATTAGTGTCGGTGAATATATTAAAGAACATGGAGCTAGATTAGGCGAAAATATTGTTGTTAGAAGATTCTGTCGGATGGCCTTAGGAGAGATTAACTAATAGTTTAGTGTAAAATTTATATATGCAAATTGATCAAATAGTGCCAATAACTAAAAGTAAATTAGAAGAAGCATTTAATTATTTTATTGAGGATCTAAAGACAATTCGAACTGGACGAGCCAATGCAGCTATTCTTGATGGGGTAACCGTTGAAGCGTACGGTACGTATATGCCCCTAAAACAGATAGCTAACGTAGTAGCTGTTGAAGCACAATTATTACAAGTCACACCGTTTGATCCAAGTAATATTGCGAATATATCTGAGGCTATCAGAAATAATTCAAGTTTAGGTTTAAATCCAAGTGATGATGGAAAAATTATTAGATTACCTATACCACCTTTGACAGAGGAAAGACGACGGGAAATGACGCGACAAATTAGGTCTAAGGAAGAAGATTGTATGGTCAAGATTAGAAATATACGTCATGATGCCATGAATGCAATTGATAAATTAAAGAAAGATAAAGTTATTGGAGAAGATGAGGCCAAGCGTCAACAAAAAATTATAGATGAAAATGTATCTGAAAAAAGGAAAATTATAGAGGATAAAGCCAAAGAAAAAGAAAACGAGATATTAAATATATAGCTTTAAAAAAGCTTAGAGATTTCATCTTTAGTAGTCATCGATACTTTTTTGTTGGTATAATTGATTGGATTGATACAAAAATCAAATAAGATCTGAGTAGATCTATTTTGGGTTTATGTTAGGGAATAATATATGGCTATTTTAATCTTAATAATTGGAATTATTCTATTCATTAGTTTAATAGTAGCTCATGAGTTTGGACATTTTATAGTAGCCCGACGCAACGGCGTTGACGTAGAAGAATTTGCTATTTTTTTCGGCCCCACTATATATAAGCGAATAACTAAAAATGGCTGGATATTTAGGTTTAATATTTTACCTTTGGGTGGATATGTAAAACTAAAAGGAGAGCATGATAGTGATAATGAGCCTGGTAGTTACGGTGCTGCAAGTTTATGGGTAAAAACAAAAATAATGTTAGCCGGAGTATTCAGTAATTTATTAGTCGGTATATTTTTTCTAATTATCCTTGCGTTAATTGGTATACCAAAATTGATACCCAACCAATTCAATATTCCGAGTAACAGTCATACCATCAGTAGATCAACAACAGTAGTCCAAGTTAGTTCAGTACTAAAAAATAGTCCCGCTTCTAGGGCTGGGCTCAAATCTGGTGATAACATTATTGCAATAGGACCAAAAAATCATTTGATTAATATAAATTCGATATCTTCGTTACAGTCAGTAACAAAAGAATATGCCGGCCAAAAAGTTCAGATAGACTACAAGATAAACAATAAAGAACAACAAACGTCAACAATACTTAATACAACTTCAGAGGCTACTATCGGTAAACAGAAAGTATATCTAGGTGTTGGTATTGGTAGTTATAGTAATGGAATAACTTTAGTTAGGTACACATGGGCGGCACCAATTGTAGCAGTGGGGCTAACTAAGCAAGTGATATTTTTGACTTTTCAGGGACTAGGACATGCTCTAAAAGGTCTCGGAGGCATTATCGCTGGTTTTGCCACTAATAATGTTGCGGCACGTAAAAATGCTCAAACAACTGCTAGTAGTCAAGTTGTCGGTCCAGTAGGAATATTTGTAATTCTTAAAGATGGTAGTGTGATTGGTTTTCAGTTTATGCTTTTCATAGTTGCGATTATTTCATTAACTTTAGCAATCATGAATGTTTTGCCAGTACCAGCTTTAGATGGAGGTAGGCTATGGTTAACACTTATATCCAGAGCAATAAGACACCCAATGACAGCAAATACCGAAGAAGTAGTTAACGCTATAGGTATGTTTGTTCTATTATTGCTTGTAGGCATAGTGACTTATGTTGACATTAAAAGGTTCTTCTGATGTTTAGTAAGAATAAAAATAAAATAATAAAAATCAAGAATGACAAAAATAGCGAATCACGAGCGCCAGGTGTTAAATGGAATCCTTGGGTAGGTGTACTTTTGGTATTAGCGATCTATGTATTGTCTCAAGTTGTCGGTTTGGTCATTCTGATATACCCAGTACTTTTACATTGGTCAGGACCAAGAATATCAAATTGGCTGAGTAATGATATATATGCTCAATTCTTTTATATATTAATTGTAGAGGTTTTTACTGTCCTATCAGTATTGCAGTTACTGAAGTGGTTTAAGGTAGATAAAAAAGTAATCGGTCTTAGGAAACCAAAACTTAAGGATCCTCTATATTCTCTTGCTGCAGTGCCCGTGTACTATATTTCATACATAGTTATTATTATTATATTGTCGACATTCATTAAAGGTTTAAATGTATCGGAAGCTCAAAATGTTGGGTTTAATCATGTTCATGGTGTTGCTCAGTTAGTAGTTACTTTTATTAGCCTTGTGATACTTCCGCCTATAGCAGAAGAAATATTAGTCCGGGGTTTCTTATACTCAAGCTTAAAAAAGGGCCTACCTCAGATAGTTGCTGCTTTACTAACAAGCTTAATTTTTGCTAGTGCTCATCTTCCAGAAGGAACGACAGGTTTACTCTGGGTTGGTTTTATCGAGACTTTTATACTTTCATTAATTTTAATATATTTACGAGAAAAATCAGGTGGCCTATGGGCTGGCATGGGTCTTCATGCTATTAACAATGGGGTGGCGTATTATATTATTTATCTAGCTCCATTATTAACTTTACATATTTAGTTTTTAGTTAATTTTTAAAACAAGCTATAAAATATAGTCAGTTTAAAAAACTGAAGGAGAAAATAAGAATTGAGATTATCTAAACTTTATACTAAAACTTCAAAGACGATTATAGCTGGCGAACCATCAAAAAATGCTCAATTATTAATTCAGGCGGGATTTATTCATAAAGAAATGGCTGGAGTCTATAGTTTTTTGCCTTTAGGTAAAAAAGTAATCGACAACATATCCCAAATAGTTAGAGATGAAATGAACAGCATCGGTGGACAAGAAGTTCAAATGAGCATTATGCAATCCAGGGAACTTTGGCTGAAAACAAACAGATGGGATGATAAAGTAATTGATAATTGGTTTAAAACAAAATTAGCCAATGGTAGTGAGGTCGGTATTGGTTTAACGCATGAAGAACCAATAATTAATGCTCTTCTGCCATTTGTTAATTCATATAAAGATCTTCCGGTATATATCTATCAAATACAAAGTAAATTTAGAAATGAGCTAAGAGCAAAAAGTGGTTTAATGCGAGGTCGAGAATTCATAATGAAGGATCTTTATTCTTTTTCAATGAACCAAAAAGAACACCAAGATTTTTATGAAAAAGTTGCCCAATCATATTTAAGAATATATTCAAAACTAGGAATAGGAGATATTACTGTAAGAACGTTTGCTGATGGCGGTTATTTCTCAAAGTTTAGCGATGAGTTTCAAACCATTAGCGATATCGGCGAAGATACTATATTTTTTGATAAAGAAAAGAATATCGCCGTTAATAAGGAGGTATATCGGCCAGAAGTTTTACAAGATATTGGTTTGAAAGAGGATAATTTAGTCGAAAAAAAATCTGTTGAAGTTGGAAATATATTTTCTTTAGGATCAAAATATTGTGATTCATTAGGACTTTATTTTCTAGATGAAAATGGTAAAAAGCAATCAGTAATAATGGGTTGTTATGGTATAGGTATTAGCCGATTAATGGGACTAATAGCGGAACATTTTGCAGATAACAAAGGTTTAGTTTGGCCCAGTAGTATTGCTCCAGCAAAAGTCTGTATTGTTAGAATAGGAGATGAACCGGAAGTTATAAGCGAAGCTGAAAAAATATATACAAAATATAAGAATCATATCGATATCATATATGATGACAGAAATGTTAGAGCCGGAGAGAAATTTGCTGATGCTGATTTGTTGGGCATACCAATAAGACTAGTGGTTAGTAAAAATACTGTTGATAAGGGTGTTGTAGAAATAAAATATAGAACTTCTGATAAGATAGAACTTATAAAAATCGATAAAATAAGTGAACTTACCGCTAGATAATCAATCAACTAGGTGATATATTTATTAAACTATTCAAAAAAACGGACTTATTTATAGGAGGAGGTCATCATGAAGAAGTTATACCGTTTGACCAAAGAAGGTGTCGAGGAGTTACGTATTGAGCTAGAAAGCCTGATATCAAAGCGCGCAGATATTGCCGAGTCTATAAAAACGGCTCGTGAATTAGGTGATTTAGCTGAAAATGCTGAATATCAGGCAGCTAGAGTAGAGCAGGATAGAAATGAGACGAGGATTAGTGAAATTGAAGGTATTTTACAGAACGTTGAAATAATTAAAAAACCGAAAGGTGATAGCAAAGTTCAGCTTGGTTCGGTAGTTAAACTTAAAAACGGTGTTACCAAAGAGTTCCAGGTAGTAGGAACGGTTGAAGCTGATCCTTTAAGTGGCAAGATATCTGATGAATCACCAATAGGTGCTGCTCTTCTTGGGAAAAAAGTTGGTGAAGAAATTGAAATCAAGGCACCTAATGACATCACTAGATATAAGATTGTGGACATATCCTAAGTATTTATTCTTTTTATAAGATATACTTAACATTAAATGGCAACATTAAAAGAACTTAGAAACGAACGTCTTAGAAAACTAGAATATCTTAAGAAATTAGGCGTTAATCCTTATCCGCCGAATTCAACAAGAACACATAACCTTATTGATATATCGAATAATTTTGATAGTCTTAATGGCCAAGATGTTTGTGTTGTTGGTCGAATAGAAAATATTCGAAAATTCGGGGCGATAGCCTTTATTGTTATTCGTGATCAAAGCGGTATATTACAGTTATTTCTACAGTCTTCAAAAGTGGAAGAGCTTAATATTGCTATAGATGAGAGTAAAATTGGTTTTAACGAAATTAACTTATTAGATAGCGGTGATTTCATAGAGGCCAGAGGACAGGTTATTAAAACAAAAACTGACGAGATTTCAGTTGATGTTACCTATCTTAGAATATTAACTAAATCCTTGCGCCCATTACCTACAAAACAAGAAGGTTTTAAAAATAAAGAAGAGAGATTACGTCGAAGGTATATTGATATAAATGTTAATCTCGATGTTAGGGAAAGATTTGTACGGCGTAGTAATTTTTGGCAGGCTACTAGAGACTATATGAATAATAATGGGTTTATAGAAATCAATACACCGATCCTCGAGCATACTACAGGTGGAGCTGACGCTAATCCTTTTGTAACTCATATGGATTCTTTGGATCAAGATTTTTATTTAAGAATTAGTCAAGAGTTACCCTTAAAGAGATTAATTGGTGCTGGTTTCGAAAAAATATATGATATTGGACCTAGATTTAGAAATGAAAACTATTCAGACGAGCATTTACCGGAGCATATTGCCCTTGAAAGCTATAGTGCTTACCAAGATTATCAAGAAGGGATGACTTTTTACGAAGACATGATGAAAGAAGTTGCCCAATCAACTTGGGGTAAACTTCAATTTAAAGTTAATAACTTCGACATTAATTTAGAAGGAAAATGGCCTGTTATTAAATACGCCGATATCATGAAAGAACGATATAACGTAGACGTATTCAACCCAAATCTTGATGAATTAAAAAAGATATTAGCTGCTAACAAGGTCGAATTAGAAGGAAATATAAACGAGATTAGAGCTATGGATAGCGTTTGGAAAATCATAAGACAACAATCAGCAGGTCCATTTTGGTTAATTCATGAACCAACGATAATATCGCCATTGGCCAAAAGTGATCCTGGTGATTCTAGAATATCTCAACGCTTTCATCCGGTGATCGCCGGAACAGAGATGGGCAATGGTTATTCGGAATTAAATGACCCAATTGATCAACTTAATCGTTTTATGTCTCAACAACAATTACGTAACGCCGGTGATAAAGAAGCCCAGATGTTAGATATAGACTATGTTGAGATGCTTGAATACGGTATGCCTCCAGCTTGTGGTTGGGGATATAGTGAAAGGTTTTTTTGGGTCTTGGAAGGAGTTTCCGCTAGAGAAGGGGTACCTTTCCCTCAGCTTAGATCAGAGATAGATCAAGTTACTAAAACAATATATCCTGAAATATTTGGTGAACATGTTTCAAGTAACTAATAAACAATTTCATGATTTAGTTAACGAAGCATTGTTAACTTTGCCTAAAGAACATGTTGAGAACTTAAATAACGTCGCCATAATTGTTGAAGATATACCCTCAGCTGAACAACGAGAGACCTTAAAATTAAGAGGTGACCAAACTTTACTTGGTTTATATGAAGGCGTGCCCTTGAGTAAACGTCAAGGTCTTCAAAAAACTTTGCCAGATAAAATAACTTTATTTAAAATTCCTATACAGTCTATGGTAAATAATTTAAAAGAACTAAAAGAAGAGATAAGGCATACTCTCTGGCACGAAATAGCTCATTACTATGGGTTAGATCATCCTGCCATAAAGTCACTGGAGGAGTAAAATAATAAATATGAAAGCAATTTGGAATGGTAAAACTATAGCTGAAGCTGATAAAGAAGAACTTATATATATTGAAGGTAATTGGTATTTTCCACCATCATCAGTTAAGTCGGAATATTTAAGAAAAAGCCCGACGCCATATACTTGTCCTTGGAAAGGTGAATGTCAATATTTTGATGTTGGAGAAGGAGATAACTGGAGTAAAGATAATGCTTGGAGTTATCCAAAACCGAAACCAACAGCTATTGAAATAGTAAAGAAAGATTTTAGTAATTATTTGGCTTTTTGGCGTGAAGTAAAAGTTTCTTGATGAAAATAATAATATTTGATTTTGATGGCACAATAGCTGATACTTTTGCATTAACTATAGATATAGCCCATAAGCTTACTGGCCATGAATCATTATTAAATCCTAAAATTATAATTGAGCTTAAACGTGATAGTCTGGTAAAAGTAGCTAAAAAACTTAAAATACCAAAATATAAATGGCCATTTCTAATATATAAAGGTCGCAAAGAAATGGGCCTAAGATTAAATGAAATCAAAACCTTTGAAGGTATCAATAATGTTTTAGCTGAACTACATCAAAGAGGATATACGATGTATATTATGAGTACTAATAGTAATAAAAATATTTCTAGTTTTTTATCGACACATGGATTAAGTAGTTATTTTAATAATGTCTATGGCAATATTGGGTTATTTAACAAAGCTAGAGCTTTAAGAAAAATAATCGTTAAAAATAAAATGCAACCGGAAGATATTATCTATGTAGGTGACGAGATAAGAGACATAGAAGCAGCCAAAAGCGTTAATGTGCCTGTAGTAGCAGTAAGCTGGGGATATAACGATCCAGAATTATTAGCCAAAAAAGCACCTACGGTTGTTGTTCATAATAGCAATCAGTTGTTTAAAGTACTTATATCTTGGGAAATTAGCTAACTTATGTTATAATAAATTAGATTTTTATGTCAGATATTTTACCAGAACCAACTGACTCAGAAACTCCCTTAGAGGATGTTGATGGGGGTAATAAAATACCAAAAGTTAAACATACAATGTTTGTATTAACTAGTTTAATCGTCCTAGCAGTTTTAAGCTTGGTCGGGTTTTATATCTATAATAATATTAATAATAACAACCAAAACAATATCAGAAAACAAGATTTGAGATATATTTCTAATACTCTCAATGGATACTATAGTCTCTATCATAATTACCCTACCCTTAAGCAGATCAATTCATCAACCTTCGAGGTTTTTAATCCAAATTTAAACAGATCTAAATTTAGTGATCCAGCATCTGATGTTAAAAAACTATTTAGTTCTCCAACTGTTAACGGTTATGCATATGAAGTTGGCCCCAAGGGATGTAATAATCAAGCATTGATCTGTAGCAGTTATAAACTTATAGCTATTTTATCTAATGGTAAAGATTATATAGTAACAAATCCATAACATTCCAAATAACCTGCTAAAATAATTAATGATGACAACAACAAATAGAAATGCAGGTGCATATATTCCAGGTCAAAAGGCACCATATAAAATTAGTCGATCGAAAATTGAATTATTTTTACAATGCCAAAGATGTTTTTGGTTAGACGCTAGATTAAAAATAAAAAGACCTTCAGGTCCACCATTTAATCTCAATAAAGCCGTAGACGAACTTCTAAAAAAAGAATTTGATAGCTATAGACAAACTGCTCAACCACATCCAATTATGGTCGATAACAATATAAAAGCTGTTCCTTATTGGCACGAAGATTTGGATAGATGGCGAGAAAACTTTGTCGGGGTCAGTACGCTTCATAAGCCTACAAATTTATTTATATTTGGTGCTGTTGATGATATTTGGGTTAATGAAGACGATGAACTTATGGTTGTCGACTATAAAGCTACGGCAAAGAACGGCGAGATATCGATTGATTCTGATTGGCAAATTAGTTATAAAAGGCAAGTGGAAATTTACCAATGGTTATTAAAACAAAACGGTTTCAACGTTAGCAATAAAGCATTTTTTGTATATACTAATGGACGTTTGGAACTTGACGGTTTTAATGACCAGTTACTTTTTACAACCAAATTAATTGAGTATCAAGGTGATGATTCTTGGATGGAAGAAACTTTAAATAAAATCAAGTTATGTTTAGAGGGTAATATACCGAAAGTTGGTAAGGCAGCTATGGGTGGAGATTGTGAATTTTGTGATTATGCTAAAAAACGTACTGAATTAACTTTAAGAGCATTAAAGGCTTGATAATATATAATACCTAACGATGATAGATATACAGTTAATTCGAGAAAACCCAGAATTGATTAAGCAAAAAGCCAAGAACAAGGGCTACGATGTTGATACTGATGAGATTCTTGGATTCGATCAGAAAAGACGAGAACTTATAGCTGATATTGAAAAATTAAGACAAAAACGTAAACAGATAGCCTCTTCAGCTAAAGGTCAAAAGCCATCACCTGACAGTCTTGAAGAGGGACGTAAATTAAAGGATGATCTATTAACAACTGAACATCGATTATCGGCAATTGAATTAAGTCTTACAAATCTTCTAAAAAAGGTACCAAATATGCCGAATGAGGATGTACCGGTTGGTAAGAGTGAGGAAGAAAATCAAATAATTAAAGAAGTGGGAGATAAGCCAAACTTTGATTTTAACCCCATTAATCATGCAGAATTAGCTAAAAATAGGGGGTGGCTCGATACTAATAGAGCAGCAAAAATTGCTGGTAGCCGATTCTTTTATCTAAAAGGAGATCTTGTTAATTTACAATTTGCCATTATTAGATATACTCTTGATACTTTGGGTGATTCATCTGTAATTAAAAAAATAGTTAGCGATAATTCCCTAGATATCAGTCCTAAACCATTTATACCTGTAATACCACCAGCATTAATTAAAACAGAAGTCTATGAAGCCTCAGCTAGATTAGATGCTGAAGAAATTACATATAAGATAGACCAGGATGACCTTTGGCTGAATGCGTCTGCGGAACATAGTTTATGTACGATGTATATGAATGAAATAATACCTGAAGAAGAATTACCTATAAGAATGATTGGTTATAGTACTTCATTTAGAAGGGAGGCGGGTAGTTATGGTAAAGATATGGAGGGTATGTTTAGGACCCATCAATTTGATAAATTAGAAATGGAAATCTTTTCTACGCCTGAGACATCATATAATGAGCATCTTCTTTTAGTAGCTATCGAAGAATATTTAATGAATCAATTAGAATTACCATATCAAGTCATACTAAAGTGTACAGCTGATATAGGTTTTCCTAATGCAAGAGGAATTGATATCAATACTTGGCTTCCTGGCCAAAATAGATACCGAGAAACTCATTCTGCTGATTATATAACTGATTTTCAAACAAGACGGCTAAAGACTAGAATTAAAAGAAAAGATGGTCGAATCGAACTTGCTCATACTAATGATGCTACAGCTTTTGCATTAAGTAGAATCCCAATTGCTATAATGGAGAATAACCAAACCAAAGACGGTCAGGTTAAAATACCGAAAGTATTGCAGCAATATATGAATGGTAAAACAGTTATATAAAAGAAGGAAAAATGATAGAAAAACTTGATATTGAAAGCATACATATAGAAGTTGACGAAAGTGCAAGAAGGTATGTAAATAAAAAAATTGGTCGTCTAGATAGATATATGCCCAAGCATGTTAAAGAGTCTGCTCATGCAGAGGTTATATTAAAGGCCAATAAAGATAAGAAAAACAAATATACTTGCGAAGTGACTCTTCATTTACCCAAGGAAACTATTAATGCCAAGGAATCTACGGTAAGTATTTTTGCGGCCATTGATATTATTGAAGAGAAACTGAAAAATCGTATACAAAAATACAAAGAAATACACGGTAATCCAAGATTTAGGCATCATCTGGCCAAAAAAACTTTAAAAAAGCTGCCTAAAATTGTTTAAGCAGGTATAATATTTATCAATATAACGACTGTAAGTCTAGTTATCTTTTAGGAAGGGATATTTGTAGCTAATGAATATAGTTTTTAAAAAAATTCTTGGCGATCCACAAGCAAGAAACTTAAAGCGACTTAGAAAACAGGTATTGGCTATCAATGCGCTAGCTGCTAAATATAAAAAACTAGGAGACAACCAGCTAAGAGCACAGACCGATATTCTGAAAAAAAGATTAAAAAAAGAAAGCTTGGATAGTATATTACCTGATGCTTTTGCTGTTGTAAGAGAGGCAGCTACCAGAACACTAGGTCAAAGGCATTTTGATGTCCAGCTTATTGGAGGTATTGTTCTTCACGAAGGAAATGTCGCCGAAATGAAAACTGGAGAAGGGAAAACTTTAGTAGCTACGTTACCTGTATATCTAAACGCGTTATCTGAAAAAGGCGTACATATTGTTACGGTTAATGATTATCTTGCTCAAAGAGATGCCGGATGGATGGGCCAAATATATGATTACTTAGGTATGAAAACAGGTGTAATTATCGCTGATAAAAGTTATATTTATGATTCTAGCCATAACAATAAAGAACACGAGGACGAAAGGTTTAAACATCTAAGACCATGTTCTAGGACGGAAGCATACGCAGCCGATATTACCTATGGAACAAACAATGAATTCGGCTTTGATTATTTAAGAGACAATATGGTTATAGAAGTCGACCAACTTCGGCAGCGTGATTTAAATTTTGCAATAGTTGATGAAGTCGACTCAATTTTAATAGATGAAGCGCGGACACCTTTGATTATTAGTGCTCCAAGTGCAACCAGTGGATCAGCTTATGCCCAATTTTCAAAGATAGTTAGACAGCTAGTTAAGGATAAAGATTTTGAAACCGATGAAAAACAAAAAACAGTAATACTTACCACTAAAGGAATCGACAAGATTGAAAAAATATTGAATATCAATAACTTATATGGCTCAGAGAATATACGTACTATTTACCACTTGCAACAAGCTTTAAGAGCCCATGCTCTTTTTCATAAAGACAAGGACTATGTGGTAACTCAAGACGGAGAGGTTGTTATAGTTGATGAGTTCACTGGTCGATTATTGCCAGGTCGAAGGTACAATGAAGGTCTTCACCAAGCAATTGAAGCTAAAGAAGGCGTAGAAGTCCAAGAAGAAAGTATGACTTTAGCAACCATATCTTTTCAAAACTATTTTAGACTTTATCATAAATTAGCTGGCATGACTGGTACGGCAGCCACAGAAGCCGAGGAATTTCATCAGATATATAAGTTGGATGTAGTCGAGATACCACCCAATAAACCAATCGTTAGGGAAGATCGATCAGACAGAATTTATAAATCTGAGAAAGGCAAGTTTAATGCCATTATTAAAGAAGTAAGACAATTACATACAAAAGGTCAGCCGGTTTTAATCGGAACCGTTTCTATTGAGAAAAATGAATTATTAAGTAATTTACTTAACAAGGCAAATATTCCGCATCAGGTATTAAATGCCAAGAATAACGAAAGAGAAGCATCAATTATTGCTAATGCTGGTCAACGTGGTGCTGTAACATTAGCTACCAACATTGCTGGTCGAGGTACCGACATTGTTCTAGATGAAGAGGTTAAAAATGAACTTGGTGGTCTTTTCGTACTAGGTAGTGAACGTCACGAATCGAGGAGAATTGATAATCAGCTAAGAGGTAGATCTGGTCGTCAAGGAGATCCTGGCATTACCCAGTTCTTTGTAAGTACTGAAGATGATTTGATGAGAATATTTGGGGGTGAAAGAATAGCCTCAGTAATGGATAGACTTAAGGTGGACGATGAAACACCGATTGAGAATCGTATTATCTCGAAGTCTTTAGAAGGAGCACAGAAAAAGGTTGAAGGGTTTCATTTTGATCAGCGTAAGAATGTAGTCCAGTACGATGATGTTATGAATCGTCATCGTAAAGCTACTTATTCCATGAGAAGAGAAATATTAAGATCTAAAGATATTTCGAAACGAATCAAAATATTTATTACCGAAGAAGGTCAGTCTCTAGCCGCTTCCCCAGAAGTTACTACAGATATGTTTGAAGACATTGTTAGAGAAGTATTTCCATTTAATGAATCAACCATGGATAAATTATTTGATAGTGATGCTGATAAATTCCAAGACTTACTTATTTCTGAAGCTGAAAAAATGTATAGCCAAAAAGAAAAAGAGTTTACTTCTCAAATTATCAGGAAAGCAGAAAGAGAAATTTATCTTCAAGTTTTAGATAATCTATGGATGCAACATCTAGAGAATATGGATCATTTAAGGGAAGGGATTCACTGGATTAGTGTTGGGCAGCAAGATCCATTAGTTGAATATAGACGGCGTGGACAGTTACTATTTGAAGAAATGCAGAATGAACTTCGTCACGAAGTATTAAGAGTTCTTTTCCATGCTGAACCTATTAGTCAAGAGGATCTAGATAAAGCTATGGAGACAGACTTAACACTAGCTGCTAAAAGCTCGGTCGAAAATGCTAATCAAATAGTTGAAAACCAAACGGAATTTGAGGAAAAAGATTTTAATAGTAAAACCCCAAAACCGAAAAAGAAACAAACTAAAAATATTAAAAAAGCTAGAAAAACTGAAAGGCAAAGAAAAACTGCAGCTAAAAAAAGGCGTCATAAATAATGAAGCATACGGTTACTGAAGTAAAATTAAAGAATGGTGCCAAGGGACTTATCATACATATACCAAATGCTTTGGTAATGACTTACGATATTAATTTCAGGGCTGGTGAATATTTGGTTAAGCCTGAGAAATGGGAGGTTCCACATTTAATGGAGCATGTTCTTTTGGGTGCAAACGAATTGATTCCAAAGGCCAGAGATTTTCACGCTGAACTAGAAAAAAACGGAGCATATTCCAATGCTTCAACTGGCGTTTACGACATAAATTACGAAGCTGAATGTGCAGATTTCGAGTGGCTTAGGGTACTAAGTTTATTGCTGATCGCCATTGCAAAACCTTTATTCTTAGAAGATGAGTTTAAAGCCGAATTCGGTAACGTACAGGAAGAAATGTCAGCTCGTTCCAATAATCATTTTAGGAGATTGTCTCTCGAGATGAGAAAGTCGATTGGATTCATAGCAAAAACAGATAGTGAACGTTTGGAGCTGATGAAAAATGTTAGCCTTGAAGACGTTATCAATCATCACAAAAAAACTCACTTTACTTCTAATATGAGATTTGTCGTTGCTGGTAATTTTACATCGGCTAGAACAAAAGCTTTAATTTCTTGTCTTGAGAGCATTGAACTTCCGAGGGGTAAAAAAAGGTTTGAATTACCAAATGAACAGCCAAAGATGTTAGATAAGCCTATTTATATTCATAACGATACTGTAGATAACCTTTTTTTCTACATTGATACTTTTAAAAGGACTAGATTAAGTGACAGTGAAGCAGATGCTTTAAATCTTTTAAATACTTATCTTACGGAAACACTATATTCTAAAATATTAGGTACAGCTCGCGAAAGAGGGCTTCTTTATGATATGAACTCAGGTTTATCTCAAACCAAAGATGCGTCTAACTGGTGGTTTGGTGCTCAAGTTTCTGATAAAAACTCAAAAGATTTAGTAGATATTTTTATAAGTGAGTTATCAAAGGTTTGTCGAGCGGATTTGAAGCAGGATGACATTGATGCTACAAAACAATATGCACTGGGAAGATTTCAGAGATCAGCACAAACAGTAGGTGGTACTGCAAATGGTTATAGTAACAGGTATTTTTTTGATGGCGTGGTTGAAGATTATTATAGGATTCCTAAAAGGATAGGAGCCATTACTAGAGAAGAGATGGTTAAGGTTGCTAATATGATGTTTGATGATAAGTTATGGATTTTAGGAGTTCTCGGTAATTGTGGTCATCAACTAGTTGATGAATTGTATAAACAATTATCTGTTCTATGGTAGATATATGCTAGGGGATAGAATTAGTAAACTTGAAAAAGAATATGTCAATTTAGCTTCGAAGCTAAAACTATCAGATAATGATAAAGAATTACAGAGACTCATAAAGGAATCTCAGGCTGTTGATTTTTGGTCAGATAATATAAAAGCACAAAATACTATGAAACAAATATCAAAATTGCAAAATCGTTTAGAGCCTTGGTTTAAACTTAGAGACTCAATTGCTGAAGCTAAAGAACTGGTGAATTTTAACGATAAGAGTGTCAATAAAGAATTATTAGAACAGGTTGATTTACTAAATGAAAAGATAAATCATCTCAAGGAAGAATTAAAGTTGTCAGCTAAGTATGATGACTATGATGCTATCTTAAATATATTTGCTGGAGCAGGTGGAACGGATGCCCAAGATTGGTCTCAGATGCTTTTTAGAATGTATAGCAGATGGTCAGAAAAGAATGGTTATAGTTTTGCTGTCTTAGATCAAACTCTTGGTGAAGAAGCAGGAATAAAGAGTGTTTCGATAGATATATCAGGTCCATTTGCTTATGGTAAACTAAAGAGTGAAAATGGTGTCCATAGATTAGTTAGGCTGAGCCCTTTTAACGCAGATAATTTGAGGCAAACTAGTTTTGCGAAAGTTGAAGTATATCCCAAAGTTGAAAAACCAGACGAGGTGACAATCAATGAAAAAGATCTGAAAATTGATGTCTTCAGGAGCGGTGGGCATGGCGGTCAAAGTGTTAATACAACAGATTCAGCGGTCCGTATTACCCACATACCAACAAATATATCTGTTGTTATACAGAATGAACGATCACAGCTTCAAAATAAAGAACTTGCCTTAACTATTTTGCGATCTAGATTGCTTAGCATGCAACTGGAGCAGCATGCCGAAAAAATATCTACCCTAAAGGGTCCTAATGTATCAGCAGAGTGGGGCAATCAGATAAGGTCATATGTTCTTCATCCATATAAACAAATTAAAGATTTAAGAACAGGTTTTGAATCAAAGGATCCTGAAAAAATTTTAGATGGCCACATAGACCCTTTAATAGACTCCTATCTAGATCATGTAGCAAGCTTAGGTGAATAATAGATAAATTAATTACTTAATCTCTTATATTCATTTAAGATTTCGTCTATAATATACCTAGATGATACTTCTTGATCGGGTAACAAAAACCTATTCTAAGGCTTTAGGTCCTGCGTTAAATAGGGTTAGTATACATATCGAACCTAAAGAGTTCGTGATTGTTGTTGGACAAAGTGGTGCCGGCAAGACTACTCTACTTAGGTTGCTTACCAGAGAAGAAAGGCCGTCATCAGGTAAAATCATTGTTGGCGGAATTGATTACGATAAGTTAAAAGATAAAGATATACCTATGCTTAGAAGAAAAATAGGGGTAGTATTTCAAGATTTTAAATTGTTACCCAATAAAAACGTATATGAAAATGTTGCTTTTGCTCTCGAGATAGTCGGTGCTAGTGGATATGAGATAAAAAATACTGTGCCAAAAGTATTACAAATAGTGAATCTTAAAGGCAAAGATAAGAATATGCCGTTAGAGTTGAGTGGTGGCGAGAGACAACGTGTAGCCATAGCTAGAGCTATTGTCCGTCAACCGAAGATACTAATAGCGGATGAGCCAACGGGCAATCTTGATCCGAAACATGCCTGGGATGTTATTAAGGTATTAGAAAAAATTAATCGTTTTGGTACTACAGTATTGCTAACTACTCATAACGTTGCTATTGTTAATAAGCTCAAAAGGCGAGTTGTTACACTAGAACATGGCAAAATTATATCTGATAGAGCACACGCTAGTTACAAACTTTGATGGGGAGTATTGAATAAAAATATTATTCAAATTTAGTATAATGAAGAGAGCGATAATTACTTTTTTTAGGATTCTACAAACTGGAATAGTAAATTTTATACGTAATTTCAGTATATCTATAGCTGCAATAGCAGTGATGGTCGTTACCTTAACTGTTTTACTTTTATCGCTAGTTGTTAATGCCACTTTTTCTAATACGATTTCTCAAATAACTGCAAAGATTGATATATCTGTCTATCTAAGAAATAGGGATACTCCATCGCAAACAACACAACTAATTACGGAATTAAAATCTTTGCCAAATGTTCAATCGGTTCAATATTTAGATAAATCTCAAGTTTTGAAACAATACGAAGTTCAAAATGCAAATAATCAACAATTGGCATTAGCGGTTAGCGAGACGTCAAATCCTTTACCGGCAACTATCCATATTAAACCTAAGAATTTAAATAATATAGAAAATATAAAATCCTTTTTAGTAAAACCCAATATTAAGGATTTGCAATCAAATCCACCATCTTATTCAGGCAGCTTAGAGAAAGCTATTAATAATATAACTCATGCCACTGATGTTTTAAGAGAACTGGGAATAGTAGCAGTTGTTGTCTTCGGTGTAATCTGTGCATTGATAATTTTTAACACTATTCAGATGGCAATTTTTAATCGTCGAGACGAAATACAGATCATGAGGTTACTTGGGGCAAATAAGAATTATATTAGGGGTCCTTTTATTGTTGAAAGTGGGATATATGGATTTCTAGCTGCTGTAATATCGGTTGTTATAATTAACTCTTTGTTTGTAACTGCTAGCTCGACATTACAGGCAACTACGCTAGGTCTTTTAAATATAAGTTATGCGACATCATATTTTGACAATCATTTTCTGATACTTTTGACATTGCAAATATTAATCGGCATAATGATTGGTGCCGTATCAGCGACCATAGCGACAAGGCGATATCTAAAATTCAAATTGAAACCTTAAATCGATAAATAAAGAAGTTATATAAAAGATTCTTTTGTAGTGATAAATTATTTACATTTTAAATAGGGGTGAAAGAACTTGGGTAAGAGGTTTACATACGCTTTGTCAAAGAGTATATTTATTAGAGTTAGGAATAAAAACAAAAAAATGGTCAACAAAAAACCTCACAAACCTAAAGCTATTGATCGCTTAAGATCAACACCAGTTCTAGTTATATCTAGTATAGTTTTGATCTGTATTGTTTTTATTATCATACCTAAACTTGCAAGAGCAGATTCATTTCAATCTCAAATAAATGCATTAAATCAGCAAAATACTAGTGCTCAAAATTCTCTTAATAGTCTTTCACGTCAGGCCGCTAACTATCAACAAGCTATAGCTAATTTACAGGCTCAGATTAATGGTATGCAATCAGCAATTTCCATTAACGAAGCAAAGCAAACTAGCTTAGCCGCAGAAATATCAAGCAATCAAGCCCAATTAGTTAAAGAAAAAAGTGTCTTAGCAAATGTAATAAAGACTATGTATGTAACTGGCCAGTTAACACCAGTGGAAATGTTAGCAACCAGCAATAATATTAGTGACTATATCGACCAACAGATTGCATATAACGATGTACAACAAAAAATTCAAGATACAGTTACCCAAATCAACAAGCTTCAAGCTCAACTTCAACAGCAAAAACAGCAGTTAGCAATTGTGGTGAATGTTGAGAAACAACAAGAAAGTAAGCTAGCCAACGCCCAAGCTCAACAACAGCAATTATTATCTTACAACCAAAGTCAGCAAGCCTCATACAATAGTCAAATACAGAAAAATAATAGCCAAATAGCAAAACTTGCGGCAGAACAAATTGCTGCAAATGAAAAACTAGTTAGCACTGGCAAGATTATTTATAGTGGTTCTTGTGGTGGTACCTATCCCTATATTGCACAAGGGTCTTATGGTCCTTGGGGTTGTCATTATCCTCATTCAAGTGATTTTCAGCCTGGCTGTGCATACTTAGATAGCTGGGGGATGTGTAATAGGGAATGTGTTAGCTATACAGCCTGGATGGTTTACAGTAATTATGGTATAGATGTGACTGGTTTTGGTAATGCTAATCAATGGCCTGCTAATGCAAGTGCTGCGGGTATACCTATTGGGTATACACCAAAGGTTAATTCGGTAGCGATATATATGGGTGGTTCAAGTGATCCGTGGGGACATGCTATGTGGGTAAAAAGTGTAAATAGTAATGGAACGATCACTGTTGATCAATACAATGTTCAATATAATGGTAATTTCTCAGAAGGGGTTGTATCCTCTGCTGGTCTTACCTACATATATTTTGGCGGATAGATATATGATATATACATCCTAAATTGTTAAGGTTTTAAAAAATCTAGTACAATTAAAATCTATGGTAAATGA
>JAJZKE010000025.1 GCA_021809645.1 bacterium | reverse complement strand
ATTGATAACTAAAATTTTGTTAATCCTAATATCCATAATTTTTATAATTTAATGTTACTGATATATTCTGACAAACTGCTTAAGATAATATTTATTCATTAATACAACTTAGATTTTTACAGTTTACCTTTGTTGCTAAGTACTTTAAGGAGCTGCATCGAACCTAAATAAATAACTGCTTATTCGGAGCTCCATAAGTACTAGTATCTAGTAATTTACGACATGATTGATAATCATTCAGTGTATATATTCATATTAAATTGGTGAATTATCACACTTTTTAAGGGTTAATTAAATTAATGTAAAAATATTAACCTGAAGATTAGTAAATGAATTACGGTTAAAGTATTCAATACCAGATATTATTAAATTGTTTAATTAGGGAGGGCTTATGGAATTAACAAAAAATATAGCATTTTTAGTTAATAATTATTTTGACCAATTAGAGTATCAAGAAACTTTTAGCGCCCTACTTGACCGAGGTGCAAGAATATCAGTGATAAGTAATGAATATACTGACCTGCAAGCTATTAATAATTTCGAATTTGGTGATAAATTTAAGGCTGATTTATTAATTAGTCAATCTAGCCCTGAAAATTTTGATGCTTTGGTATTAATTGGCGGAATAGTTAACGCTGATAGGTTAAGGTCAGACTTAAAGGTACAGGAATGGCTATTAAGCTTTTTGGACAATAACCAACCAGTAGCTGCGATTTCTTATGCTCCTTGGCTATTAGTATCAGCTAAAGCTGTCAATGGTAGACGTCTTACTAGTTATTTTACAATTCGTGATGACATAGTTAACGCTGGCGGTGAGTGGTTAAATTCACCAGTAGTAATTGATCGTAATTTAATAACCGCAAGAAATGCTTCCGATCTACCTTATTTTAATTACCATTTGATTAATCTACTTAATCAACAAAATATGGGATCTAACAGCTATACAAATAGTACCAATGATTTTCAGTTCTTTAAGCCCAACCGTCAATATTACTTAAGATCTCGAGCTTCACCTAGTTTTAAAAGGTATAAATTAATCAAAAAACAATCCTTAATTAATGACATTCATGATTCGAATAAAAGCTTTTAAAGAAATATTTGTTTACCTGTAAAGATTCTTACGGATATAAAATAGTAGTCATATATAGTTAAAATGATATCGAAAAAAGTGAGGAATAACATGTTTAAAGTTGAGCTGTCAAATGATAGCCATAAACGATCAAATGCAGTAATTGTCAGGATATTTGTTCCTGGCGCAAAACACTTTTCTGCTTTATTTAATTTAATATTTGATATATTAAATAAGTACTTAATATGGGTTCGTTATAAGTTAAAGAATTATATTTTAGTTATATTTTTATCAAATCATTTTTATAAACAAATAATTATTAGGGGTTAATAAATACTTATGGATTCATTATATAAAGAAGTGGTTGATGCTACAGCAGATTACTTAGGACCATCGGCTGATCGTTTTGTATCAAGACAAATTGTTGGCCATCTAGGCAAATCTCCTGAAAAATTAAAAAATCGTGATTTAAATATATTAATAAAATGGATAAAACCGGCTATTGCCTTATTAACAGATGATACTGAGGCTGTAGATAATTACATAAGTAGCTTAAAATCGCTTTCTAAGAAAAAAAGAAAGTAAAAAATATGCCGGTTAATACCGATAAATCTACAATTTCTAAGCTAAAGAAAGAATTGTCGATTGCCCACAGAGATTTAAAGAAAGCATCAACCTTATTCTCCAGTATTGGCGAAGCGGTTATCGTAACAGACGAATATGGACGTATTGAAAGGGTTAATTCGTTAACAGAGAAAATACTTGGTTACAGCAGTAACGAAATGATTGGCCAAAGATTTTTTAATATTGTTAAAGCCGTTAACGAAGACGGCACATTAATACCTGAGATTGATAGACCAATAACTAAAGCTTTTCTAAAGGGTTCGGCAGTTTTTGAGAGACTTTACTATTTAACTAAATATAACTCGATGGTTCCGGTCGATACTAACGTTTCACCGATTATTTTTAATAATAAACCATCAGGTGCAATAGAAGTTTTTCGAGACTTAACTGATGAATATATTAAAGAGAAAATTCAATCGGAATTTATTTCTCTAGCTTCACATCAATTAAGAACTCCTTTATCTTCAATTAATACTTACTCTCAGATGTTATCCCAGGGCTATGCCGGTAAACTTACCAGTAAGCAGTTAAGCTTTGTATCAGTTATCGAGAAAGCCACCAGTCGAATGAATGATTTAATCCATACATTATTAAACGTTACCCGAATAGAAGCTGGAAACATTACCGTTAATGTTAAAAGCATCGATATTGATAATTTATGCGATGAGATTGTTGGCTCTTTAGAATATCTTGCCCTAGAAAGGGGCATCTCTATTAAATATACCAACGATTCAATTACTTCTGTTGAGTCTGATCCAGTACTTCTAAGAGAAGTATTATCTAACTTTTTAACCAACGCCATTAAATACACCCCAAGAGGTGGAAGGGTTACTTTAAGGGTAGAAGCTAACGATAGAGTAGTATTCTCAGTCAAAGATAATGGCTATGGTATTCCAGAGCAATCTAAGAATTATGTTTTTTCCAAGTTTTACAGAGCTAATAATGCCGTTAAGAACGACGTAACAGGAACAGGTATCGGCTTATATCTAGCCAAAGAGATTGCTGAACGCCTAGAAGGCGACATCTGGTTCAAATCAGAAATAAATAAAGGCTCAACTTTTTATTTTTCACTGCCTTTAATTGGATCTGCCGAAAAACAAGGCAAGTTTACTCTAGAGATTCCGAATTAAGATAATATTGCCTATAGACTGACAGATATATTATGAGACAATATATTCGGAGGATATCCTGATAAATGGCAAATATACTACTTGTTGAAGATGATAAAGACTTAATTGAAGCATATGCCTTAGTTCTTAAGGCTGCTAATCATAAAATTAAGAAAGCATATAACGGTAACGAAGCTCTATTAGCTGCAAAAGAATTTAAACCGGATTTAATTTTATTGGATCTCTTAATGCCCATAAAATCTGGTAAGGAATTCTTAAAAGATTATAAAAAAGCTAAAAACAGCAAAGAAGTTAAGATTATTGTATTTTCTAACTTACAAGACTCTAACGAGCTAGAAGATGTCTACAGTCTAGGAGCTGATCGCTATATAATAAAATCGTGGACTGGCCCACATGGTTTATTAAAAATTGTCGACGAGGTCTTGGAAACCAAAGATACTAACTGATCCTAATGCATGAGCTACAGCAACCTTCTCTAGTTGGCTAGGATCACTTGGCGGCACATCTTCTTTTGTTATTAAATCCGTAAGTTTAGGAATTTGGCCTTCGCCACTAATTGCTTCTCTTAAGCCCAATAAAACACCAGTAAATCTTGCAGCCGTTAATGAACTGTTTTCTGCTAAATTATCTTTTGATGTCATAAATTTATCCTTTATCTATATTATTCAAAAATCAAAATTCTTTTTTTAACACTTGGTTAAGTTTATTAATATTAATCCGATATTGTGAAGGTTTATAGCTTAAGACCCCCATGTTTTTAAACTTATTAAGTTCAACTGAAACAGTTTCCCTAGTTAAACCCGTTAAGCTTGCCAAATGTTGATGGGTAAGCTTAATATCAATCGTTATATTATCACTTTTAGTATTATTGGCATAGGTATTAACTAAATAGATTAAAATATGGGCTATTTTATCGCTCGCTCGAGTATAAAGTAAAGCATTTAATCGAGAAGAGCTATTCTTATAATCATTGAGCGTTGATAACATCTCGCCTTCCATTAATTTTTGGTTATCTTTTATAAAATCTCGGTATGCACCTTTCGGTATTAAGTAGATGTAGCAGTCAGATAAAGCTTCATAATAATATCGAGCGTTATTATCTTGATCCCATATCCATAATTTGGGAAAGGTTGCTCTGATAGATAAAAGATCGATAAATTGCTCTTTACCATCGTAATCAATGTTATACGTCTTGATAATTCCTTTTTTAATATAGTAGGCATAACGAGGTGATTCTCCTTGGAATAAAACAATTTGACCACGTCTATATAGTCGTTGCTGATATTTTTTTAAGAAGTCTTGCCATTCTAGATCGTTAGCCATGTATACATTTTATCTTAGCTGGTCGACTTAATACAGAATTCTAAAAAATCTGTCTTAAATTTGTTATAGTATCAGTTATGTCTAATCAACCAGCTTTTAAAGCTATTAAAGTATCAAAGTATTTTGGTGAAGTTCATGCTCTTAGCGAAGTTAGTCTATCTTCCGAACAAGGTAAAATATTTGGTCTTTTGGGGCCAAATGGGGCTGGTAAAACAACTCTAGTTAATATGCTTTCAACCTTGACCGAACCAACTGCAGGAAAGTTAGAAGTTTTAGGTGTAGATGTTATTAATAACCCCAACCAAGTCAGAAAACTTATTGGCTTAGCAGGACAATTTGCAGCTATTGATGAATATCTTACTGGTGAGGAAAACATCTATATGGTAGCTAGGCTTTATCATCTTAGTGCTAAAGAAGCTAAGATAAGGACCAAGAAACTCCTAGAAGAATTAAGTTTAGCTGATGCCGCCAAAAGACAAGTAAGAACTTATTCTGGGGGTATGAGACGTAGGTTAGACTTAGGAGCTAGCCTGGTTGGTCATCCAAAAGTATTATTCCTTGATGAACCAACTACCGGCCTAGACCCCCGTACAAGGTCTGAGCTTTGGGATATTATTCGTGACTTAGTTAATGAAGGTACAAGTATTTTATTAACTACTCAATACTTGGAAGAGGCCGATGAATTAGCTGACCATATTGCCGTTATTGATCATGGTAAATTAATAGCTCAAGGCACATCAAGACAGTTGAAATCACAACTTGGTGGTGATGTTATTAAGTTTTCCCTAAAGAATAAAAACGATATTGAAAAAGTAATGGCAGTTTTAAAACCACTCTCTAGCGGTAAAATAATTTACGAAGAAAAAGACAATTTAGTCAATCTGCCTGTTGGTAGCCACGGTTCTAGAAAACTAATTGATGTAGTGAGAAAATTAGATGGCGCTAAGATTGAAACAGTTAGCTTCGAACTACATGAGCCAACCCTTGATGATGTTTTTCTTAATTTGACGGGTATCAAAGCGTCTGAAGTTGCTGAAGTCAAGAAGTCAAAGAAAGGCTGGAGAAAATAACTTATGGCTAACTATATTCTTAATCAGATAACAGATACAGCAGCTATAACAAAGAGAAATTTATTAAGATATGTACGTTTACCTCAATTAATTTTCTTTTCGGCTGTCCAGCCTATAATCTTTTTAACTCTGTTTAATTTTGTATTTGGTGGGGCACTGGGAAGTAGTGGCGCCGCTATTCATGGTAAATACATTAATTATCTATTGCCTGGAATTATGGTTCAGGTAACAATGTTTGGCGGTCTTCAAACTGGCATTGGCTTAGCTACAGACATGACGAGTGGGTTAATAACAAGATTAAAAAGTTTACCGATGAGTCGAAGTGCAGTTTTAGCCGGTAGAACCTTTGCCGATTCATTCCGTAATATTATTGTTATGGCCATTATGGTTGGCTATGGATATATTCTTGGGTTCAAATTCTACAAAGGTATTTTAGACGCTTTGATAATGTTAGCCATAATATTACTATTCGGTTACAGTCTTTCGTGGGTATCGGCTTTTACCGGCATGAAAAGTAAAGATCCGGAAACAGCTCAATTAGCATCTTTTGTTTTTATTTTTCCATTAGTATTTGCCAGCGCCGCCTTTGTGCCAGTTTCAACAATGCCTAAATGGCTTCAACATTTTGCTAACAACCAACCGATTACCTACGCTGTAGAAGCCGCTCGCCACTTTGCTATTGGTACTCCCTTAAATGGGGCTTTATGGAAGTTGATTTTATGGATAATTGGTATCTTATTAGTTTTTGTTCCCTTATCTGTCTACACCTATCGTAAGAGAGCTTAATATTAAGTTCTAAAAAACATGATTAATTTTATTTTCTAAAATTTTTATATCTTTAACGATAACACCCCTAGATGAACTTTTTATTATTCCTTCTTTTTTAATACTTTGAAGTTCACGGCTAACAGTTTCTCTTGATAAACCAGTCCTAGCAGCAATATCGGCTTCAGTTATATCAAGCTTGTAACTACCGTCCTCCTCAATATTGCTAAAACGCTTACATTCAATTAAGATTTCGTAAATTAAACGGCTTTTGGCTGTTCCGCTCATTAAATGGACTAATCGTCCCTGTATACCCTCAACGCCGCGATAAACTCGTTTGATTAAATCGAGTGTTACTTTAGGATTATCATTTAAAAGCTTGTTGATATCGTTTAAAGGAGCAATATGGAAATCACTACTGGTTTCTGTCTTAAAAAAATATTTATTAAAAGTATGGTTAAGAGCCCAATCAACCTCAAAAAATGCTGGTGGTTTAAAGACATTAACAATAACTTCATCTCCTCTATATGAAACATCGTACTTGCGCACTCGCCCTCTTTTCATATAGAAAATGTGAGTCGGTTTTTCGCCGGCAAAAACAAGAATTTGTCCTTTAGGATAGGACCTTTTAGGGTAGCCAGAAAAAAAATGGTCAATCTGATTTAATACATCCATATCGCTCTTATCTAGAGGTAATTATATACCTAATTAAAAGACCCTCTGTTAAAAGGGTCTTTTAGCTAAGAAGATTGGCGGCTACTATATACGTTTTATATCGTGTTTCAACGCTCGCCATCTCCTTGCTTGAAGAGCTCTAGCTTTATCTTCCCAATCTTGACTCAATTCGTCATAGAGATCCTCAAATCTGATATCTTGGTTTTTTATTGGTCTTGTTATGATATGTTTTCTGCTCACAGATCCTCCTTTTACCGTTATGAGTTTCTATTGGCGTAAAATTCTACCCTCACTTTTTAGGAAGTTCTACGCTATATTATTGTGAAGCATAGAGGGATGCAACACTATAATAAATGCTACTATTGTTTTGTAATAAAAGACTGAAAAAAATTGTAATGCTTTAGACACTAAAAACTAATTGGCAAGGCATCAACTTTAACTTCGATTTCTTTAGATAAATTTCTTCTAATTATTTTATCTTTTTCAAGTTCGGACATTGCTATGCTAACAGTTTCTCTAGCTAAGCCTGTATAATCAGCCATAAACTGCCTAGTTATTGGAAAATCAATTGCCATCCAACTACCTTCTCGATGGCTATAATAGAGACTAAGACTTTTTAAGGCAAACAGTATCTTATTTCTAGCATCGTTCTTCTCCATAGCACTTAAACGAAAGATAAGTTCCTGTATTTCACCTAAAAACCAATCCATTAATGTTTTGGCAAGTTCGTGGTTATTATCAACTGTCGACTTGAAACTCGTAATCGGTATCACTAACAATCGTGTCTTATCTAGACAAGCGTAAAATCCATCAATTTCTTTCGTGTAATTATATGCATATAACATCGGAAAAAGATTATTAGGACCATTAATATGAAGTATTTTCTCATTACCTTGATCATCAATATCGTAAAGCTTGATATGACCTTCTAATATAAAATATACGGTGTTTGGTTTATCACCATCATGACAAACTATTTGTTTTTTTTCGTAAGTTCTCTCAATAGCATCAGGAAATAGTTTTTTAATCATTTCTACTGAGATAATTTTCATTTAAAATTATTGTAACATGCATCGATTTATATACGGATTGTCTCAAAAATGTCAATTTAGTTATAAAACTAGTTATCCACATAACTAGTTTGACATTCCTGCCTACTTGGTAGATTATAAAATTGTCAACTAAGGAGGGTCTCTTATGAGCACAGTCAGTATTACCAAGGACAATTGGTGGACCTTGGTATTAGGGGGTGTGGTAACAATATTATTTGGTATAGCGGTCGTTTTTTGGCCGGGGCTAACGCTCCTGGTACTTCTCTACCTGTTTAGCACATATGTGTTGATTCTAGGAATCATTTACGTACTTGCTGGGCTTAATGCTGTTGGACGAAGCGATACGTGGTTTTTACCAATTATTTTAGGCGCCTTTCAATTAGGAGTCGGGGTCTATTTGTTACAGCATACAGCAGTAAAGTTTTCAACTTTTATAGTACTAATTGGCTTTACTTTAATCGCCACAGGTGTATTTGAAGCTGTTAGTGCCTATTACACAGCTAGACTGTCTACAAAAGCTCAAGCCATCAGCTATTTATCTGGCCTAGCCGGATTAGTTGCTGGAATAGTTATACTTTTTGCCAAGCAAGCTCACGGAGTATCTTTTGTTTGGATACTTGGACTTTATGCAATTGTAGTCGGTACTATCCATTTAGCCGAACTATCAGGTGGCGAAACAAAATAATTGCAATTGCTAGTTAAACTAAATGAACAGCCTATATATAAGGCTGTTCATTTATTAATATATTTTTGACTTATTTATCGTTAAGTAGTATAATTAGTATTACTGTGAAGACAGATATTGAAGAATCTGGGATGTTTGGCAATAATTGGCCCTTATGGGGAACAGATGATATCCCTAGAATGTCAGAACCTCCGCCAAACCAACAAAATATTGAACAAGAACTCGGC
>JAJZKE010000001.1 GCA_021809645.1 bacterium | reverse complement strand
GTCATATATTGCTCCGGCTCATACTTCAACAATGCAAATTAGAGTCCTAAAAGAAGATCGTCAAAAACTAATTGATGGCCAACCGATAGCTTATTTTATCCCAGGACGTGTTTTTAGAAACGAAGACCTTGATGCTAGACATGAGCATACATTTTACCAGCTTGAAGGGGTTTACGTCGGAAAAAATGTTAGCGTTGCTAACCTGATGGCTACTTTAAAAGACTTTATGAGCGCCTATTATCAAAAAGAAGTTGAACTAAAAACTCAACCTTTTTATTTTCCATTTACCGAACCATCGTTCGAGTTTGCCATTAGTTGTCCTTACTGTGACAAGAAAGGCTGCAACGTTTGTTCCTATAGCGGTTGGATTGAACTCCTCGGCTGCGGCATGACACATCCTAACGTCTATTTAAAAGCTAACCTTGATACTGAAATATATACTGGTTTTGCTTGGGGTATTGGCTTTATGAGAATGGCGATGATTAAATATGGTATTGAAGATATTCGTTACTTTCATAGCGGACGATTAGATTTCTTGAGGCAATTTAAATGACAGAAACAATCTTTGATTTAATTATCGCTAATAAAATACCTTCTTGGATTATTTGGCAAGATGATAATTTTATTGCCTTTTTAACCCCTTTTCCTAATACTCCTGGGGTAACAGTTGTGATCCCCAAAAGCAACCCCGGTGACTATATTTTTGATCTTGATAATAACTTAATTTCTAATCTCATGATTGCTTCTAAAACAGTTTCAAAATTACTCCAAAAAGCTCTTAATGTAAAAAGAGTTGCGATGGTAGTTGAGGGTACAGGTGTAGCTTATGTTCATGTTAAACTATATCCTCTGCACGGTAAACTTGGCCAAAGAACAGATGTTTTAACTAACCACCAAGAATTTTACCCAGAATATATCGGTTATTTATCAACTGCTGAAGGTCCAAAAATGAGTGACCAGGAACTTGATTCGATACAAAAGAAGATATTGCAGGTAGGTCAAAAATGAAAGTAAGCTTAAATTACTTAAAAAAATATATAGATTTCGATTTACCACAGATTAGTCAGCTCATTAATATAATCGGTTCACAACTTGGTGCTATTGAAGAGCAGCCAGTTAATTTAGCCGAAGTATATAAAGACGTTATTATAGTCAAAATCATAAAAAGCCAAAAAATTGAAAATTCAGATCATTTAAATAGCTGCTTGATTGACGACGGTCGTAAGATAGTCGACATTGAAAGAGATGACAATGGCTATATCAGTGTTGTGTGTGGTGCACCCAATGTTAAAGAAGGAATATTGGCTGCCTGGTTACCACCTGGTTCAGTTGTTCCAGCAACATTTTATAAAGAGAAATTAGTTCTTGAAACGAGACCAATTAGGGGAAGTGTCAGCCATGGCATGTTGGCCAGTCCGAAAGAACTTGCTCTTTACGATGATCATGGCGGTATTTTAGTTATTAACGACGACGTTAAGCCGGGTGATAACTTTTGCCAAGCATATGATTTAGACGATGTGATCATTGATATTGAAAACAAGATGTTTACTCATCGTCCAGATTGCTTTGGCTTACTTGGTATTGCCAGAGAAGTTAGCGGTATTTTAGATCATCCTTTTAAATCACCTTCTTGGTACATTAAGGAAGAATTAACAAATCAAAATAACTTTGATGAAGATATTAAAATTAATAATGAGATACCATCTCTTGTACCTCGATTTTCGGTTGTTGTAATTGACCATATAAAGATAGAACCAAGCCCAATTAAAATCCAAACCTATTTGTCTAGATTGGGTATTCGGCCAATTAATAACATTGTTGATCTAACTAATCTTATAATGATTGAGACTGGTCAGCCGTTACACGCCTACGATTATCATAAGCTACAGAAGATTATGGCCGATGATCAAACGATAACTATTAGACCGCCAAAACCTAACGAAAGAGCGCAACTTATTAACGGTAAAGAACTAACACCCAATCAAGAAGCGATTACTATTGCTGCTGGTAATCAGATTATTGGTTTAGGTGGTGTAATGGGCGGCACAAATAGTGAAATTGACAATCAAACAACAGCTATAGTCTTAGAGTCAGCCTCCTTCGATATGTTCAAGATTAGGCGCACTAGTATGGAGCTGGGAATTTTTTCTGATGCCGTTACCCGTTTTACTAAAGGTCAGTCACCTCTTCAAACAGTTAGGGTATTAAGCTATGCACTATCTAAAATACTCGACAGTGTACCAGGCTCGAAGCAAGCAACTAAAATAATTGACGATAATCATCTTGCTGAAGTCATTAGAAAACGAGATAGCTTAAACCCTGAGATAACCGTAAATCTAGATTTTATTAATCAACGATTAGGCACACAATTAACTACCCAGGAAGTAATAAAAATATTAACCAATGTCGAGTGTCAAATAGAAAACAAGGATAACAACTTAACAGTTAAAGCTCCTTTTTGGCGAACCGATCTAGAAATTCGTGAAGATATAGTTGAAGAAGTTGGTCGACTTTATGGTTATGAAAACATAACTAGCCATTCCTTAACTAGAGAAGTCAAGCCAACTATTAAAAATGCTAATCTAGAGTTAAAATCTAATATTCGTCAGTTATTATCTTCAGTTGGGGCGAACGAACTATTAACACATAGCTTCGTTAGTCGTAAATTAATCGAAAATACTAATCAATCTGCTGATCAAGCGTATCAGATAGCTAATTCTCTGAGCCCTGAACTTAATTATTATCGATTAAGTTTAACGCCATCACTTTTATCTAAGGTACAAATAAATGCCAAAGCCGGTTTTAAAGAGTTTGCCATATTCGAAATAGGCACCTACCATTTAATAGACCGCTTTAATGATTCAGCAGTTAGCGACACTAATATAACCGAGTTTCAATCTGTTGCTCTGGTATACACAACTGCCAAGCCAGTTAAAAGTGCAACATATTTTAAAGCAAAACAATTTTTAAGTTATCTAATAGATAAATTAAATATTTTAGACGTTAAATTTGTTCCATTAAAAGATGTTAGTGAGATTGATGATCACCTAAGTCAAGTAGTTAAACCTTTCGATATTAATCGCAGTGCTCTAATTATTGCTAATGATAAACAATGGGGTATCGTCGGAGAATATCAGAAAAATGTTTCAACTAAGCTTAAATTAATAAGCTCAACTGCTGGTTTTGAAGTTGACACTCGATTATTCCAGTTAGGACAATCGGATAAGGTATATAAAAGATTGTCGCGGTACCCCGCCGTTAAACAAGATATCACTCTTCAAGTAAACAATTCTGTTAATTACGCTGACATCAATCAATTATTAATATCTGCCCTTAATGAGATTGTCCCGGATCATAGTAGCTATTCTTTGGCGCCGTTAAGTATTTATTCTCCAGACAATAACCCAGAAAAACTTAACTATACCTTTCATCTTGAAATAAGCAGTTATTTAAGAACGCTAAAAGAACAAGAAGTAAATGAGCTGTTAGATAAAGTTAGTGAACATGCTAATAATAAGTTCCAAGCAATTAGGGTTTAACCATGAACCTGATTTCCAGAGCGATAGTTATCAATGACAATAAACTATTAGTTATCAATCGTAATAAATACGGTTTTAAATTCGTAACCATACCCGGTGGACATATCGAGAAAAATGAAAGTCCAGAAGAAACTGTAATAAGAGAAACATTCGAAGAGACGTCAATTAAAATCGCTAATCCACGATTAATAATTACTGAAATATTCAATAAAGATTATGACCAGCAATTTATCTTCTTATGCCAATATATAAGTGGCGAACCAGCCATTCAACCCGAAACAAATGAGTCAATAAGCAATAGATTAGGCCAAAACCTATATTCTCCAAATTGGCTAGATATAGCCAAGATAAAAGAAGCTAATATTCTACCTGTAGAGTTAAAAGATAAACTGATAAGCTATTTAAGTGAAGAATTTCCAAAAGAACCAATAAAACTTCAAATTAATTTAAGGTAATAGGATATAATAGTAAACTAATCTAGAAGAGGAAACATTAATGGCTAAACTTTCTCACCGTTTTTTTGCATTCTTTTTTGCTATCTTATTTCTATTGACTTCGTCTTCAATAGCTATTGCTTTCATATTATCTAATATACAATCGAATAATTCGACGAATACAAGAAATACTCAAGTTAATCCTGTACCTTCACCAAACCAAGGAAAAAAACTGGCTGGCTTTACTCCAGTTAGTACAGTATCTCAGCTTAAAATAACCGACTTAAAAGTAGGCAGCGGTCCAGTAATTAAACCAACTGATACGATATCGGTAACATATACTGGAGCTGTGGCAGCAACAGGCATAATATTTCAGTCAACATCAACACCGATATCGCTTAGTTTACAACAAGTTATTCCGGGTTGGACTGAGGGCATACCCGGGATGAAAGTTGGCGGCACTAGACAGCTTCTTATTCCCGCTAAACTTGCTTATGGAGCGAATCCTCCAGCTGGCTCTAACATACCACCGAATGCAGCCCTAGTATTTAACGTTACAGTATACTCAATTAAATAAAATGTACTAAATTACACAATATATAGCGTATTGCATATTACATTAACGCTATATATAATAAAAATACTAACGTTTTAGTTAACTAAAAACAGAAATAATAATTTAAAAGAGGGTTAAATAATGCCAAAACAAGTTACTATTTTTACTACTAATACCTGCGGCTACTGCCAAATGGTAAAAAAATACCTAGGAACTAAGGGTGTTAATTACGACGAGATTAATTTAGACCAGGAACCAAGTCGCCAACAAGAAGCTTTGCAATTATCTGGCTCTCTAACCGTACCAGTAACAGTTGTTACGCGGTCTGATGACACTAAAGAAGTGATTGTTGGATATAACTTAGCTAAATTAGCACCGGCTATCTCGTAATCTATTAAAGGTTAGGCTACAATATATCTGTTATGACAGAAAATAAAGTTCGAGATTTAATTATTGTTGGTGCCGGCCCAGCTGCCTTAACTGCTGCGATATACACTACTCGAGAAGATATTGATACACTTCTTTATGAGAGAGGAGTAGTTGGCGGACTAGCAGCAATTACCGACAAGATTGATAATTATCCAGGCTTTCCTGACGGAATAGCCGGACTTAGTCTAGCTGATGATCTGAGAAAGCAAGCAGAACGTTTTGGATCAGAAATCGAACTTGGTGAAGTTAATGATATTCAAGATCAAGGAAAACTAAAATTATTAAAAACAACAGATGGTGACCATTTAGCTAAAGCAGTATTGATAGCCACCGGTTGTGATTATAAAAAAATTGGCGTACCTGGTGAGCTAGAGTATTTAGCTCGCGGAGTTCATTATTGTGCAACTTGCGATGGTGCATTTTATCGTGACAAGAGGATTGCCGTCGTTGGCGGTGGTAACTCAGCTGTACAAGAGACAATATTTTTAACACGTTATGCAAGCCATATAGATATGCTAGTAAGATCAACCATTAAAGCAAGCGATATCCTAGTCAAAGAATTAGATAAGTACGTTAAAAACGGCAAGATAACTATTCATTTATCAACAACAACAGATGAGATATTGGGACAAGATAATTTAGTAAACAAAATTAAAGTTACTGAAAAAGGTCGACCTCACGGAATAGAAGTTGATGGTGTTTTTATCTTTGTCGGATTAGTTCCAAATAGTCAATTTCTTAAAAATAAAATTGAACTAGATAAAGTTGGTTTTATAAAAACCGACGAAGATCTACAGACATCGATGAAAGGAGTCTTTGCTGCTGGCGACGTTCGAAGTGGCGCTACTATGCAAATTGCTTCAGCAGCTGGCGAAGGGGCGACTGCTGCTCTAAAAATTAGAGAATATTTAGAAAATCGTCATAAGACTTAAATTTGACTATAACCAGGAAAATAATCAGCAATGATATGATTATCTTTTATACCACTATTTTTTAACTTCTCAGTTAAAACTTCAATCATTTTTTCCGGGCCAGATAAATAGATATACGGATCATTAAGTTGAGATGAAGATTTAAGGATATCTTCTACGGTTAGTTGGCCAATAATTTTTTTATAACTTTTTAGTATCGACTTATATTTTGTTAAATCAATAAAGTCTTCTTTTTTACTACTAGCATATACTAAATGTAAATTTCTTTTTTCATGCTTTAGATAACAATCTTTGATAATACTTTGAAACGGTGTTATGCCTATACCACCGGCAATCATTAGAATTTCTTTATTTTTATTGACCGGTAGAACAAAATCACCCATTGCTTCGGCAGCTTCAATAACGTCGCCTTTTTTTAAATTATCTAAAGCGTTTTTATATGGGCTTCCAGTTAATCTAGTTGTAATTGAGAAGCATTCTTCGCCAGGAGAACTACTAATTGTAAACCAGTGTTTGCCGACACCTTTTATAGATAATTCGGTAAATTGTCCGGCAATATGTTTTAACGCTCTATCAGGCTTGAAGAAAAAACTATAACCGTCAGAATGATTAATATTTATTTTCTTAACAAATACTGCTTTCATTGTAAAATCTAATCACTTAGAATTGAAACTAGCAAGTATTTAAAATTTATTATATCTTAAAATAAAGGTAAAAGGAGAAAAATAATGTCTGACTATAAACCTCTTGGGGTAGGTGATAATCCACCAGCAGAAATAAACGTTCTTATTGAAATTCAACGTGGTGATCATAATAAGTATGAAATGGATAAAGAAACAGGCTATCTTAAGCTTGATCGAGTTAACGCTACGTCGATGGGATATCCAGCTGACTATGGCTATGTGCCAAATACCTTATGTCAGGACGGTGATCCAGTAGATGCGCTAGTGATTATTGACGAACCTTTACCTCGAGGAGTGGTAGTTAGTTGTCGACCTATTGGTGTTCTTTATATGGTTGATGACGGTGATAATGATGAAAAGTTAATTTGTTTGCCAATAAACGATGTAACCAAAAGACATATAAAATCTGTTGATGACTTAGGAGCCAATTTTAAGCCTATGATTGAGCACTTCTACAGTCAATACAAATCATGGAAGAATGACTGGAAAGGTAGCTCAGTAACCTTCAATGGTTGGGGCAGTGAAGAAGATGCCAAAAAGGTTATTAACGATTCGATTGTTCGATACAAATCACAGTCGTAAATAATACAACCTGTGTACTAACTTCTATAATCTAAAAAAAAAGACAAGGACGTTTGGCATATTGTTTACAGACGTTTTACAATAAATAAGGATAAACATAAACAAGGAAAAAAATGAAAACAAGAGTAGCTATTAATGGATTTGGCCGAATAGGTCGCAACGCATTTAAAATTGCTTTTTCAAGAAGTGACTTAGAAGTCGTAGCAATCAATGATTTAACTGATACTGCGACATTGGCTTATCTATTAAAACATGATAGTAATTATGGAACTTATGACCAAGAAGTAGGATATGACGATCAAAATATTATTGTTGATGACCGGCACATTAAAGTTTTAGCTGAAAAAGATCCAACTGCTTTGCCATGGAAAGACTTAGATATTGATATTGTTATCGAATCTACAGGTTTTTTTGTCGAACCAGATAAAGCTCGAACTCATATTCAGGCCGGCGCTAAGAAGGTAGTTATCAGTGCTCCGGCTAAAGGGGAAAGCGCCGATAGCGCTTTAACTGTTGTTTTAGGTGTTAATGACGACAAACTTCAGGAAGATCATGATGTTATATCTAACGCATCATGTACGACTAACTGTATTACACCAGTAGCTGGCGTGATCGAATCTTCGTTTGGTATAGAAAAGCTGATGATGACTACTATCCATAGTTATACAGCTTCTCAGCATCTCCAAGATGGTCCGGGAAAGAACCTTAGAGAAGACCGAGCTGGAGCACAGAATATTACGCCTACAACAACTGGAGCATCAATCGCTGCTTCAAAGGCTCTACCTGCTTTAAATAATATTTTTGGTGGCTTTGAAGTCAGAGTACCTACGCCTGTAGTATCGCTAGCAGATTTTGTAATCCTAACTAAACGAGATGTTACTGTTGACGAGGTAAATGAAGCCTTTAAAAAAGCTGCTAATGAGCCGTTTTATCAAGGTATCTTAGATGTTACCGAGGAGGAGCTAGTTAGTACTGACTATATCGGCAATAGCCATTCAGCAATCGTTGATTTGAAACTAACAGCAGTTATAGCCGGCAATATGCTAAAAGTTGTTGCTTGGTATGATAACGAGTGGGGGTATTCAAACAGACTTGTTGAAGTCGTGGCTGATAGTGGCCGCGTGCTTCATCAAAATAACGAACATAATCACGAATAATGAATATATATATTGGCGCAGATCATAATGGATTTGAAGATAAAAATCGAACAGCTGACCTTTTAAAGAGTTTAGGGCATCAAGTCATTGATGAAGGTGATCGTCAGCTAGATAGAGAAGATGATTTTCCGGTATATGCCGCTGATGTTGCTAAACACGTACTTAACGATAAAGGTTCCAGGGGCATATTAATCTGTGGCAGTGGCCAAGGTATGGTTATGGCAGCTAATAGATTTAAAGGTATTAGGGCTAGTATTTGTTGGGATATTGATGAAGCTTTCTTGTCTAGAAACGATGATGATAGTAATGTACTGTGCTTAAGTGCTAAAAAAACAAATTGGCGTGAAATGGAAAAGATTATTCAATTGTGGCTATCGACACCGTTTGAGCATGCCGACCGATTTATTAGACGTATCGAGGAGCTCGACCGTATAGGTTAAATATGGCCATCGTTTGTCCAACGGTTACGGCAACTAATATGGTCGAATACTCTCGACAAATTGATAATATTAAAGAATTTGCCAGCCAAATTCATATTGACCTGATGGACGGTAAATTAGCTCCCTCAAAGTCTCCAGATATAGATCAGATATATTGGCCGGGAAATGTTTTAGCCGATATTCATTTAATGTATATGAATCCCAAAAAAGTCTTAAAAAAAATAATCGATTTAAAGCCCAATATGGTTATTATCCATCCCCAAGTTAGAGCTAATATTAGTCAGTTTACAAACGATCTTCGTCTAGCGGGCATCAAGACTGGATTAGCCGTACTGCAATCAATTAGTATCGATAGTCTTAAAGATATTATTAGTTATTTTGATCAGATTTTGATATTTAGTGGACATTTAGGTTATCAGGGAGGGCAGACAGATTTAACGTTGCTAGAAAAAGTACCTCAAATCAAGAATCTGTCAAACTCAATAGAGATAGCATGGGATGGTGGTATTAATGATCAGAATGCGAGTGTATTGGTTGACAGTGGCATCGATGTTTTAAATGTTGGTGGTTTTATTCAAGACAGCGATAACCCCCATCTCGCTTATGATAAAATAATAGAAAGCTTAGAAAATATAGACGATGCAAAAATTACCAATTGAACGATTACAAGAGATAGCTAATGATATTAGAGAAGATATTATTGATATGTTAGTTGAAGCTGGCAGTGGTCATGGAGCCGGCCCTCTTGGATTAGCTGATATTTTTAGTGCACTATATTTTGATATTTTAAATAATGATCCGAAAAATCCCGACTGGCCAGAACGAGACATATTATTATTAAGCAATGGTCATTGTGTGCCTGTTAGATATGCAGCAATGGCTGAAGCTGGATATTTTCCTAAAAACGAATTAAAGACGTTAAGAAAGTTTGGTAGTCGTCTTCAAGGACATCCGGAGAGGCTTCGCCTGCCAGGTCTAGAATCAACATCAGGACCATTGGGTTGTGGTTTATCACAGGGCTGTGGTATTGCCTTAGCCCATAAGATGGATAAGGTTAATCATCGCTGGGTATACGTTGTTATGGGAGATGGTGAAACTGACGAAGGAAACGTTTGGGAAGCTGCTATGTTAGCTAGCAAATATAAACTATCTAATCTAATTGCCATTTTAGACCGAAACGATATCCAAATAGATGGTCCAACCGAACAGGTCATGCCGATTGAGGATGTTAGAGCAAAGTGGCGATCATTTGGCTGGCATGTCATTGAAGTTGATGGTAATAACATCGAATCATTTATTGATGCCTGTTCAATGGCTAAAGCTGTTACCGAACAGCCAGTTATGATTATTGCCTATACGGTACCTGGAAAAGGCGTCGACTTCATGGAATATGATTTTCATTGGCATAGCGGAGCTCCAAATCCAAAACAAGCGAAAGAAGCCTTAAATGAACTAAGGACCTTAGGTGGACGAATAAGGAGCGAGCATCAATGACCGACTACAATTTAGCTGACTATAGCAAGAAACCGATAACCGAACCGAACCGTAAAGGATTCGGCCTTGGTTTAGTAGAGGCTGGTGACCAAGATGTAAATGTTGTTGCAGCTTGTGCTGACCTTACCGAATCTACTCAAATGTATATGTTCCAAGAGAAATATCCAGATCGATTTATCGAGATTGGCGTAGCTGAACAAAATCTAGTAACAGTCGGCAGTGGTCTTGCAGCTGCCGGTAAAATACCATTTGTTTCAAGCTACGCAGCGTTTAGTCCAGGAAGAAATTGGGAGCAGATTAGAACTACAATCTGTCTTAATAATCAGCCAGTAAAAATTATCGGTTCACATACTGGTGTTAGCGTTGGTCCAGATGGCGCAACTCACCAGATGCTAGAAGATATTGCTCTAATGAGAGTATTACCGAATATGATCGTCCTTGCTCCGGCTGATTCTGTTGAAGCTAAAAAAATTACTTTAGCAATGGCTAAAAACGATCGACCTAACTATATGCGTTTAGCTCGTGAAGCTATACCGATAATTACGACTATCGAAACTCCTTTTGAAATTGGACCAGCATATATTTATCGGCAAGGTGTTGATATTAGCTTAATGGCAACTGGAACAATGACCTATCAAGCCTTGATAGCTGCCGAAATTTTAGCTAAAGATGGTATTAATGCCGAAGTAATTCATGTTCCTACTATTAAGCCTCTAGATCGAGAAACAATTTTAAAGAGCGCTCAAAAGACACGTTTAGTAATAACCGTCGAAGAAGGCCAAATAATCGGTGGTTTTGGAGGTGCAATTGCTGAGTTATTGGCCGAAGAGTTACCGACGCCAATGAGACGAATAGGTATGCTCGATAGATTTGGAGAATCTGGCGAGATGGATGAGTTAATTAACTTTTTTGGTCTTGATGCAAAACATATTGTCTTAGCTGCTCATAATATTCTTGAAATTAAAAAGCATAAACAGTTACAATAGAACTATATGCCGCTAACATTACCTCAAATAAGAAGGAATTGCCAAAGAGCACGCCAAAGAATGCAACAGGCCCGTCAAGAACATTGGGCTTTCGGTGCATTTAATTTAGACGATGAACCGACACTAAAAGCTGTCTGTCAGGCTGCTGCCAACAAAAAAGCACCGGTACTAGTTGAGGTTAGCCAAGGAGAAGTAGATGATATCGGTCTTGATAACGTTAGAGATTTAGTTGATAACTTTAAGTACAATTACGGAATCGAAATATATGTTAATTTAGACCACAGCCCTAGTGTTGATGCTGCCAAAAGAGGTATTGAGGCCGGTTTTGAGTTTATTCATATCGATGTATCTCAAGCTAATCATGAAGCTTCAGATGAAGAAATTATTGAGGCTACCAAAGAAGTCGTCGCCTATGCAAAACTAACTGGAGCATCGGTAGAAAGTGAACCACATTACTTTGGCGGCGGATCTAACTTTTTTGACAAAGAAATAGATTATGAAGAAATAAAGAAGACTTTTTCTACTCCAGAAGGAGCTAAGCAATTCGTTGATGCAACGGGAATTGATACTTTTGCAGCGGCCATCGGTAACTTACACGGTAAATATAATGTGCCTAAAATACTTGATCTTGAATTACTAAAACGTATTAGAGAAGCTATCGATTGCAATATATCACTGCATGGTGGTAGTGATACCCCGGGCCATTATTTCCGAGAAGCAGTTAAGATTGGTGTAAGCAAGATAAATATTAACTCGGATATGAGATTTGCTTATCGGACATCAATCGAGAAAGCCTTAAAGGAAAATCCCGATGAATTTTCAGTAGCCAAGCTAATATCTCGAAACGTCGTCAAGTCTGTCCAAGAAGTTGTTGAGAGCAAAATCGAAGATTTTAATTCTGCTGGTAAATCAATTAATCCGTTAAGTATATAAAAATTAGAGAAAAGGTGGAAGAATTGTCAGATTCAATAGACGTAATAAGTATCGGTGACATCGTAACTGATGCCTTTATAAAACTTATCGAAGATCAAGCCCAAATCATCGAAAAAGATGATAAACGTTTAATTGCCATGGAGTTTGGTTCAAAAATACCTTATGATCATGTTCAAATTGTAGAAGCGGTAGGCAATGCCGCCAATGCCGCCGTATCATTTGCTCGACTGGGCTTAAATAGTGCATTTGTAACTAACGTCGGTAATGATAGTTATGGTCGCGACATGATCGAGTCGCTTAACGAAAACGAAGTCGATACACGTTTTATAAAAATTAATCATAATAAGAAAAGCAATTATCATTATGTTCTTTGGTACAAGGACGAACGAACGATCTTAATTAAACATGAGGAATATGATTATCATTGGCCTCACATAACTCCCAAAGAATTACCACGATGGGTATATTTCAGTTCAATTAGTGAACATGCCATGGATTATCATGACCAGATTGCTGACTGGCTGGATGATAATATAGATATTAAATTTGCCTTCCAACCAGGTACTTTTCAAATGGAGGCGGGTGTACATCGTTTACATCGATTGTATAAAAGATGCGAAGTACTGATTTTAAATAGAGAGGAAGCTGTTATTGTCGGTGGTGGTAATCACGAAGATATTAACGATTTATTTGATAAACTTCATGAAATTGGACCTCGAACGGTAGTTATTACAGATGGTCCTAGCGGAGCATATGCTTCAAACGGATCTGTGAGATTAAAGATGCCGTTATATCCTGATCCAGCACCACCAACAGATAGAACAGGAGCTGGTGATGCGTTTGCTTCAACTTTCGTGGCAGCTTTGGCTAAAGGACAAGACATTGAAGGAGCTCTAATGTGGGCACCAATTAATTCGATGAGTGTTGTCCAAAGTGTCGGTGCTCAAGCGGGTTTATTGTCTGAATACCAGTTACAATCTTTTTTAAGGAAAGCACCTAATTGGTATCATACTTCCAATTTAAACAACTGATAGTATTTATGCTAATATACCATTAGTAAATAGTCTAAGAGCTAAAATAAATACTGAAAGGTTCTATCATAATTGAGTCAACATCTTGGCGAATTACTCGGACAAAATCATCCTAAATTCAAGCAATCAATAATGGCGCTTGAGAGACGTAGTGGACACCCCAATAACGATATTAGACTTTCATCTCAAATTATTCAAAGTACCTATCAGAAAATAAGAGAGCTAGAACTTGACCCAAGAGATACTACCGCCAAAGAAATATATTATGCTTTAAATCATAAGCTTAAAAGAGACGAAGTCAATATAATAAATAATATAAGGACATTAGCGGCAACAAGAGTTAATGCTGAAGCTAATTTTCTTGATGGCCTTTTAGAGTTAATAAAACTACTAGATATAAAAACATCATGTTTATCTGTTAGGCCTAGCGTGCTAAAAAGAATATTTAAACAATTACCGCCGAAAAAAGCAATGAAAGCATTAAATTACCGCTCAATTGATTCAATGCTAAAACACGAACCTATGCCGTTAATATTAATGGCTATTAATATCTTTGAATCTGAAGTGTATTTAAACAACTTTTATTTTAAATATAAAAAGCTCGACAATACTTCTTTTGAAAGCCGCTCGTTGACTGTTATTACCAAAACAAATAGTAAATGGACAACTATACTAAACGATGTAAAAGAAAGTACCGATTTAACTTTAGTCTCTTGTTATGAGTTAGCCAGTATTATTATATTGCCCGTTGATGATAATCCTAAACCAGGAAGTGTTATTACGATGTTAATTAATTTAATATCGGAAATAGAAGTAATTTTAGCTGTTTCTAGTTATTTAAAGATTCATCAAGTCAGTGGCCAACTCGGCAAAAAATTATATCAAATTACCTGTAATGAACCTTATTCAGAAATTAATCTGCTTAACGAACAAATAGAATTAAAGAAAGTGACTGAAAAAATAACAGCAACTAATGTTAGCAAATATTTAGCTCATTTGCCACATTTACAAAAAGAAGATTTAAAATATGAAAATATACGACAAAACTTTTCCAATATTTTAGGCGACTTAAACTTTTGGCTTGACAGTCATTTTCTAGGTTATTTAAATTCTTCAGAGGTTACTTCATTAAATGTCTTAGACGTAGCTCATAATTTATCTAATGATTTAACTTATGAAAAACGTCAGATATCTCACTTTAGACATGCCCTAAGTCAGGAGTTAACATCAATGTATCTAAAACCAGAACATATTATTAACTGGTTATTTAAGGAGGTAACGTTGTCAAAAAATGAAGTACTGGAATTTAATTAATCATAAGAGTTATACTTAAAACAATGTATCAATTTTCTGTTTCAGGCGCTGCTCGTGGTGAAAGCGTCGAAGAAGGTAAACACCTTGCTAAACAATTAGGCGCAGCTTTAGCAAAAGCTGGACATACTCTTTTAACTGGTGCTACCGTAGGACTTCCTAATTACGCTGCTGAAGGATATAAGCAAGCAGGCGGTAAGATGAGTCTTGGTATTAGTCCGGCTGCCTCAAAAGTTGAGCATGTCATTAAATACAGATTACCGGTAAAGGCCTATGATGTAATTTTGTATACCGGGTTACATTATGCTGGTCGAGATAGTTTACTAATAACATCAAGCGATGCAGTACTGAGCATTGGTGGACGGTTAGGCACGCTTCACGAATTTACGATTGCTGCAGAAACTGACACGCCTATTGGTTTTTTACATGGCGCCGGCGGTATAGGCGATGAAATTCAGCGTTTACTAGACATAGCAAAACCTATTCGCAATAACATACCGATTTGCTTTAGTGATTCGGCTGATGACTTAATTAGCCAGTTAACTAAGCATCTGGATGATGTGAACGCTAAATACTTGAATTTATATAACTAAAATTTATTAGCTAGCAGTTGTCATATAGAATATATGACATGGATTCGTTTAAGTTAAAAAGTGATTACCAACCAACTGGCGATCAGCCTAAAGCAATTAAGCAATTAACCGAAGGCTTACTAGCCAATGTTAAGCATCAGACTCTATTAGGAGTTACCGGCAGCGGTAAAACTTTTACTATCTCAAACGTCATAAAAAATATTAATAAACCAACATTAGTTTTAAGCCATAATAAAACCCTAGCCGCTCAACTATATTCAGAATTTAAAACATTTTTTCCGGATAATGCTGTCCATTATTTTGTTAGCTACTTTGACTATTATCAACCAGAAGCATATATTCCAAGATCTGACACATATATTGAGAAAGATTCGCAGATAAATGAAGAAATTGATCGTTTAAGGCACGCAACTACAGATGCCTTATTGAGCCGTCGTGACGTTATTATTGTGGCTAGCGTTAGTTGCATATATGGCATTGGATCAGTCAATGATTATTCAGATTTATCGATCAATTTAAGGGTTAAAGAGAGACGGGTTAGAGACAAATTTTTGAGACAATTAAGTGATATCCAATATCAACGTAATGATATTGATTTTCATAGAAGTACTTTTAGGGTTAAGGGTGATGTCGTTGATGTTTATCCTGCTGGCGAAGAATATGCTTATCGTATTGATTTTTTTGGTGAAGAAATTGATCGGATAACACGCATTGATCCTCTAACCGGCGAAATACTAGCTAATTTGGAAAGTTACCGAATCTTCCCTGGATCGCATTACGTTACTCCCCAAGAAAAATTAAAAAAAGCAATCAATCAAATAAAAAAAGAGCTCGATCAAAGACTTAACGAACTTAATAATCAAAATAAGCTACTCGAAGCACAAAGGCTTAGTCAACGAACAAACTTCGATTTAGAAATGTTAACCGAAACAGGATTTGTTAAAGGTATTGAAAACTATTCTCGGTATTTAACTAATCGTCAACCAGGAGAACAGCCAGCTACTTTATTAGATTACTTTCCTGATGATTTTTTAATGGTTATCGATGAAAGTCATATGACCATTCCTCAACTTAGAGGTATGTATAATGGCGACCGTTCACGCAAGGAGGTATTAGTTGAACACGGCTTTCGCTTACCGAGCGCTTTAGATAATCGACCACTAACCTTCAATGAATTTGAAAGACATATCAATAAAGTTGTTTATGTTAGTGCTACACCCAGCCAATACGAACTTTCTAGAAGTCCAAAACCAGCCGAACAACTCATTAGGCCAACTGGCATACTTGATCCTCTAATAGAAGTAAGACCGATAGAAGGTCAAATTGATGACTTATTAGGCGAGATAAAAGATACAATCAAGAAGCAACAAAGAGTTCTGATTACAACATTAACTAAAAGAATGGCCGAGGATCTTGCGCAATACCTAGAAGATCTAGGCATAAAAGTATCATATTTACATAGCGACATTGATACTTTAGATAGAAGCGATATATTACGTGACTTAAGGCTCGGAGTATACGATGTCTTAGTCGGTATTAATTTATTGAGAGAAGGATTAGATTTACCAGAAGTGAGTTTAGTAATTATCCTCGATGCCGACAAAGAAGGATTTTTAAGAAGCGAACAAGCATTAATTCAGACAGTAGGCCGAGCTGCTCGGCATGAACAAGGAAGAGTGTTGATGTATGCTGATCATTTAACTGAAAGTATGAATAAAACCATCGACAAAACTAATAGACGGCGAGCGTTACAAGATAAATATAATAAAGAACATCATATTACTCCTGAAGGCATTTCCAAGTCGATCGACAAAGGTATACGCCCAGACTTACCAGAAGAAGCAAAAAGAGCCAAAATTGAACTTAATAAAATACCAAAAGAAGAATATAAATTATTGATTAATGATTTAACTTCACAAATGGAACTAGCTGCCGCTAACTTGCAATTTGAACAAGCTGCAGAGCTGCGAGATTTAATTGATCAGATAAAAAATAAAATGAATAAAAATAACAACTAATCAACCATTTTTTAAAGTAAGCCCATGAGTTATACTAAATGACAAATGGCAATTTTATCACATGATGATATATTAAAATTGGCTCAATTAGCTAGATTAAGTCTAAGTGATGAGGAAGTTGAAAGCTTTATCAATGAAATATCTAGCATATTAAATTACGTTGAGCAACTTAACGAAGTTGAAACTGATGACCTAGAACCGACTAATCAGGTAACCGGACTAGTAAATGTTTGGCGTCCTGACAAAGTAATAAATTACGGATATCAAGTAGATGATATTTTAAAAATAGTCCCTAAAATGCACGATCGATACATACGAGTTGGACGGATGATTGAATGAGCAACTGGCCAAAAATACAACAACTTGCCAAAGAAGTTAATAGCGGTAAGACTAGCGCCGCTAGTCTAGTTGCCAAATCACTTGCATTAATAGAACAAAAAAAAGAATTTCAAGCAATTATCTCAACAACCAGCGATAGAGCTAGACGTCGGGCTGAAGAGATAGATAATAAGGTAAAAAAAGGTCAAAACGCCGGTCGTTTAGCCGGTGTACCTTTTATAGCTAAAGATAACTTTCTTGCTTTTGGAGCTGAAACTACGGCCGCTAGTAACATGTTGAAAGGATTTGATGCCCCTTATCAGGCAACAGCAATTAATAAGCTTGAAGCTGAGGGAGCTATTTGCGTTGCTAAAGCAAATCTAGATGCCTTTGCTCATGGTTCAAGCACTGAAAACAGTGATTTCTTTACAACATTAAACCCTTATGATAAGTCTCGTGTTCCAGGCGGTAGTTCAGGTGGATCTGCAGCATCAATCGCTCTTGATGTTGCGCCCTTTAGTTTAGGCACTGATACAGGCGGATCAATTAGGGCACCAGCAAGTTTTTGCGGTGTTGTTGGCTATAAACCAACATATGGCCTGGTCAGCCGCTCAGGAGTAGTAGCAATGGCTAGTAGTACTGATTGTATTGGCGCACTGGCTAATTGTGTTGAAGATGTAGCTCTAGTTATGGAAGTAATGAGTGGTCAAGATGACCTTGATTCAACTACCGTAGAAGTTAAAGATAATAAATTTAGTGACTTTAAAAAGCCCAATAAACAGATAAAGATTGGCCTAGTTAAAGAATATTTAGCTGACGGCATTAATCAAAAAGTCAAAGATAGAGTACTGTCAATATCGGAAAAAATAAGTAACAACGGAGATATAGTTAAAGAAATAAGTTTACCCAGTTTACCTTTGGCTCTAGCAGTTTACTATATACTTTGTCCAGCAGAAGTAGCATCAAATTTAAGCCGCTACGATGGTCAAAGATACGGTTTTAGTGACGCTAATTCTAAAAGCTTAGAAGAAAGTTACTATAACAGCCGCTCTAAAGGTTTTGGCAACGAGGCAAAAAGACGAATAATGATCGGTACTTACGTACTAAGTAGCGGCTACTACGATGCTTATTATAAAAAGGCTCAAATAGTAAGAACTAAAATGATTAATGAATTTACTGAAGCATTTAAAAAAGTAGATTACTTAATTGGTCCAGCTACACCGACCACTGCTTTTAAAATTGGCGAGTTCACAGCTGATCCGCTATCAATGTACCTCAATGATATTGTTCTTGTTGCAGCTAATCTAGTTGGCATACCGTCAATCGCCATACCGGCTGGTAAGGTTGACAAATTACCTATCGGTGTACAATTAATGGCTAGGCAAAAAGAAGATCATAATTTGATTAATTATGCTAAATATCTAGAGGAATTAATCAATGCTTAATTTTGTTAACATATCTGGCGGGGTTCTAATCTTAATTGTTGTTATAACTACATTTATATTAAGGAATAAAAAAACTGTATTAGACAAAAAGTACTTTATGAGACGTTGGACTAAATTACAAAAACTCTGTTCGAGTAAGAAAACATGGTACCAAGCAGTTATTGAAGCTGACAATTTACTCGATGAGGCCTTAAAAAAACGTCATTTTCATGGTAAAACCACTGGTGAACGTTTAGTTTCAGCTCAACACTTTTTTACTTCAAATGATGCAGTTTGGTTAAGCCATAAATTAAAGAATAAGATAACAGACCATAATTATCGGGAATTAAGTAAAAAAGATACTCTTGAAGCACTAGCGGCTTTCAGACTTGCTTTAAAAGACTTAGGTGCCTTAGGCCCAGATAAAAAAGGAAAGAAAAATGCCTAAAATAGAATATATTTTAACTGTTGGTATTGAGACTCATGTTCAGCTAAAAACAAAGTCTAAGCTTTTTTCTGGCTCAGATAACGACAGTAAAGATAGTGTTGCTAACACTTTAATCAATCATATAGATTTTGGATTACCTGGTGCTTTGCCAGTTTTAAATGAAAAAGCAATTGAATTAGCTTCAAAAGCTGCATTTGCTTTAAACTCAAAACCTTCATATTTTTCAAAATTTGATCGTAAGCATTATTTTTACCCCGATTTACCAATGGGTTATCAAATAAGTCAATATGATCAACCGATTATCGTTGGCGGTTACGTCGAATTTTACTGTAATGATCAATTAAGACGAGTTAATATAACCAGGGCCCATCTTGAATCAGACGCCGGAAAAAGTATTCATCCCGACAATCAGAACTATAGTCTTGTTGATCTTAATCGTGCTGGCACGCCTCTACTTGAAATTGTCTCAGAACCAGAAATGCATAGTCCTGAAGAAGCAAAAGCCTATGCTCATGAGCTTTATCTTCTAATGCGTTATGCTGATGTTTCAGAAGCCAATCTTTACTACGGCAACATGAGATTCGATGTAAATGTCAGTATCTCAAAAGATAATCAATTAGGTACAAGAACTGAAACAAAGAACCTGAATAGTTTTCGATCAATTGAAAGAGCGATAACTTATGAAATGAATCGCCAAATAGATCTAATCGAGTCTGGCCAACAAGTGATTCAAGAAACAAGAGGCTGGAACGATACTAAAGGACAAGGCTATTCGATGCGTTCTAAAGAAAATGCCGATGACTATCGATACATGCCTGATCCAGACTTACCACCAATATTACTAGATGATCAATATATATTAAAAATCCAACAATCAATGCCTAAGTTACCCAAGTATTGGCGTCAACAAGTTTCTAAACACAGTTTAAGTACATCAATTATTGAAAGTTTAATTGAAGCCGAAATTGAATATTCGTTAAACAATTTAGATTATTTAGTTAATTTACCAACCAACCAGGCTCGGGTAATTGCTAATTGGCTGGTTAATATTGAACTACCCTTACGTAAAAAACTTGCCGAATCAGCTAAAAATATAGAATTAAGCGATAAAAATATTCAGCAGATATATAATCAGGTATATTCAATATTTGAATCAGGAGAAATTAGCTCAACGAATATTAAACTACTAATCAGTCAATTGTTAACCATGAAAAAGTTACCAAAGGATGTAAAAGAAGTAGCTAAGGAATCTAAACTTTTACAAACATCTGATGAAGGACTGTTAAATGATATCGTCGATCAAGTATTAGCCAATAACCCTCAAGCGGTTAAAGATCTCAAAGAGGGTAAAGATAAAGCTATTGGCTTTCTCGTCGGTCAGGTAATGAAGGGATCAAAAGGTCAAGCTAATCCGACAATAGTTACAACCTTAATAAAGTCTAAGATAGGTTAAATTATGATATATAAAAAAATCATAGAGTATAATACATTAGATAAACATAAATAGTGTGATGAGGAATAAATATGTCAACGACCAATAATATCGAACTTTTGATAATAACCATAGTATTAAGTGTTTTATTTATTGTCTTAATTGTATTTTTGATCGAAGCAATAGCTGTAATAAATAAGATACGAAAAATAGCCAAAACAACAGAAGCAGCTATTGATAATATCGAATCAGCCACTGAAACCTTAAGGCACATTGGTCGCGCTTCACACGCCAAACATCCACTAATTAGTCTAATTCACGGTCTATTAGAAAAAGATAAGGGAAAATAATGCCAAAAGTAAGAAAATCAATAACAAAAGTCATAGGACTTTTAACTGTTGGTTATGTCGCTGGGTTATTAACAGCTCCAAGAAGTGGTCAAAGAACTAGAAAAAGACTTCAGAAATCTGTTAACATTCAACAAATCGAACGAGAATTTAAATCAATTTATAGTGAAAATAAAGATTTATTGAACAAGGTATCTAAAATTCCAAAGTTTAATTCAAAATTTAAAGAAATTGAAAATCGAACAAGAACATCACAGAAAAAAATTAAAAATATTCTAAGCTCTTTACACGGACAAGATAATTTAGATGAGGATTTAGAAGCCGCTTTAAGTAGAGCCAAGGAAAGCTTAAACGAACTTAGAAAATTTATAAAAAAGTAAAAAATTATCGAATTCTATTCTATAGTCTTGTATAATAGAAAAACAAAAGAGGCATCCGGAGGTTTCGGTTGACTGAAAGAAAAAAACTTAAAGCTAAAGATTTTGTGCACCTGCACAATCACACCCAATATAGTTTATTGGATGGATTAACAAAGGTGCCAGAGTTGATAGATTTTGTAAAAAAAGCCAAAATGGAAGCAATTGCCATAACTGATCATGGTACTCTAAGCGGTTTAATAGAGCTATATAAAGATGCGAAGTCTAAAGATATAAAACCGATTTTAGGAATCGAAACATATATCGCTAGTCGTAGGTTATCCGATAAAGATATAAACTACGACAAAGAGAACTACCACTTAATCTTATTAGCTATGGACGATACTGGATATCAAAACTTAATGAGATTATCTTCTATTGCCAACCTGGATGGTTATTACTATAAGCCACGAATCGACCGGCAAACATTAGAACAATATAATAAAGGACTCATTTGCTTAAGCGGTTGTATGGGTAGTGAAATAGGTCAAGCATTAAACCAGGGGCTTTTTAAAGATGCTCAGGAAATTGCTAAATGGTATAAGAAAGTTTTTAATGATCGTTATTATCTAGAAGTTCAAGATCATGGGCACCCTAATCATCCGACTTTTAATAAAATACAAAAAAACATTAACGATCAAGTTTTTGAAATAGCTAAAAATTTACAAATTCCGGTAGTAGTTACTGCCGACGCCCATTATTTAAGGCAGCAAGATCAAACAGCTCATGAAATACTTCTTTGCATTCAAACTAATTCATTTTTTACAGACGAAAAAAGACTTAGTTTAAAAGATTTAGAACTTCATGTCACTGAACCAAATGAAATAATAAAGAGATGGGGTAACGATCATCCGGATGTTGTCTCTAACACTAAAAAAATAGCTGACTTATGCAACGTAAATATACCATTAGGAAAAATACTAATTCCTAAATTTCCAGTACCTCAAGGATCTAATGAAAAAGATTATCTAGAAGCTTTAGTATACCAAGGATTAGCCTGGCGTTACGCTAAAGTTAGCCGACAAAAATCTATATCATTAACTATTACTCAAGCTAAAAAAATGTTAGATCAAAAATATATAGATAGAGCAGAGTACGAGCTTAGTGTTATTCATCAAATGGGATTCAGTGGATATTTCTTAATCGTTCAAGACTTTATTAATTGGGGTAAAGATAATAAGGTTATTTTTGGGCCGGGAAGAGGCTCAGCTGCAGGTTCAATTGTATCTTACGCTTTACGTATTACCGAAATAGATCCAATAAAATACGATCTAATGTTTGAAAGATTTTTAAATCCATCAAGAATATCAATGCCGGATATCGATATAGATATCCAAGATACTAGACGAGATGAAGTAATAAACTATTGTGTCAATAAATACGGATCACAAAAAGTCGCTAATATAGTAACTTTTGGCAGAATGGCAGCTAGGAACGCCGTTAGAGATGTAGCCAGAGTCTTACAGGTACCATACGCTGAAGCAGATCGTTTAGCTAAGATGATTCCTCTTCCAGTTCAAGGAAGACATATTCCACTTAAAAAATCAATCAAAGACGATGAAGACTTAAATAATGAGTATAAGACCAACGAAACAGCTAAAAAAGTCTTTGACTTAGCTATTCAACTTGAAGGAACAATTAGAAGCCATGGTATCCACGCTGCCGGCGTTGTAATTGCACCTGACGAAATAGTCAAATTTGCTCCTTTAGAAATGGCTCAAAAGGGCGTTGTCTCAACTCAATATTCAATGGGGCCAATCGATGAACTAGGTCTATTGAAAATCGATTTTTTGGGTTTATCTAATTTAACAACAATTAGAAATGCTCAGCGAATAATTAGAAAAGTATATAACAAGACAATTAATATCGACGAGATACCAAAAGACGATCAAAAAACTTTTGAACTTTTGCAGGCTGCTGATACTGTCGGTGTATTTCAGCTAGAATCAGCAGGCATGAAAAGATATTTAAAACAATTAAAACCGACTATGTTTACAGATATTATCGCTATGGTTGCACTTTATCGACCAGGACCAATGTCAGAAATACCGCGTTTTATCGAAGGGAAAAACAATCCGAATAAGATTAAATATCTTCATAGCGCACTAGAATCGACCCTAAAAGATACATACGGTGTAATGGTTTACCAAGAGCAAATAATCCAAATACTGCAGCGTATAGCTGGCTATTCAGCTGCTGAAGCTGATCTAGTAAGAAAGGCAATTGGTAAGAAAAAAAGAGACATAATGCAAGCCGAAGAACCTAAATTTATATCAGGTTCGATGGAGCAGGGATTATCTAAAAAACAAGCTCAAGAACTATGGTCCTTAATCCAACCATTCGCTGACTATTCGTTTGCCAAATCTCATGCTACATCTTATGCCCAGATATCTTACTGGACAGCTTACTTAAAAGCACATTTTACCGACGCTTTTATGGCAGCCCTAATGACAACTGATTACGATAATATTGATCGATTAGCCATCGAGATAGCTGAATGTCGACATTTAAATATAGAGGTTTTACCGCCAGATATTAACGAATCATTTGTCGAATTTGGTATTGTACCTAATAAAAAACAAATCAGATTTGGACTAAAAGCTATTAAAAACGTTGGCACTTCAGCAGCTGAAGAAATAGTCGAAGCTCGAGGAGATAAACATTTTTCAAGTATTGAAGATTATTTAACTAGAGTTAATCCAAGAATAGTAAATAGAAAATCTTTAGAAAGTTTAATAAAAACAGGTGCATTTGACAGTTTTTATGACCGCCAACTGTTACTTAATAATATCGAGTTAATGATATCGTACGCCTCGAGACAACAAAAACAAAAAGAATCAAATCAACTTAATTTATTCGATAGTCGAGGACCGATACAAAATGTCGTTAGTCATAAAATAGAATTAATTAAAAATAAAGAAGATATAGATACAAAAGTATATTTATCATGGGAAAGAGAATTGCTAGGTATATATCTTAGTCGACATCCACTTAGTGATATTAGCGATTATTTAGCTAATAAGTGTATACCAATTTCTCAAATAAAAAACATGGCCAATGATGCTAAAGTAACAGTTGGCGGTTTAATTAGCGATAATAAAGAAATAACAACTAAAAATGGCCAACGAATGGCCTTTTTGAAAATCGAAGATCTAACGGCTGATATTGAAATGGTCGTCTTTCCTAAAGTTTATAAAGATTTAGCTGATCAATTAATTAGAGATAAGATTTATCTCTTTCACTCAACTGTTTCTTCAAGATCATCAAATGTTAACAATAACTCTAAAAGTCTGATCCTTGAAGATATAGAGCCTTTAGACTTAACTAAAATATCGAATAGTAATGGTTCCAATAAAGATCCTAAAGTATATATTAAATTAAAAAATAATATCGACGATAGATTATTAACTAATTTAAAAACAACAATCGATAAATATATTGGCCAAGCAAAAGTAATATTAGTTTTTGAGAATAACAACGATCGACAAGCGATTAGACTTCCGAACGGTTTTGATCATCAAAATACAGAAGGTATTAATATTTTAAGTGAACTTGTTGGTAGCGAGAACCTAGCTGTTAGCTAAGTAATCATAATAAAAAGCCCACCAATAATGACGCCAATTAATATATCAAATAAGTAATGTTTGGCTAAATATTCCTCGCCCTCATATGCTAGCTTCTTGAGCCTTTTAAAATGTCTTAAGGCATACCAGATGACTAAACAACCAAATATAATATACATAAGATCAAGTAGTATATTATTAGATCGTCCAATAACCGAGCTAATTCTTGCGCTATAACCTGATCTTAAACTATTTTTATTCTCATGAGATAAGGGTAAATAATAACTAACTAATATTGAGCCAGTTAAAATAGATATAATTGGCAGATATGGCCAATAAGTTTTAAGATATTTCTTGTTTTTCTTATGATGGCTACCGACCATTTTTCTCTGGTTGGCGGTGACTCTTGGTTTATTCTTAACTAAAGTCATTTTTATTCCTATAAAGTATATTATCATTAATTAACAATATCTTAGATAAAATAGAGCCATTGCTGCAGCTTGAACAACGTTAAAGGATTCTTTTTCACCTAACATCGGTATTTCGATGATATGATCACTTTGCAATAAAATCTCTTTCTCTATACCATTGATTTCATTGCCAAGTATTATTAATGATTTCTCAGTCGGTTTTAGATTATTTATGGCGATACTATGCGGTGCCTGCTCTAGACTATAAATCGTGTAACCTAAAAGACGATACTTATTTAATATTAAATTAATATCTTGGCTGTAGCTCCAACTTAAGCTATGTTGAGCATTCAAAGCTGTCTTTTGAATTTGATTATCAATCTTTTTAGCTATATGTGGTAAGCGAAGATCATTTTTAGAGATTGGATAAGGTGTATAACCAGTTAAAATTAATTTGTTGATAGCTAATCCCTCAGCTGTTCTAAATAATGAGCCGACGTTATGAGCACTGCGGATATTATTGGCAACGATCACAATTTGTCTGGAAGTATTTATTGTTTTAGCCATAAGCATTTATAATATACATAATGAGTCAAGATGCTAGGTTCGATGAAGAACAGTCTACTGAAAGACGTGCCCGTATACTTGGGTTTGATTACGTTGATACTTCTAAGATTATCAATAAAATCTTGTATAAGGAAGTCATGTCAAATGATCAAATTAAGAATTTAAAAGCAGTTCCTCTACAAGCTGACAAAAGCAATATTGTTTTTGGAATAACAACAACAACCTCACAGCAAGCCATTAGTCATATTAAACAAACCTATTTAGACCAAAGAATAACTTTTGCCATTATTTCAGATACAGGCTACCGTGAATATCTTAATTTATATGATCCGCCACCAAAGATTGAATATCAGGAAATAGATATAAATAAGACGAGTTCACCAGAACTTGTTAATCAAATATCTGAAATATTAAACCAAGTAAAAGCCGATGACATGTTAGCTTATTTAGTTCAACAGGCTCATCGTCTTGGTTCATCGGATATACACCTAGAAACACAACAAGAAAATGTAAGGATAAGGTTTAGAATTGACGGTGTTCTTCACCCCATAGCAAATCTTAATTACGATAAATATCGAGTGCTTTTATCAGCAATTGCTAGTGCCGGTGATATATCGACATCGTCAAAGGATGCTCAACAGGGTCATATATCGCAAAAAGTTACTATGGCTGACGGCCATCAGGTAGACGTTAATGTGAGATTAGAAACAGTTCAAACTATTAATTCCATGGATGTCGTTATGAGATTATTTAATATGGATGAATCGATGTACAAACTAGATAGTCTTGGTCTATCACCGACTGAAAGGAAAGTAGTTGATGACATTATTGCCAAGCCTAGCGGTTTAGTGATGATCGTTGGCCCAACAGGATCAGGCAAAACGACAACACTATACTCAATGCTAGAATCTTTATCTAACGATGAACGAAAAATAATAACCATTGAAGATCCGGTGGAGTATCAATTTAAAAGCATTACTCAAATTTCCGTCAGGACATCTGAAAAATCCAAGGACTCGGTATTTGCTGATCAACTTAGAGCCGTTCTAAGACTTGATCCGGATATTATTATGGTTGGTGAAATAAGAGATCTTGATACTGCTAGGGCAGCTCTACAGGCAGCCATGACCGGTCATTTAGTCTTAAGTACCTTCCATGCCAACTCAGCTTCTGCAGCAATCACTAGACTAGCGGACATAATTAATCAAAATCCTTTGTATATATCAGCCATCAGGTTAGTCATGGCTCAAAGATTAATCCGAAAAATCGATCCGGACTCAATGGAACTATATACACCGAACGAATCACAAATAAAGTTACTAAGACAAATAGTTGATACTTTACCGGAACAAATACCAAAACCGGATCTTAATAATTTACAGCTTGCACGACCAATAATTACTGATAAAAATCCATATGGATTTAAAGGTCAGTTAGCAATACGAGAACAATTTTTAATTACCGATTTAATTAGATCTATTCTAGAATCAACCGAAAATGTAGTTACTTCCATTGATATTGAAAAGGCAGCAATTAAAAGCGGTATGGTAACAATGCTTCAAGACGCTGTATTAAAAGTCATTGATCATCAGTCAACACTTGATGAAATATACAGGGTAATAGGTTAATATTTAAAAATACTATTTACAGAACAGGGGTAATTAAGGTACAATCTCAAGAATTATGTCTAATGTAATTGAAGAAATCACTAAAAGCTATATGAAAACGGCTGTTGTCAACGTTCGCAGCGGTGATACAGTTAAAGTTCATCAAAAAATAAAAGAAGGCAACAAGGAACGTATCCAAATTTTTCAAGGCTTAGTTATTAAGACATCTAATAAGGGCGGCCATTTATCAAGGATAACCGTCAGGAGAATAGCCAGTGGTGTTGGCGTTGAGAAAAGCTTTTTAATACATAGCCCGCTTATTGTTAAAATCGAGGTTACCAAACGATCTAAAGTAAGACGCAATTATTTAAGCTACATGAGACAACGAACAGGTAAATCAGCCAGACTGGCAAGTATTGGTTTTGATCGTAGTGCAGTAAATGATGTTCTTGATGAAATAAAAGATACTAAAGAACAAACAGTATCTACTACTAGTAGCGAAGAAACGAATGACAAAGACAGCGACAGCAGTAAAACAACAAAATAACCTAAAGCTTTAGATAAATTAGTTAAAATAAGTAAAATATAAATATGATTATTGGTATAGACGAAGTTGGCCGCGGCTGTTGGGCAGGTCCTTTGGTTATTGGTGCAGTCAGTTTAAATAAACCAATATTAGGTCTTAAAGATTCTAAAAAGTTATCAATAATAAAACGCCAAGAATTGTCTAAAGAAATATATTTACAGGCAAAGATTACTAGCCTTGGTTGGGTGTGGCCTCATGAAATTGACCTTTTGGGACTAACTAAAGCAACTACTTTAGCAATCAAAAGAGCTTTAATGCAAATAGATCAACAAATTGATGAAATTATTATTGACGGCAATGTCAATTATCTAAAAGATAACCAAAAAGCTAGAACTTTAATAAAGGCAGATACGATTATCCCATCAGTCAGTGCAGCGAGCATATTAGCTAAGGTTGCTAGAGATAATTATATGCACTATATTAGCCAATTTTTTCCATCATACGGATTTAACGAACATGTTGGCTATGGGACCAGTAAACATCGTAAAGCTCTAGTTAAATGCGGTCCTTGTGCCATTCACCGATTAACCTTTAGGCCACTTAGAGAAAAAACTTTTAACATCAACTAGATCGCGTTTCCGCCACTCTATTCGCCATTCGATTGTTTCAATAGCTTGTTTTAAAGGCCGATTAAAAGCAGATGATAGTCGATGACTAAAAAACTGTTTAAAAACCTTTAAAAAGTCTGATGAGCTAAAATAATTTGCGGCATATAATGGCATACGATAAAAACTGATGTCCTCTCCCATATTTTGCTCGATCCATTGCCAGTTATCTTTTAACCATTGCCATGTCATTTCTCTAGAATAAGTATTGCTAAAAGAATAGCTAATCCAATAGGCCGCGTCCTGTACGCGAACATCTTTCGAAGTAATTAATTTAAGTGACTTATTAATTAATTGAGATTGTTTAAAATTAGTTAAAGCGGCCGCTAATTTAAGTCGTTCTTCTGGCGATATACTGTTATTATGTAACTTTAGCAAAGCATTGTATTCTTTTACTCCACCATGTCTAGCAATAGTCGTATAAACGACACCACGAATGTCTGGATCAATAACAGCTAGTTTATTACTAAATAATTTATTTATTTCTTTTAATACCAAAGGTTCATCTGCTACCGCTGCCATACCTAAAATAATCGGCCGCAGTAACTTATCAAAATGATTATCATCTTTTTTAGCCGATAATCCTAAACGCAATAATTCTTGACTAATTAATTTACGTGTAAAAGGCTTCATATCTTCCCTTAATTGTTTATCATCCATTACACTACGAAGACTAGCCAAACCACTTGCGATAACCTCCCAAACAACTAAACTACTCTCGTTAAAGAAGTGCTCGAGCATCTTCAAGACACTCAAAGTAGGCAAATAACCAGCTTTAGCTGCTTCAAATGCATCGCTAATAAGGCCAAGACGATCAACATCAGGAACATTTTGCATTAAATCACCAGATAAAATCGTGTTAATTGTTTGGTCATCATAGATAGTTCGATAAAAGCCATGCCTACCCTGGTTGATAATTAAATTATCTGGATCTTTTTTTAAAGATATATTTATTGAACGATGAAATAAAGGATCATTTTTACCAATATCTAAACTACTAAATAATGGGATTGGCCAGATTGTCGGTAATTTTTTAGCTAAGGGATTTAAATAAAAACGATGTTGGTCAAGGTGTACATTAATATTGTCTACATATTGTACTTTTACTAAGGGATAGCCTTCTTCTTTTGTCCAACGACTAATGAATTCAGCTACAGGTTTTTCAGATACTTCCTCTAAAGCAGTCCAAAGATCAAGCGTATCAGTATTAGAATATGAATGTTGCTTTAAATACTTCCTTATACCGTCTCTAAAAACACTAGGACCTAAGTAATCATTAAGCATAGTAATCACGCTAGCCCCTTTTTCATAGCTAATAGCATCAAAGACATTGCGTATTTCTTCTGGACTATGTATTTTTACTTCTATTGGATGAGTATTCTCTAAGGAGTCTTGTTTTAAGCCAACGCCTTGTTCGTCAACAATAAACTGTGTCCATACATGCCACTTAGGGAAAAGATGATCGACAGCAAGATAGCTCATCCAACTAGCAAAACTTTCGTTAAGCCATAAATCATTCCACCATTTCATGGTTACTAAATTGCCAAACCATTGATGAGTTAGTTCATGAGCAACGACATTTGCGACATATTGTTTTAAGTCTAACGATGTAGTTTTTGGATCAACTAATAAGGCTTGCTCGCGAAAAGTAATACACCCCCAATTTTCCATAGCACCAGAAGAAAAATCAGGCAAAGCAATCAGATCACATTTACTGAGTGGATACGATATGTCGAAGTATTCATTATAAAAATCAAGAGTTTTAATTGCGCAGTCCAAAGCAAAACGAGTATGTTTAACATTTTTATTGGTGGCATATGTCCTAACTCTTACGTTTGTATTAGTATGACCTTCCAAATATTGAAGATCTCCACTGACAAAAGCCAATAAATAACTGCTCATTAACGGGGTTTTATCAAATTTATTGACAATATATTGTCCTTGTATTTTAGACGATATCAACTCGGTATTAGATATCGATGTTGTTAATTCTTTGGGAGTTCTTAAGGTCAAACTATAGACACTCTTAGCTTCCGGTTCATCAATACAAGGTAATGCTTCTCTTGCATAATGTGATTCGAATTGAGTACATATAATTGTTTTTTCTCTAGATCCATCTTTAAACGTCGAATTATAAATACCGTGAAGTTGAGTATTAATTTTACCGATATAACTAATTTCAATTTGATATTTACCGGCATATAAATCATGATCAAAATGAAATCTAACTTCATTAAAACTATTCTGATAAACAATTCTCTTTACTTTTAAAGGGTTATTGCCATTTGCACTTATTTCAAAAATTTTAACACTTAATATCCTTAAGTTTTTTTGATGGAGAGTAATTCTTTTACTTGGTCGACCAACTTTTTTACCCTTAATGACAACACTTCCCATAGTCGACATATTTTTCGGATTAATCGTTAAATCCAGATCGTATGTCTCAGGATGAAACGTTGGATATAGTCGTCGAACAGTTTTTGTCATTAACCTATCTTATCCTTAAAATATATAAAAAGGCAATTTACATAAATTATTATATATGCTAATCTATAAATATAGGTTTCCGACCGATTGACAATAGGTCGGTTTTTTTAATTATTAAACCTCCAATTATTGAAAAGGAAAAACTATGGATTTAGATATGAAACAACTAGTCGTTGCCATCAAGGCAATAGCTGAAGAAAAAAATTTGCCAGAAGCTGCAGTTCAAGAAGTAGTCGAACAAGCATTAGCTGCAGCATATAAACGAGATTACGGCGATCGCGATCAAGATATAAGAGTAAGTATCAACTTAAATACCGGAATTATTGATGTCTATGTTACTAAAGAGGTTGTCGAAAAAGTTTCAAACCCAGCATTAGAAATTAGTCTTAATGATGCCTTGAAGAACAATAAAGATATTAAAGTCGGTGAAACAGTAGAAGTTCACGAAAAACCTGAAGATTTTGGTCGAGTTGCTGCTCAAACTGCAAAGCAAGTTATTTTACAACGACTTAGAGAAGCTGAAAGAGAAATAATCCTAACGGAATACGAAGATAAGATAGGTTCATTGATTAATGCTAATGTTGCTCGCGTAGAAGGGCCAGTTGTACGTGTTGATCTTGGTAAAGCTCAAGGCATAATGCCTCGTAGCGAACAAATACAAGGCGAACACTATTATCCCGGACAAAGAATTAAAGTATATTTAAAAGACGTTGAAAAAAATGCCAGAGGACCGCAATTAATTGTTAGTCGTGGCAACACACAATTCATGGAATGGCTTTTTCGAGGCGAAGTTCCTGAAATGGAATCTAAGGCTGTCGAAATTAAGGGCATTGCTCGAGAAGCAGGCATACGAACTAAAATAGCCGTAGCTTCAAATGTTCCAGGTGTTGATCCAGTCGGTACTTTTGTTGGCGGTCATGGTACCCGAATTAATGCCGTTATGAGTGAAGTTGGCGAACAAGAAAAAATCGACATAATTGTTTGGAGTACTGACCCCAAAGAATATATTATTAACGCCTTAAGCCCAACTAAAGTAGTCCAGGTAGTCTTCGAAGAGACAAACAAGAAAGCAAAAGTTATCGTACCCGAAGATCAGCTTAGTATAGCTATCGGTAAAGGTGGTCAAAATGTTCGTTTAGCATCGAAATTAACAGGCTATGAACTTGATATAGAAGCCGAGAAAAACAATCTAACAGAACCGGTCGAACAAGTTGAAAAAATAAAAACTACTAAGCTTAAGAAAAAAAGCGAATTGGAAAGCTCATTGCTAGAAGCAATTGAAGAGCATGGTGAAGAAAAGAATGCTTAAGAGATGGAAAAAAATCAACCATCAATCAACCATAATCAAACGGAATCAAAAAAAAGACTTCAACATATTTTTGCTATTGGTGGCGCAGTTTTAGGCTTAATGATCGGAATTAAATACGGTCAATTCATCGATCAATTTAATGGTCATGGTCTTGAAGATAGCTTCCTAGAAGTTGGCGGATCATCGGTTATCGGAGCTATCGGCGGCATTGCTTTAGCTAAATTCATGACCAAAGAAAACAACTAAGTTAGCACTCTTGACGTTAGAGTGCTAAATAATATATTATGTTACTTAGATCATTTTTATCTTATCTTTTCAGCATTATTTGATCTAAATTAAGATATAATAAGGGGTAGAATGTTACCAGATAGCAATCCTGATTTTCAAGATTTTTTATCGCATTTAACAGCTAATGCGAAACAAAGTTTAAGGCAAGCAGATTTAATTGCTAGAAGCTTTGGCAGTGCATATATTGGCACAGAACATCTGCTTTTAGGCGTATTGGCTCAAACAGGCTCTATGGGGTCTAAGATATTAAGCGACGCTGGTGTTACCTTAGATAGAGCCCGTCTAGCATTAAATTTAACACCCAAAGCATTAGTTATTCAGATTGGCGCTAAAGGACTCAGTGAAACTGCTAAACTAACACTAAGAACAGCTTATGATATCGCTCAAGAGTTTTCACAAGAGTATTGTGGCACAGAACATATTTTATACAGTATATTAAGTCAAAAAAATGCACGAGCAACAATTTTATTAAAAGATATGAATGTTGACGTAGATCAATTGCTCAACGAAGTAAGTCGTTTTTTGAATCGTCAACAATACGCTGAAAGCATTGTTGGTGAAACAAGACGACGTTCAAAAAGTAATAAGAATAGTGCAGTTGAATTATTCGGTGTCGATTTAACAGATATGGCAAAAGCAAAGAAACTTGATCCGCTTGTAGGTCGAGACAATCAAATTAAACGATTGATAACAATATTAAACCGACGTAATAAAAACAATCCTGTTTTAATTGGCGAACCAGGTGTCGGAAAAACAGCAATTGTCGAGGGATTAGCAAATAGAATCGTTAATGAAGATGTGCCAGATAGTCTGTTAGATAAAAGAATAATAACAATTGATCTTGCAGCTATGGTTGCGGGAACTAAATACCGTGGAGAATTTGAAGATCGTTTAAAAAAGGTCATCAGTGAACTAGAAAACGATGATAATATCATCGCCTTCATAGATGAACTTCACTTAATAGTCGGCGCCGGTGCTGCTGAAGGAGCAATGGACGCTGGAAATATCTTAAAACCAGCTTTAGCTAGAGGTAAGATGCAAATTATTGGCGCAACAACTACGGCCGAATATTCGAAACATATTGAGAAAGATGCTGCTCTAGAAAGACGATTCCAGCCCATTCAAGTACCAGAAACCACTGTTAGTGAAACAATAGCCATATTAAAAGGTCTTAGAAAACACTATGAATCTTTTCATAATGTTAAGATTAGTGATGAAGTAATTGAAGATGCCGTTAATTTAGCAAAAAGATATATCGCTGATCGGCATATGCCTGATAAAGCTATCGACTTAATTGATGAAACCGCCGCGTATATTAGAGTAGTCAACTCAAAAACAAGCCCGGAAATACGTAAACTACAAAAAGAGCTTCAACTACTAAACATCAGAATCGACGAGGCTGTTGATAATGAAGAATATGAAAAAGCAGCAAAATACAAAACGAGAGTATCTCAAATAGCTGATGAGTTAACAAAACGACAAGCAGACGTAACTAAAAGTAAGGCGATAGCTATTACTCCCGAACATATCGCTGAAGTTGTATCTAGAGTTAGCGGAGTACCAGTTAAACGAGTTATTAAAAGCGAAGCCAAGTATTTATTACAGATAGAAAAAGTTATCGGCAAACAACTAATTGGCCAGAAAGAAGCGATCGATGCTGTAGCTAAGGCTATACGTCGAAATAGATCTGGCATTGGTAGCGAGAAAAGACCTATTGGATCGTTTATATTCTTAGGTCCGACTGGTGTTGGCAAGACCGAACTGGCCAGAGTATTAGCTAAAGAATTTTTCGGTTCAGAATCAGCGCTAGTAAAAATTGATATGAGTGAATTCGGCGAGCATCATAATGTTAGCCGATTGGTAGGAGCGCCAGCAGGTTACGTTGGCTATGAAGATGGTGGCCAATTAACTGACAAAATTAGAAGACAACCATATTCATTAGTCTTATTTGATGAGATAGAAAAAGCTCATCCTGAAGTATTTAATATGCTTCTTCAGATATTGGAAGATGGTAAATTAACGGATGCTAAAGGACGTAGTATAGATTTTACCAACACAATTATTATCATGACATCTAATATCGGTGCTGATAAGCTTCAAAAAGAAGCTAGTTTAGGTTTCAACGCCTACAATCAAAAAGAAATTGATTCTTTAGATGAACTACATGAAGCCAATAAAGATAAAGTAACTGCTGAGCTTAAAAAATCATTACGACCAGAACTTCTTAATAGAATTGATAAAATTATCGTCTTTAGAGCTTTAACTAAAAAAGATATATATAAGATAATTGATCTCCAAATAGATGATTTAAAACGTCGCTTAGTAAAACATGGTGTTAGCGTAGAGCTTACATCTCAAGCTAAACAATATCTTCTTAATAACGGCTATGATGTAAAAAATGGTGTCAGACCTCTTCGAAGACTTATCGAAAACACTATCGAAGACTATTTAGCAACAGAACTACTTAAAGATAAGCTTGATAGAGGTAATATTGTTAATATACGGGCCAAAGATGGCCGGCTAGACTTTGCCTTAACAGGCGAAAATGTATAATGTAGCTAATAAGCTACATGAACAATACAAAACGTCTAAAAAAACTTATTATTTCTCTGACGATAATTATTATCACTATCACTGGAGCGATATTTGTAATTAGCGAAAAACAAAATATTGATGATTACATCTCTTTGTTGAATTACAAACCATCATCAGAAATTGCATCTATAGTTATTCAAGATGGCATGACACCATATACTAAGAAAGTTTTTTATGTTAATCATCCTCAAATTGATTCAAAATCAGTATTCGCAAAAGAATGTCCAAATAATTCGGAAACCATAGTCGTCTTGGGTTGTTATCATCCTTATCAAAAAGGTATATTCCTACTAAACGTAACTAATAAACAACTATATGGCTTAGTTCAAGTAACTGCAGCCTACGAGACTTTACACGCCATCTATCAAAGACTAAATACATACCAGAAAAATAAACTAGATAAAGAATTATTAAACTACGAAAAGAATGACTTAAAAAATCAAGTTATTATTGCTCAGATTAATAATTTCAAAAAAACCGAGCCTGGGCATGTTCTAAACGAAATGACCTCACTATTTGGTACAGAAGTCCCAAGCTTACCGAAAGGTTTATCAGCCTTTTATCATCAGTACTTCAACAACAGAAAGGTTCTATTTAATTTTTATAGTGATTATCAAAATTCGTTTACTTCTAGAGAAAATGAAATCAAGTCATACGATAATCAACTTACAAGCCTTAAAAATACGATAAACAGCGACGAAAACCAATTAAATAGTTTGAAATCGGGTATTAACAACCTACAAAATACTCTAAATAACTATCGAACGCAAAATCAAGTATATAGTTATAACTCATTAGTACCGCAATATAATAACCTTGTTTCTTCATATAATAATTTGGCACATAGCGTTTTAACTTTAATTAACCAGTATAACCAAATTATTATCAAGAGAAATTCAGTAGTCTTAACCGAACAACAATTAACTCAAGCCATAACAACTATCCCAAAACCCATAAAGTCTGACTAAGCAAATTATGTACTAGAAGCTGTATTACCAAGACTATCCTCGACTGTATAACTACTACTAGTCGACGTTGGTAATGGGGCAGTGCAGCTATTACTAGACGTTGGGTCACAATTGCCACCAACAGCGTTAGAAGTTCCAGAAATATAGATATTATATTGGCCAACACCACCATTCCAATTAAAGTTTAAACTTGAACCGCTTTGTGTAACAGTTAACCCAGATAACTTGCTAGTATAATTCAGGTTAGCTGTATACGGTTGAGATGAATATAGGACACTATCTATAGCGGTAGCTGTCAACAAACCGCTGCCCGACGTTGTTGGATCATATTGACAACTACCTTGGAAATTTTGACTTTGATCCGGCGGTATAACGATTGTACAGATACTTTGTCCGCTAAGTTTGATACTGATTGTTCCTGCTGGCGCATTTGTATAATTACCGCCAGATAATGGATGGCTGCCAGCAGAAGCTGTTACTGTAATTACACAAGAAGAATCACAAGCACCAATTCTATTTGGATTATTATTACTATTACTTATTGAAATTGAACCAATTGCTGGCGGACTGTCGTTACAGTTATGAATATTATCAGTTTGAGTAATCGCAGAACTAGATGTCGTATTACCGCTTTCTAAAGCTGACATATCAGGAACAACCCTCGGGTAAAATATATCAACTGAAAAAGAACTAGTTGTTGAGCCACCGATTGTTTGTCGGGCTAATTGAGGCGTACAACTTGTTGCTAAATAGCCAGAGACCTTATCAATGGTAACCGGCCGAGTATTACTACCCTTACCCGTATACCAAGCAGGGTAGATATCACTACTAGGCCCGGGTACCTGAGCGCCATAGCCAGTACTAACCGTCTGCACAAAACCAGGGAGTGTTTTGATGCCAGCTGGTTGTTGCCAATTAATTGGCTTAGTATGTAAAGCTGCTAACGCTTGCTCCATCCATGTCCTAGTAATAGGCTCGGTAATATCCTCCATAAAACCTTCAATCAGAGGTTTATCTAACGTATGATAACCAGCAAAGCCAACAACAGCATACTGGGTATTCCAAGCAGTCATAAGACCATTGTAATTCTGATTTTCAGTACCTGTTTTGACTGCGTTGTACCAACCGTTATCATGTTGAAACTTTTGATATGAAAACAAATAAGTAGCTCTTGGATCGTCTAAAATACTATTTATAATGTAAGCCGTATCAGGTTTATATACTTGAGTAGGTTTTGTTTTTTGCCATTGATATATTGTATTACCTGAAGCGTCAATAATCTTTTGGATATATGTTTGTGGTAACTCTTGTCCCATATTGGCTAACGTAGCATCACCGTTAACTATTTGATTAATTGATACTGCGCCAGCACCTAATGCTGCAGCACCATAACATTGAGTCTGTTGAGTAACACTAGCGTTTTCGACATTTACACCCGGTTTATAACAAGCATAGGCATTTTTAGTTCCCATAGCTTGATTGGCTAAATTAATCCAATCACTCACTGATTGTTTGTATCCGTCTGAACCATTGTCAGTTGGATCGACTTCAAGTGATGCCTTAACAGCAGGAACATTTCTTGACCCCGCCAAAGCATATCTAATAGTTTCTGGACCTGGATAAGTATAATTATCATCCCATAAACAATTACCGCCGTTACTAGTTAATGTTGGCCTAGTGTGATCGGTACATGGGTAACCTGGAATTGGACTCTGCGTATCGTAAAAAACTGAACCGGCGCCAACATTTGTATTATTTTGAATCAATGCAGCGTACATAAATGGTTTTAATGCCGAACCGGGAGATATCCTAACATTCGCATAATTTATCTGACCATCGATTGGGTTATTGAAGTTTTCTCCGCCAACCATAGCCACAACTTGACCCGTTTTAACATTTTCAGCGACCATAGCCTGTTCGTCGCCACCAACACGCGCGACATTTGCAGTATTGTTAGCTATATCTTGTTGAGCATATTTTTGAAGTTGAAGATTGAGAGTAGTTATGACTTTAACACCACCTTTATTAACAAAATTTTGACCAAATTGGTTGATCAGTTGCTGTTTAGCGGCTAAAACAAAATACGGATCCTGAATATTAGTATACTTACCTTGTTCAGGTTGAACTTGGCTTAAAACGTTTACAGACATTGCTGCTTGAGCTTGGGATTGACTAATATATCCTTGTTGTACCATCTGTTCCAATATGTAATGTTGTCGATTAATTAAAGTTTTAGCATCAAATGTATTGCTAGCTGCTGGATTCCATTTAGTTGATCCGTAAGGTGAATAAATACCTGGCGATTGAGGAATTGCCGCTAACATCGCTGCTTGAGGAAGACTAAGGTTGGCGGCTGATGTTCTAAAATAATCTTCAGCTGCAGCTTGAATACCATAGTCAACACTGCCATAAGGAGCAATATTTAAGTATCCTGTTAGAATTTGGCTTTTAGAATATTCTCTATTTACTTCAACGGCTAAGATTACTTCTTTTATCTTAGTAGCAATAGTTCTTGAACCAATCCAGCCTTCGTTTAACTTAACCAGCTGTTCGGTAATCGTTGAAGCTCCCTGTAGACTACCTCCAGTTAAATCGTGTAATCCGGCTCTAAATATTGATCTAATATCGAATGCGCCTTCTTTATAGAAATTTTTATCTTCTATAGCAACTGTTGCATCTTTCATGTAGGGAGATATTTGGTTGCTAGCAACAGGCACTCTCTTAATTCCATTATAGTCTTGGAATAAAAGCACCTTACCAGTACTATCGTAATAAGAAATACTGCCGCCTAAATTATCGCCAGAAATACTATTTAAATGAGGAAGATCTTTTTTCAGATAAGCAAATAAGCCAATCGTTAAAAAAAGCCGATAAAGACAGCAATGCCAATAATCTTTAATGACATCAGAGCGCCTTGGCGGCTAAACCAAAAATGATAAATTCTTTGAGGACTACATCTAACTAATATCCTCTTAAGCCTATTTTTAGGTAGAGTAGATAAATATAGTGCTTTCTCGGTGGCAGATTCAGCTTTTCGGGCTTTTTTACGGTCACTAATTGATTGGTTTAACCTCATATAGTTACCGGTTTTAGTCGTATAGACTTGCCTTTTTTGTCGACCTCGACTTTTACTATGAGGCATAATTAAATCCCAACCTAAATTATTAAAATGTCATTATACCAAACTAATTATTTTAATGAGTTGATATATTTAACAAACCTTAATATTAAATAAAAGTTATAAATACCTAAGTTATTCTATGTATAATCATAAATATGACATTATCTGAAGAATTAAAATGGCGAGGTTTATTAGAACAAACAACCTATAAAGATATAACTGATATAGATCATGATCCGATCAGTTTTTATATTGGCGTTGATCCTAGTTCGGATTCAATTACCATCGGCAATTTAGCGGTATTAATATTAGCCAAGCATTTTATCCAAGCTGGTCATAAAGCATATATATTAATTGGTGGAGCAACAGGCTCAATCGGTGATCCTGACGGAAAAACCGAAGAACGACAATTATTATCATTAAAAACTATAGAAGAAAATAAAAAGGCTATTATTCAACAATATCGTCAAATATTTGAAGATCTCCCTTACACAATAGTTGATAATTACGATTGGTTTAAAGATATTAAATTTTTAGATTTCTTACGTAATGTTGGTAAACATGTTCCCATGAGACAAATGGTTAACAGAGAATTTGTCCAAACTAGATTAAACGGTAATGGTATATCTTTCGCTGAATTTAGTTACTCGTTAATACAAGGTTATGACTTCTTAACTTTATTTACTGAAAAAGGCGTATCCTTGCAAATAGCAGGCAGTGACCAATGGGGCAATGCCTTGGCAGGCGTCGATCTAATTCGTCGGATTACTGGTAAAAGCGCTAATGTCTGGACTATGCCGCTAATAATTGATAAATCATCAGGCAAAAAGTTCGGTAAAACTGAAGCTGGTGCAGTATGGCTAAATCCTAAAAAAACATCACCAACTTCTTTTTATCAATTTTGGATTAATACTTCAGATGAGTCAGTTATCGATTTTCTTAAGATATACACCTCTTTTACTAAAGAAGATATCCTTGAGATTGAAAATAAGCATAATGCTAAACCTAAAAACCGATTAGCCCAAAAAGCATTAGCCATCAATGTCACAAAATTAGTCCACGGCCAGAAACTAGCCAATCTAGCTGAATCGGTAACCGGATATCTAATTGGCGATCAAGATATTTCACTAGCATCAGATGAAGAACTATCAACAATTAGGTCAGAAATTAAGTCATATAAGATAGAGCAAGATATGGATCTGGAGATGATTTTAGTTGCTTGTAGTTTAGCTAAATCAAAAAGTGAAGCTCGAAAATTAATTTCTAATCAAGGTATATACGTCAACAATCAAAAATACACCGACAGTAACTTAAATAGACAATTATTTAAAAACGGTCGATTGTTAATACGCCGTGGTAAAGCTTTTAAAGATTCAGCTTTGTTAGAGATTTAAAACTATGGACGTTAATAGCGAACTGCACTTGATTAATGGTGTCGGTGAACAAATAACTACCAAATTGAATTATCTTGGGCTTAGGACAATTAACGATTTAATTAACTATTACCCACGACGATATGATGACTTTTCAAAGATAGAAAAGATAAAATCAATTAAGCCTGGACAAGTAACTGTAGCTGTTAAAGTTAAATCAACTACCGGCCACTATGCTCGAAAAGGACTGCATATTACTGATGCTATAGTTAGCGATGACAGTGGTAGTACTCGAGTAACCTGGTTCAATCAACCCTATCGTTTAACAAGTTTTAAACAAGATCATGAATATTTCTTAACTGGTAAATATGAACTAAGGTATAGAAGGTTTGCTATCTTTAACCCTGTCGTTGAAGCTGTATCTGACTTTCCCGTCAATACTGCTCGTATAGTTCCAAGGTATTCGGTTACTAAAGGCATTAGCTCATCGGATATAAGAAGAACCTTAAAAAAAATAACCAGCATCATCAATAACATTCCCGAAACTATACCTCAAGAAATAATTAACAGATACAAACTTATAAGCCGAGCTCAGGCTTTAAAAGACATACACTTTCCTTTAACTTTAGAAGATTTGAAAGAAGCTAAAAGACGTTTAGGCTTTGAAGAGCTTTTTATGATGATCTTAGCCAGTGAATTAAATAAGAAAGAATATCAGAAAAGTAACGCCATCTCGATTAATTTTGATGAACAACTCGCCCGACTATTCGTTCAAAAATTACCATTTAAATTAACAGACGACCAACGCAAAGCTATTTGGCAGATATATAAGGATATGACAAAACAAAAACCTATGAATAGATTAGTAGAAGGAGATGTTGGCTCTGGTAAAACTGCCGTTGCGGCAATGGCCGCCTTGATGGTAATTAATAGCGGCCAACAAGTAGCCTTTATGGCTCCCACTGAATTATTAGCTAGACAACATGCCTCAACTGTCAATTTAATGTTTAAAAGTATTGGCCTTGATGACAAAGTAGGACTTCTAATAGGCGCGATGACAGCTTCTCAAAAAGACGAAATTAGAAAAAAAATACAAACCAACAAATTAATGTTTATCATCGGTACTCATGCTTTGATTCAAGAAAAAGTTAAAGCTCCTAACCTAGCGTTAGTAATTATTGATGAACAGCATCGCTTTGGTGTTAAACAAAGACAGGCTTTAAAATTAAAAGCTAATACCCAACCTCATCTGTTATCTTTAAGTGCCACACCGATACCGCGGAGTTTGGCTTTGACTTTATTCGGCGAACTTAACATATCACGATTAATTGAAAAACCTATTGATCGACGACCTATCAAAACAACATTGCTTTCAGAATCTCAACTCGAAAGACATATAGAAGCTATCACTAAAGAGCTTAAGGAGGGCCGACAAGCCTTCATAGTTAGTCCAAGCATTGATAGTCACCCTATCTACTCAGTTAACGAAATATTTAAATGGGCCAATAACAGATTCTCAGAATTTAAAGTTGGTATAATTCACGGAAAATTAAAAGCTGAAGAAAAAAACAAAATAATGGACGATTTTATTGAACATAGACTAGATATTCTGGTAGCTACAACGGTGATAGAAGTCGGAATAGATGTTCCGAATGCTACCACAATAATTATCTTCGATGCTGATAATTTCGGGCTAGCTCAATTGCATCAATTAAGAGGAAGAGTTGGCAGAGGAGAATATCCTGGTAAAGCCTTATTAGTATATGCTGATAATAAAACTCCAAGTGACAGATTAAGAGCTATAGAATCAAGTAATGACGGCTTTAAACTAGCAGAACTTGATTTAAAGATTAGAGGACCAGGTGCAATTTATGGTAAAATTCAACATGGTTTATTAGATTTAAGAATAGCTGGATTAGATGACGCTAAACTAATAAATCAAGCTAGAGAAGCAGCTCTATATTTCGTCAATAATAATATAAGTCTAACTAAATACAAGCAGTTAGCTAAAGAAGTATCAATTTTACAAAAGGTGACAAATCTAAACTAATTTATGTATTCAGGTTCAACTATTACAAAAATATCAGGTAATCTTATTGGTGCACATCAAAAAATCGATAAGATTGCCAGAAGACAACTTGACACATTGTTGCCTGATAACTGTTTTCCCGATATAAGCCAAATATTATTGTTTGAAGGAGACAGAGGTCCCGATAGCATGAAAAGGAAAAATCCAGGACCTAACGAAGAATGGCATTTTATAAGACCTTTTGATAAAAAAGACAATAAGCTAATCGATTTAATTGATTATCACTACCAAGAATTAGTTAAAGCACTAAAAAAATATAATAACGAGCGATCAGCATTTGAAGCAGCTTGGCTAGCACATGCTATCGTCGACGGTTTAACTCCTGCTCATCATTATCCTTATGAACAATTACTTGCAGAATTAAGACAAGGAGAAGGCAAGGACACGCGCTCAACTATCAAAAAGAAACTAATTATGCCCGGTGAAACTAGCATGAATGCTCTTAAAAATAACTGGAAAATGTGGGGACCTAAAGGTTTATTTACTACTCATGCCGCTTTCGAAATCGGTTTTGCAACACTTATAGCTCCGCTTGGTTTTTATAATTTAGATCCAACAACATATATAAGCTCTTTGACAAAACAAAAACTAGACACCTGGTTTAGAAATATGGCTCAACATGTTGACAAGATGAATATTTATAATCGATTCTATAAAACAGGCTGGACATTAAAACTCAGTAATCAAGCAAGAAAAGAACTAGCGCCAATCTTGATTAATTCGGTAACTGCTGTCTGGTACTCAGCATACGCTGAAGCGATGCAAATAAATAAAAAATCTTTAAGCTTGTTTAAAAATTAGATATGTTTAATATGATAAGGAGTTATGCGCGAGTGGTGGAACGGTAGACACGCATGCCTTAGGAGCATGTGCCATATAGGCGTGGAGGTTCAAATCCTCTCTCGCGCACCAATTTAAATATGCGAGCCATAAATCATTCATTAACAGGAGCCCTAATTGGACTATCTGTTGTTAACCCTCTAATTGCTATTCCTGTAGCTTTTTTTTCACATTATCTTTTAGATGTTATACCTCATTTTAGTAAAGAAAAGATTGACAGTTTAGAGTTTGATATTTTCTTAATAATCGATGCTTTACTTTGCTTTATATTAGTTATCTTTTTAATAATAAATCGACCATTAAATTGGCAGCTGGCTATAGCTTGCGCATTTATTGCAGCTTCGCCAGATTTTTTAAGCATCAACCACTATCTTAAAGAAAAACGTAATAAACCTTGGAAGGCAGGGCTATATAGTCGTTTTGCTTCAAAAATACAATGGTTCGAAAAGCCAATTGGCATAGTCGTCGAGATAGTTTGGTTATTGGCATTCACTTTTTGTATATCGTTTTTTATAAACCGTTAAAGGTATATTTATTAATATGTGTTAAAGTAACTAGCTATGAAGATATTAGAACAAAACATTATTAATACAAGAGCTCAATATACAATCGTTGCCGACAAGGATGATATGCAAAAGTTTCGTAAATTAACAGCTAATCATCTCGCCGACAGAGTAAAAGTACCAGGTTTTAGGCAAGGTAAAGCTCCGGAAGAAATGGTTATCAAGTATGCTGATCCTAAAGCAGTTGATGATGAATTTTTAAATCATGCCGTTAACGATCTATATAACTTAAGCCTCCAAGAACTAAAATTAAGAGTTATCGGCGATCCTAAGATCGATATTGTTAAGTTTGTCCCCTTCACAACATTAGAATTTAAAGTAACCGCTCCAATAATAAAAAACATAAAACTTCCTGACTACAAAAACCTAGGTGTAAAAATTCAAAAAACAGAAGTCAATCAAGAACTAATCGACCGTAACATTAAGGAATTACGGCTCCGATCTGCAACATTCAAGCCAGTTAAAAGAGCAGCCAAGAATGGCGATATGGTAGTTATTGACTTTACCGGACATGACTTTACTTCTAAGAAAAAAATTGATCAAGCTTCAGCTAAAAATTATCGTTTGCTTTTAGGTGAAAAGACAATGATTCCAGGTTTTGAAGATAAAATTGTTGGCTTAAAAAATAACGAATCAAAGACTTTTACATTAACATTTCCTAAAGATTATCAAGAAAAATCATTTGCTAGCAAAAAAGTTAATTTTAAAGTAACAGTTGTCGAAGTTAATGAGGTCAATTTACCTAAATTAGATCAAGAATTTGCAAAATCCATGGGACCGTTTGAGTCAATAGAGCAACTTCAAAACGAAATCAAAAAACAACTCAAGATTGAGCTAGAAAGACAAGCAACTATAGATTACGAAAATCAGCTACTTAATAAACTAGCAGAAAAAACAGAAGTTGAATTAAGTGACGAGATTATTGAACCTGAAGTAACTCATATAATTTCGAATACTAAACAGACTGCTCTTCACAATGGACAAACATGGGACGAGTACTTAAAAAGTATAAATAAGACAGAAACAGAGTTTCAAAAAGATGCCAAAAAAGCCGGAATTATTCGAGTTAAAGGCGGTTTAGCTATTGGTGAAATTGCCAGTCTAGAAGGCATTAATATTACTATCGAAGAACTCGATAATTCGATCGACAATCTAAAAAAACAATACACTGATCCGCAAATGCAACAAGAGCTTAATGACCCTAATAATCGTCAAGAACTTGCCATGCGACTTTTAACTGAGAAAGTCTTAGATTACCTCCAACAAAACCAAGTTAAATCTACTTAGCACTCTTGACTAGCGAGTGCTAATTATGTACTATATAACTTACAGTTTTTAAAATATGAATTCGCAAGTATTAGTACCAACCGTTATTGAAAGTGAAGGCCGTTACGAACGAGCCTATGATATATATTCTCGTCTTTTAAAGGACCGAATTATTTTTCTTAATCAGGACGTCAACGAAGCAACGGCCAATATTGTTGTTGCCCAGTTACTTTTTTTAAACGCTGAAGATCCCAAGAAAGATATAAAGTTCTACATTAACAGCCCAGGCGGTAGTGTTTATGACGCTTTAGCGATATATGACACGATGAAATATTTAAGTAATGATATTGAAACTGTTGGTATAGGTGTTCAAGCTTCAGCTGCAGCATTCTTGTTAAGTTCTGGCACTAAGGGAAAAAGACATTTACTGCCAAATTCTACAGTTATGATTCATCAGCCATCTTCAGGAACTCGAGGTAAAGTAACAGATCAAGAAATAGACTTAAAAGAATCACTTAGAATTAAAAAATTACTCGAAGAAATCATGGCTCATAATACCGGCCAAAAACTAGAAAAAATACACTTAGACATGGAGAGAGACAAGTGGCTTAGTGCAACTGAAGCAAAACAATACGGTATAGTTGATACAATTATTAAGCCGAGTAAATAGATCGACTAGATATAACGCCATACTGGTGGTATATTCAGATGTATTGTGACCAAGTCGAAAACCGAAGACGAATTTGCTAATTATCATAGTCAAATTGCTAGCCACCGTGGCCTAGCAATGATAGTTGTTATAACCGGTGTTTTAATAACAGCTATTGATACTACAATAGTTGTTTTGGCTCTACCAGAAATAGAAAAAGGGCTTAGAGTTAGCCTAGCATCTGTTATATGGGTTGTCATTGGCTATTTGTTAGTAATAACTTTATTGGCTACACAAGTTGGTAGATTAGGTGATATGTACGGCCGGGTAAGAATGTACGAAGCTGGTTTTTTAGTATTTGTCTTAGGCTCATTGGCCTGTGCTTTATCATGGAATTAAGCGTCTATTATATTGTTTAGGATAATCCAAGGTATTGGTGGTGCATTCGTTACCGCTAATAGCGGAGCAGTAATAGCCGGTCTTTATCCGCCACATCACCGAGGTAAAGCTTACGGCTATAATTCTATCGGCTGGAGCTTAGGTGCAGTTATGGGAATTATTATCGGTGGACTAATTGTTACTTACGCATCATGGCGATGGATATTTTGGATCAATGTTCCGATCGGCATAGTCGCTTTACTTTTAGCCACAAGAGTATTAAGAGAGACCAATCAAAGAGAAAAGCACAAAACAGATTTCGAGGGGATGATTACTCTTGGCTTAGGACTATTTGGCATATTATGGGCAATGACCAAACTAGCTACTAGCTCATTTAACGCCTCGATATATGGTTATTTAATAGGTGGACTAGTATTATTAGCGACATTCGTATTGATTGAATCTAAAAAAGAAGAGCCAATGTTAAAACTTTCATTATTTAAAATTCAATCAATGACACCGACATTATTAGCCGCAATGTTTCAGGGTTTGGCTAACTTTGCAGTTTTATTTTTAGTCATTATGTACCTCCAGGGAGCCAGAGGATTATCGCCAATCCATGCCTCATTACTTTTAATTCCAGGATACATCGTCGGCTCAGCTATTGGACCATTCGCCGGCCGCATTGCTGATAAAATTGGTCCGGTAATACCAGCAACCATCGGACTTGCTATTCAAGTAATAGCTTTGTTTATTTATGCACACTTAGGAACAACGACCGGGCTTTGGTTGGTAGTAGTTGCTAGCATTATTAATGGTATCGGTGCTAGTTCATTTTTCCCAGCCAATAGCTCAGCGATAATGAAGGCATCACCAAAAGAAATGTTTGGTATATCATCAGGGATGTTACGAACCTTCTCAAATATTGGTATGGTATTCTCTTTTTCGGTAGCCATATTAATTGCCTCTAGATCAATTTCTAAGCATTTAGCTTTTGCAATATTTGTTGGAACTACCAATCTAGAAAAGTCGTTAGCCGTAGCTTTCACCAACGGTCTCCATTCAGCATTTTACGCATCAATGATTTTTATGGTATTAGCCGCAATATTATCGGCATTTAGATTTAAAAATAAAAATAAGATAAAAAGTACTTGACATTAGTTTAGCTATTATTCAAACTAATTATTAAGAAGTAGTGTAAGTCTGCTATTTTTGCATGTATATTTTGCATCTAGGTGGTTTGGCTTAGTGGTCTTCATTAGTAAACTCTAAAAACATATATAAAAAGTAATAATTTATCATTAATAATTTTATCGATAAAACGTGCTACAAGCAGATTTTAATTAGTATTTTAAAGTCCTTTTAGTAATTAAGGAGGTTTATTAATATTATGGCCAAGAGCCCATCACAATCAAAAACTCAAAGAATTAGTTTTAGTAATCAAGACGACAACCTGAATCTACCATCATTAGTTGATCATCAAAATAAATCATTCAAATGGTTTATCGAAGAAGGCTTAGGCGAATTATTAGATGAAATTAGTCCAATCGAAGACTATACTGGCGCAAAACTAACCTTAAGTTTTAAAGATTATCATTTCGACAAACCAAAATTAACAGAAAAAGAAGCCCGAGAAAATAACGTTAGTTATGACGCCCCTCTATTAGCTAATGTTGAATTAGTTAATAAGGTTACTGGCGAAGTTAAAGAGCAGGAAATATACCTTGGGGATTATCCATGGATGACTAGCCGGGGCACGTTTGTTATTAATGGCGCTGAAAGAGTCGTTGTCAGTCAATTGATTAGATCAGCTGGTGTATTTTTTACTGCCGATCAACATGGTACAACTTCGCTATATGGCGCTAAAGTAATACCTGGAAGAGGCGCGTGGTTAGAATTTGAGACTGCAACAAACGGTACAATCTACGTCAAAATCGATCGTAAACGAAAAATACCTGTTACCACTCTATTGAGAGCTTTGGGTGTTAGCGAAAACCAAATGCAAGAAGATTTTAAACATGTCGATCAAGGCGATATAAGTTACTTGAAGTCAACTTTAGATAAAGATACTAGCCGAGGACAAAATGATGCCCTAATCGAAGTTTACCGTAGACTTCGACCGGGAGATTTAGCAACCGTTGATAACGCTCGAAGTTTAATTGAAAACATGTTTTACAATTACAAACGTTTTGATTTTTCTCGAGTAGGTAGATATAAGATTAATAAACGATTAGATCTCGATATTCCAAATACTATCGAAAATAGAGTTATGAGACTCGAAGATATCAAAGCCATAATAGCTGAAATCATTAGGCTTAATAACACTCAAGAACCTGCTGATGATATCGACAGCTTAGCAAACCGAAGGGTTAAATTAGTTGGCGAATTAGTTCAACGACAATTTAGAATTGGTTTACTGAGAATGGAACGAAACACTAAAGACCGTATGTCGATGTCAGAAATAGAGACAGTTACACCCAGTCAATTAATCAATGCCCGACCAATTGTTGCAGCTGTTAGAGAATTTTTTGCTAGCTCACAATTATCGCAATTCATGGATCAGATTAATCCCTTAAGTGAGCTTGCCCATAAAAGAAGACTAAGCTCAATGGGCCCCGGAGGATTAAGCCGTGAACGAGCAGGCTTTGAAGTCCGTGATGCTCACGCTACTCATTATGGTCGTATTTGTGCCGTTGAAACACCAGAAGGTGCTAACATCGGCTTAGTTTTAAACCTAGCAAACTATGCTCGTGTTAATGATTACGGATTTATCGAAACGCCTTACCGTAAAGTTATTAATGCCGTAACTGCTAAAGATGCAGTTGGTCATATAGCAGCCGTTGATCTAGAAGATGATAAAGGAAAGATAATTGTTAAAAAGGGTAATAAAATAACTGCGGCAGATTCAACTAAATTAGCTAAAGTAACTTCAAAAGTAACCTGGCCAGTAAAAGCTAAGGTTACCAATGAAATTATTTACTTGGATGCATTTGAGGAAGAAGGTGCAGTTATAGCCAGCGGTGGATCAGAAATAACTAAAGATGGTTACTTTGTTGAAGAACGTGTTAGCGCTCGACGACGACTAGCTACCGGCGAAGTCGATGCCGACGAAGTCAACTACATGGACGCATCAAGAAACCAAGTTATTGGGTCATCAGCCGGCTTAATACCATTTATCGAAAAAAACTATGTTTACCGTAGCTTAATGGGTTCCAATCAACAAAGGCAGGCAGTACCTTTAATTGTTCCGAAGTCCCCTATAGTTGGCACAGGACTAGAAAAAGCAGTCGCCGAAAACAGTGGTCAATTAGTTCAAGCAGAAGCTACCGGCGAAGTAATAAAGGCTGATGCCCAAGAAGTTATCGTTCAATATAAAGATCGAAAAGTATCATATCAACCTCAAAGGTTTGTCAGAAGTAATGAAGGAACAGCTATAAATCAAAAAGTAGCTGTTTCAACCGGCGATATAGTCAAAGCTGGTGATGCATTAATTGAAGGAATGTCGATTGAGAATGGTGAACTGGCTTTAGGTAAAGACTTAATATGCGCCTTTATGCCTTGGGCAGGATATAACTTTGAAGACGCCATCATTATTAGTCGAAAATTAGTCGAAGATGATACCTTAACTTCTGTTCATATTGTCGACTTTATGATCGAAGTCAGAGAAACAAAATTAGGGCCTGAAATAGTTACTCGAGATATACCTAATGTTTCTGAAGAAACACTAAGACATCTTGATGAAGATGGTATCGTAAGGATCGGTGCTGAAGTTCATCCTGGAGATATATTGGTCGGTAAGATTACACCAAAAGGCGAACAAGAACTATCATCAGAAGAAAGACTTTTAAGAGCTATATTTGGCGAAAAAGCTAAAGAAGTCAGAGACACCTCTCAGCGAATGAGCAATGGTAAACATGGTAAAGTTGTCGGCGTTAAAATTTTTAGCCGGGAGAATGGACATGAACTAAAGGCAGGTGTCATAAAGCAAATTCAAGTTTTCGTAGCTCAGATGAGAAAGATCTCGGTAGGTGATAAACTCGGCGGCCGACACGGTAACAAAGGTGTTATCGCTCGGATTTTACCAATTGAAGACATGCCATTCATGGAAGATGGTACACCTATTGATATAATTTTGAATCCTTTAGGTGTTCCCTCAAGAATGAATGTTGGCCAGTTATTTGAAACCCACTTAGGTATGGCAGCCAGAGCATTAGGAATAAAAGTTACCAGCCCTTCATTTAACGGTGTTTCAGTAGATAAAATTAAAGAACTTCTTGAAGAAGCGAAGTATCCAAGCGATGGCAAACTTCAACTCTTTGACGGTCGAACTGGACAACCATTTAAGGAAAAAACAACAGTTGGATCAATGTATATGATTAAGCTTAATCATATGGTTGCTGACAAAATCCATGCCCGTTCTACTGGTCCTTACACTATGGTTACCCAACAGCCACTAGGCGGTAAGGCTCAAAATGGTGGTCAAAGGTTTGGAGAAATGGAAGTTTGGGCTCTAGAAGCATATGGAGCAGCCAATACTCTTCAAGAAATGCTGACAATTAAATCAGATGATGTTTACGGACGAAGTAAAGCCTATGAATCAATCATCAAAAAGACAGATATTGTTGGTCCTAAGATACCGGAAAGCTTTAACGTACTAGTTAAAGAACTTCAAGGTTTAGGCCTTAAGGTAGATCTAGTTAAATCTGACAGTTTAGTAGACGCCGAAGCAGTACTAGCTAATAACATCAGCAGCGAGGCAAGTAACTTACCAGAAGTAGAGGTTCCCGAGCCACCAATTTCTGATATAGATCTCAGTCAAGAACCAGCAATCGATGAATTTGCAGTGGAAGATGTCAATGACGAAATTATTGCAGCTGATATCTCAGTTGAATCAACAGATAACATTATACCGTCTGTTAATAGCACTGAAGAAGAAATAGTTAATGAGGAATAAGGGAGATAGTCGAAAATGAATCAAGGAAGAACAGCCGTAGGTAATGATATCGCCGATTTTGATGCTGTTAGACTGGCAGTCGCCAGCCCGGCAGATATCTTGGAATGGAGCTATGGTGAAGTGACAAAACCAGAAACAATCAATTATCGAACTCAAAAGCCTGAAAGAGACGGTTTGTTTTGCGAACGAATTTTTGGGCCGGTAAAAGATATTAATCCTCATGATGCTAAATATAAAGGTGTAAGAAGTCGTGAAGCTGCAGTTGATAAAAACGGTGAGCTAGTAACTAAGTCAATTGTTAGACGTGAACGTATGGGGCATATTAGTCTTGCAGTTCCTGTCGCACATATTTGGTTCTTACGAGGAACACCTTCAGCTATTGGTCTTTTACTTGGTATGACTGTCAAAAACTTAGAAAGAGTAGCATATTTTGCTAGTTACATCATTAAAAGTATTGATAGTAAAAAAAGAGATCAATTGCTAATAGATAAAGAAGCTGAATTTGCCGCTGCTAAAGAAGCTATTAACTTAAGATACGAAAAAGAAGCCAAAGACGAAAAAGCTAATGTCAAAGCTTTAGCCGAAATGAGAACTAAAGAAATAAATGATCTAAGTGAACAATTTGAAATATTTAAAAATCAAATTACAAGTCTAGAAAAACTTAACTTAATTAGTGAAACTGACTATCGTAATCTACCAGACGAGCTAAAAGACCTAGTAGAAGTTGGAATGGGTGGAACTACCCTTAAAGAACTTCTTGATGAAATTGACCTTGTTAAACTTGTTAACGAATTGAACGCTGAAGCCGAAGAGGCCAAGGGCCAACGTAAGAAAAAAATCATGAAAAGACTAAGGTTGCTAGAAAGTATGCAACGAGCCGGCATTCGTCCAAGCTCAATGTGTATAACAGTACTACCGGTTATACCCCCAGATCTTAGGCCAATGGTACAGTTAACTGGCGGACGTTTTGCTACTTCAGATATGAATGATCTTTACCGACGAGTAATCAACCGAAACAACCGTCTTAAAAAATTAATCGATTTAAACGCACCGGAAGTAATTCGCCGAAATGAACAAAGAATGCTTCAAGAAGCAGTTGATGCTTTAATCGACAATAATAGTACAAGATCCGGTAGAGCTGTTGCAGCCACTGGTCAAAGACGAAGATTAAAGAGTCTTTCTGATCTTCTAAAAGGTAAACAAGGACGATTTAGACAAAACCTCTTAGGTAAAAGAGTTGACTATTCTGGACGATCAGTAATAGTTGCTGGTCCTGAATTAAAGATATATCAATGTGGTCTGCCTAAAATGATGGCCTTGGAACTCTTCAAGCCATTTGTTATTGGTGAGCTTATTAGTCGAGAACATGCTCATAATATAAGGAGTGCATCAAGATTAATAGAAACTGCTGAAACTGTAGTTTGGGATGCTTTAGACGAAGTAATCAAGGGTAAATACGTACTTCTAAATCGAGCTCCAAGCCTACATAGATTAAGTATCCAAGCTTTTCAACCAGTTCTCATTGAAGGTCGAGCAATTCAACTTCATCCGTTGGTATGTAAGGGCTTTAACGCCGATTTTGACGGCGACCAAATGGCTGTACATCTACCACTGAGTAAAGAATCTCAAAAAGAAGCTCGTGAAATCATGGCAGCCAATAAAAATCTACTGAAGCCTGCAGACGGATCTCCAATCTTACACATTGAACAAGATATAGTTTTGGGCTGTTACTACTTAACATATATTAGACCTAACAACAAAACAGATGCTATTAAATTTATAGATTTAAATGAAGCTTTAATGGCTTTCGATAAAGGTATTGTTGAGCTGCAATCAATAGTTAGCTTACCTTTTCGTGGCCAAGTTCGACAAACAACTATCGGTCGTTTGTTATTTAATGAAATATTACCTGAAGATTTCACCTTCCAAGATGAAACTATGACTAAAAAACGTTTACAACAGGTTATGGCTACTGTATATGCCAAATACGGACAAGAAAAAACTGCTGAAGTTGCAGATTCCTTGAAAGATTTAGGTTTTCATTACGCTACATTATCTGGCTTATCTATGGGAATGGGTGATTTTAGTCCAATAAAAGGTATGGATAAATTAATCGATGAAGGTGAAAATAGAGCTAAATCAATCTCCGATCAATATGAACAAGGCTTTATAAATGACGATGAACGATACCGATTAACAGTCGAGAACTGGACCAAAGTTGACTCCCAAGTTCAGGAACGTTTAGCCGATCAAATGGCTAACGAGGATTCATCTATGGCTATTGCAATCACTTCGGGATCTAGAGGAAATATCTCACAAATGAAAATGTCAGTTGGTATGTTAGGTGTACAATCCGACGCATCAGGACAGGCTATTGAACTACCGATTAAAGCTGGATATATCCAAGGTCTTGACCCACTAGAATACTTCACTGGTACCCGAGGAACCAGAAAAGCACTAATAGATATAGCTCTTAAAACAGCTGATGCTGGATATTTAACTAGAAGATTAGTAGACGTTGCTCAAGATGTTTTCACGATTGAAGATGCTAGCAACTCAGACCCAGGCTTTGCTATGTTAAGATCTGATGCCCAAGAAATAGGCGTCAGCTATGGCTCAAGATTAATTGGTCGTTTCGCAGCAGAAGATATTAAAGGTTTAATTAAAAAAGGTGAACTAATTAACGAAGAAATCGCCAACAAAATAGAAGACAATGATTCCATTGATGGTATTAAGATAATGAGCGCTTTAAGTTCAGGAAGTGTTCTCGGAGTCGATCGACGTTCATACGGTATTGACCCGGCTACTGGTGATCTAGTATCTAATCATCATCCAATCGGAGTCATCGCTGCTCAAAGTATTGGTGAGCCTGGCACTCAGCTAAGTTTAGACTCCAAACACCGAGCGGGTGCAGTTATCGCCGACGATACTGCTCAAGGTCTATCTCGTGTTGAAGAATTGTTTGAAGTGAGAATGCCAAAAGGACAAGCTTATTTAACAGAAATTAGCGGTACAGCAAGTTGCTGGGAAGAAGGTGATAAGTACATCGTTCAAATTACAGCCGACGCAAAAGAAAATGTTAGCTTAAAAATAGGCGACAGAAAAGTACACATTGCCGATGGTAGCGACGTTGCTATCGGAGATGTACTAGCTTCTCAAGAAGACGGCAGTGAGCCTCTCATATCACCTATGTCAGGTAAGATTAGCTTATCTAAAAAAGAAATAAACATTAGCCCAACTAGTAAAAGCATTTTAAGATATGAAATACCTGGCTTTAAACAACTATTGATCGCTGACGGCGATCAGGTAATAGCCGGTCAGAGATTAACTAATGGATCAGTTAACTTACATGATTTAATGCGTCTTCAAGGTGTTGAAGCTACCCAGCGCTATATCATGAATGAGATTTTAAAAATCTTTGCTGGTCAAGGTCAAAATATAGCTGATAAACACCTCGAGATAATCGTTAGACAGATGTTCAGCAGAGTTCAAATAGAAGAATCTGGAGATAACGAGTTCGTAACTGGTGATATAGTTAGCAAATTAGCAGCTGTTGGCGCTAATGAAAAGTTAGTAAAAAATGGCCAACAACCAGCTAAATTTAGTCAGTTACTACTAGGTATAACGAAAGCTTCTTTGTCTACTGACTCTTTCTTAAGCGCTGCATCTTTCCAAGACACAACTAGAGTATTGATAAGTGCTGCTACATCAGGTAAAGTTGACCACCTCTACGGCCTTAAAGAGAACGTTATCCTAGGTCGTAAAATACCAGTCGGTACTGGTTTTCAAGAAGAAGATGATGATCAGAAAACGGAACAAGAAGAGTTAATAGCCGATGAACAAACGACCACTTAGCCTACTTGATAGTTAATAATTCATCTGTTAAAATACATTAAAGTTGAAATTTAAGTAATTTTGGTAACTCTGAGCTAGGTAGATAGGCAAATTACCTAAAAGCAGTAGAGAGCCAAACAAGGAGAATATATTGCCTACAATTAATCAATTGGTCAGAAAACCGCGAAGCAGGGCTTCTTCTAAAAGTAAGTCACCGGCTATGCAACGTGTAGTTAACAATTTAAGAAATGTTAGCTATGAGAAATCTTCACCTTTCAAAAGAGGAGTATGTGTCAAGGTAACAACTAAGACACCAAAAAAACCAAACTCAGCATTACGAAAAGTAGCGAGAGTAAGACTAACTAACGGTTATGAAGTATGGGCATATATAGGTGGCGAAGGACATAATCTTCAAGAACACGCAGCGGTCTTAGTAAGAGGTGGAAGAGTTAAAGACTTACCTGGTGTAAGATACCATATAGTTAGAGGCAATCTAGATCTTCAAGGTGTATCTGAACGTAAACAAGGTCGATCTAAATATGGGACTAAGAAGGAAAATAAATAATGCCTCGGAAAGTTACCAAATCATTAGTCAGACAAGTAGAACCAGATCGCATATATCAATCTGTCCAAGTTCAAAAACTAATTAACCGCGTAATGCTTAACGGCAAAAAGCAACTTGCTGAAAAATTAGTCTATGATGGCATGCAAAAAGCTGCCGACAAATTAAAGGTTCAAAACCCTTTAGAAGTTTTCGAGCAAGCAATGAAGAACATCGAACCACACATGGAAACACGTTCAAGAAGAGTTGGTGGTGCAAACTATCAAGTTCCTTTTGAAGTCAAAGGCCAACGTCAACAACACTTAACAACTATGTGGTTTGTTCAAGCAGCCAGAACTCGTAAGGGCATGAGTATGAAAGATCGAATTGCCTTAGAATTACAAGATGCATACAACAATCAAGGTGGAGCAGTAAAGAAGAAAGAAGATACCCATAAAATGGCTGAGGCCAATCGGGCATTTGCTCATTTCGCGAGATTTTAGCTATGGAACAAAAAATAGATAACGGTAAGTTAATGGATAAAACGCCTAGCAATAGGTCTATTTTAAGTTTTTTTAGCTCAACACCGTTTGTTGAAATAGTCAATCAGTTTTTTGATGGCAAAGAGGAAAGATTAGAAAGACAACGAAAATTATCCGAAATACGAGCTAATAGACATAGTTTAAAGGCAACTGTTTCAGCTTTAAAAAGCAAACAGCTTCAAGATCGAATAGATAATATTGGCTACTCGTCCAGCAAATTGATTAGCCCATTAATGTTTGCCATCCAGCTAAGACTATTTAAAGAAGCTTGGCATCAATCTAGAGTTCAAAAGAATCTAGAATTAGCAAACCTAACTAATTTAACTGTTGAAAATACTGTAAGTTTTGATAATCAAGATCATGATGATGCTATCAATAGTTTAAAAACAAAATTAAAACATTACTCTATTCAACATCATGAATTAAAGTCTGATGCTTACACAGATAGAGCCATGCGTTTAAGCCAGCTGATATTTAATGTTCAAGCTGTATCACCGGGGTTCTGCGCTAATGTCAATGTTGCGAGAACAGTAATGACTGAATTAGCTAGCTACCATAATGATAGAGCTGAAAAAATCGCTTCTATCGTATTTAACAATGGCATGTGTGAAGTAAGCGGCCCGTCAGTAGTAAATGGCGGCAACTAATTACTTGATTCATATTATAAAGAAGGAAATATGGCAGAAAAACAGTATGCAATAAATAAACTTCGTAATATTGGCATTATTGCTCATATTGACGCCGGTAAAACAACAACGACCGAAGGTATTCTCTATAGAACAGGGTTAAAACACAAAATTGGCGCCGTACATGAGGGCGAAACAACTACCGACTGGATGGCTCAAGAACGTGAACGAGGCATTACCATCGTATCAGCTGCCGTAACATGCTACTGGAAAGATCACCAAATTAACATTATTGATACTCCAGGACATATCGATTTTACCGTTGAAGTAGAAAGATCGCTAAGAGTTTTAGATGGCGCTATTGTTGTTTTTGACGGAAAAATGGGAGTTGAATCACAGTCGGAAACCGTCTGGCGGCAAGCAGATAAATATAACGTACCTCGAATCTGTTTTATTAATAAAATAAACCAAACTGGTGGAGATTTCTATAAATCATTAGAATCAATCCACAATAGATTGAGCAAAAGAGCTTTTCCGATCCATCTGCCTATTGGCTTTGAGCAGTCAGTTGAAGGTATTGTTGACCTAGTTAATCTAAAAGCATATACCTATAAAGATTTTACCGATCACGAACTACAGGAGTCTGAAATTCCAAAAGAAATGAATGATGAAGTTAATAGGTATCGTAGTTTATTAATAGAAAACGCCGTAGCTGAAGATGAAACATTGTTAGAAAAGTACCTCGAAGTAGGCGAAGAAGGTTTAAGTCAAGAAGAGATCAAAGAAGCCATTAGAAAAGCAGTCCTTACCGGAAAATTCTATGCTGTAACTGGCGGCGATGGCCGAGGTGTAATAGTTGAAAAAGTACTAGATGCCGTTACTGATCTCCTACCTAGCCCGATAGATCGTAGTAGCACCTGGGGAACACATCCTAAAAGTGGTGATGAAATAGAAAGAAAACCAGATGAAAAAGAACCTTTCTCCGGTCTAGCCTTTAAGATCGCAACTGATCCGTTCGTTGGTAAACTTGCATATTTTCGAGTCTACTCCGGTAAGATTACAGCAGGATCTTACATTTTAAACAGTTCAACTGGAGAAAAAGAAAGAGTCGGACGAATAGTTCGAATGCAAGCTGACAAAAGAGAAGATGTAAGTGAAGTAAAAGCTGGCGATATCGCCGCTATTGTTGGCCTCAAGGGCACAACAACAGGTAATACCTTATGTGATCCTAACAACCCCATTATTCTAGAAAGTATTAGCTTCCCTGAACCACCGGTATCAATTGCCATCGAACCCAAAACTAAAGTAGATCAAGAAAAAATGAGCATTGCCCTCGGTCGTTTAGCAGAAGAAGATCCAACTTTCCGAGTTCATGTTGATGACGAAACGGGACAAACAATTATTAGTGGTATGGGCGAGCTTCACTTGGAAATTATTGTCGATCGAATGAAACGTGAATTTAACGTTGAAGCTAATGTCGGTCAGCCCCAAGTAGCATACCGAGAAACTATTCGCAAAGATGGCGTTGAAGCCAATGGTAAATTTATTCGTCAATCAGGCGGTCGTGGACAATACGGAGATGTATGGATAAAAGTATACCAAAATGAACCAGGTAAAGGTTTTGAATTTATAAACTCTATTAAGGGTGGAGTTGTACCAAACGAATATATACCAGCTGTTAGAAAAGGCATCGAAGAAGCAATGTCTAATGGTGTTATTGCTGGTTATCCAGTAGTTGATATTAGGGCTGAGCTATATGATGGCAGCTACCACGATGTTGACTCCTCAGAAATGGCTTTCTCTATTGCCGGCTCAATGGCACTGCAGGAAGCTGTCAAAAAAGCTAGTCCAGTAATACTTGAGCCAATTATGAAAGTAGTCGTTGTTACACCCGAAAGTTTTATGGGTGATGTAATTGGTGATTTGAACTCAAAAAGAGGTCGAATAGAGTCAATGGAAGATTTAACAGGCAGCATAAAAGAAATAACTGCTTTTGTACCACTGGGCGAAATGTTTGGCTATACGACTAATTTAAGAAGCATGACTCAAGGAAGAGCTTCTAGCTCAATGGAAATCGACCACTACGCTGATGTTCCATCGAATATCGCTGAAGCAATCATTGCCAAAAACACAAAATAATATCGTTTTAATTTAATTCGTGACTGATAATTCTTGAAACACCAACAATCATTCTCGAACATTTAGGTGGCCCGGAAACAGAACTATTAGGACGTCTCAAGTTTTCAAAGTGATATTCTTTTCCATCTTCGATATATGATTGATCGGCCAAGTCGGCCACCCCTGGGTTCAAATCACTCCTTAAACATACGGTCGGCCATAAAATAGCACCTAAACAACGATTAGAATAGCCATGTCTAAAAAATGGATTGTTTTCTTCAATTAATCTTTCAGATATCTCATCTAAAGGCTTAAAGTCGTCTCGACTATATTCAGACATGTTAGATATATAAATACCATACCTATGTATAATTTTAAAGAAATATTTATTTTTTCTTCTTAAAATTCTTTACAAACAGTTATAGCTTAGTTATACTAGCTCAATCACATTGTGTGAGCTATATTGTCCCATGCAAAAATCAATTAAAGTTATCCTAAAGGAGTAATAAATGGCAGACCAATTTGATCGAAGCAAGCCACATGTTAATGTTGGCACCATGGGTCACGTTGACCACGGTAAAACAACCCTTACAGCAGCTATAACTCATGTTCTATCTAAAAGATTACCATCGAAGATAAATGTAGCTAAAAACTACGAAGATATAGATAATGCCCCTGAAGAAAAAGCACGAGGCATAACCATAGCTACCTCTCACCAAGAATACGAAAGTGAAAAAAGACACTACGCTCATGTTGATATGCCTGGGCATGCTGACTACGTTAAAAACATGATTACTGGTGCAGCCCAAATTGACGGTGCCATCTTAGTTGTATCTGCTGCTGACGGACCAATGCCTCAAACTAGAGAACACGTACTTCTTGCCCGACAAGTCGGCGTACCAAAAATTCTAGTTTTTATGAATAAAATGGATCTAGCAGATCCAGAACTAGTAGATCTAGTTGAAGAAGAGGTTCGTGAGTTACTAGAAAAAAATGGTTTTGATAAAGATGCTCCAATTATTAGAGGATCAGCAACAAAGGCTCTAGAAGGCGATAAAGATAACGAAGACGCTATCATGGAACTAGTTAAGGCCATGGATGACTATATACCTGAACCTGTTAGAGAATTAGACAAGCCTTTCCTAATGCCTATTGAAGATGTATTTTCAATAAAAGGTCGTGGCACTGTTGCTACCGGACGTATTGAAGCCGGTGTTGTCAAGATAAATGATGAAGTTGAAATTGTCGGAATTAAAGATACTCAAAAATCAGTGGTTACTGGAATAGAAGCTTTTAAAAAATCTCTTGACCAGGGACAAGCCGGAGATAATGCTGGAGTATTACTTCGTGGAATAGAACGAAATGATATTGAACGTGGTCAGGTGTTAGCTAAGCCTGGTACAATTACCCCTCATACTGAATTTGACTCAGAAGTATATGTCCTAACCAAAGAAGAGGGTGGACGTCATACACCATTTTTCAAAGGTTACAAACCACAATTTTACTTTAGAACAACTGATGTAACAGGTGAAGTAGAGCTTCCTGCTGACAAAGAAATGGTTATGCCTGGGGACACTGTTACTTTTAAAGTTAAACTATTAGCACCAATTGCCATGGAACAAGGATTACGATTTGCTATTCGTGAAGGTGGTCGAACGGTAGGTGCTGGCGTAGTTACTAAAGTTGTTAAATAGTAATAAAGGCTATTTAAGTCATTTGATATATTAAACACAGAGATAGGAATATATGGCAGACGCTAAAACAGCCAACCCAAAACAACGGATCAGAATTAGGTTAAAAGCTTATGATCATAAGGTTATAGATCAAGCAGCTAAACAAATAATTGACACAGCTCTAAGGACAGGAGCATCCTTAGCCGGTCCAATTCCTCTACCGACAAGGAAGAGTACTTTTACAGTGATTAAAAGTCCTCATATTTACAAAAAAAGTCGAGAACAATTTGAAATGCGAATACATAAAAGATTAATTGACGTCTACGATCCAACCCCAAAAACTATCGATTCACTAACCAGTTTGTCACTGCCTGCTGGTTGCGATGTCGAAATAAAGATGTAGGCAAATATTAATTGTATAATAATCAACGCATTGACAGATGTTATGCTGTCATGATAATCTGTCATGGTATCTAGACAAATAATAGGTTACTTGGTGATACCAGACAGGTCTAAGAAAACTAGAAACCGTCGGTCGCCAAGGATTTTAATATATAACTCCAAACAACCAAGTAAGGTGTAAATTTATGGGCCCTAAATCGTTAATTACTAGAAAGGTCGGAATGACATCCGTGATTGATCAAAGCGGTATTGTTAAAGCTATTACCTTACTTTCGGTATCAGAACATACCATCATTCAAAAAAAGACTGAAGAAAAAGATGGCTATACAGCTATCCAGGTCGGCACAGAAGACAATAAAAAACCAACAAAACCATTACAAGGTCATGCTAAAAAAGCTAACGTAACTCCTAAAATTATTAAAGAATTTATGATGCCAGTAGATCAGGATAATTTAAACGTCGGTGATAAATTCTCAACCGACGTTTTTAGTGTTGGCGATAAAGTTGACGTTAGCGGACTAAATAAGGGTAAAGGCTGGGCAGGAACAATTAAACGACACAATTTTCACAGAGGTCGCAAAACTCACGGTGGTAGAAGCTATCGAAGGGTCGGATCAATCGGTTCAATGTATCCGCAGCATATTTTAAAAGGTAAAAAAATGGCCGGTCAAATGGGACATGTTCAAACGACCGTTAAAAATCTAGAAGTAGCACTGGTCGACAATGAAAGACAACTAATCGGCATTTACGGTGCTGTACCGGGACCAAAAAAAGGTTTAATAGTCATTAGAGGTATTAAATAATGAATGCTCCTAGCTATACTGCCACTGGTAGCAAAAACAGTTCTTCAGCAACATTAGCTAAAGATATATTTAATGTGGATGTTAAAAATCATCAACTACTCAAGGAGTCATATAACGCTTATTTGGCTAATGGCCGTGAAAATATAGCTATAACCAAAACTAGAGGATTAGTCCGCGGCGGTGGTCGCAAACCATGGCGGCAAAAAGGTACTGGACGAGCTCGTTTCGGATCTAGCCGTAACCCTATCTGGCGAGGAGGAGGAATAGTTTTTGGTCCAACTGGTAAAGAAAATTACGTTAAAAATATTAATCTTAAGGCTAGAAGACAAGCCTTACGACAAGCTTTAAGCTTGGTAGCCAAAGAATCTAAAATCAAGATAATTGAAGATATCAACCTAAAAGAACCTAAGACTGCAAATCTTAAAAAAATTATCAACAAACTGGAACTCAAAGGTAGAGTCCTATTAGTCGTCGATACAATCAGTGATAATCTCGAACTTGCTTCTAGAAATATACCTAAATTAATAGTTTTAAAATCATCTCAGCTAAATGTTTTTGATACTTTAAACGCCGATCACATTGTATTTAGCAAAGCCGGCATGAAAGAAATTGAAAAAAGACTGGAGATTAAATCATGAAAGATATGACCTTATTGCCTCTAGTCAATGAAAAGACATATGATTTATTTAAATCAAAAAATACATATGTTTTTAATGTACCCAAAAAAGCCAACAAACAAGCTATCAAGAGAGCCGTGAAAGAGCAATTTGAAGTTGACGTTTTATCAGTAAAGACAACGACAATTAAAGGTAAACCTAAAAGAACCTTATCTATTACCGGACGACGAGCATTAAATGCTAATGGACAGAGACCAGATCTAAAAAAAGCTTATGTAACAATCAATAAAGATAAAAGTCTTCCTTTCTTTGAAAGTGTTGAAGAAGCTGAAGAAAAACGTAAATCCAGCCAAGAAAAAATAGATAAAGCTATGGAAAGACAAACTAAGAAAGAATCGAAAGTCAAGCAACCCAATACTGCACCTAAACGACGCTTTTTGAAAACTAAAAAACCGGAGGGTAAATAATGGAATCGATATATAATCCAACCACACCCGGAAGACGAGGAATGAGCAAACGAGATTTCTCGGTTATTACAACTAAAAAACCGCTCAAATCTTTAACTGTTATAAAGACTAGGGGATCAGGACGGAACAACCAAGGTCGAATAACTACCAGGCATAAAGGCGGCGGAAGTCGTAAGTTTTATCGATTAGTTAGTTTTAGTTTACCTGATGGTTTCGAGGGGAAAGTAGAGCATATTGAATACGATCCTAATCGTAGTGCCAATATCGCTAGAGTTAAAACCAAAGATAACAAATATGTATATATTTTAGCTACTCAAGGATTAAAAGTTGATCAAATAATATCTGCTGGTCCAGAAGTTGCCATTGAAAACGGTAATCGTTTGCCACTTAAAAACATTCCGATCGGTAGTGTTATTCACGCCATAGAACTACAACCTGGAAAAGGTGCCCAAATTGCCAGATCAGCTGGTAACAGTTCGCAACTAATGGGTAGAGATAATGGTTACGCTCAAATTAGAATGCCTAGCGGTGAAGTCCGTTTAATTAATGAGAACTGCACTGCTTCAATTGGTGTTATCGGTAACGAACAACATCAAAACATTAAAATCGGTAAGGCTGGTATAAATCGACATAAAGGAATACGTCCTTCTGTTAGAGGTGTAGTTATGAATGCAGCTGACCATCCTCATGGTGGTGGTGACGGTGGCCGGCATGGTATCGGTGGTGGTAAAAACCACGGTGCTGCTCCAAAGACACCTTGGGGACAAAAAACTCTCGGATATAAGACCAGAAGACGAAAGAGCACTAATAAATATATTGTCCGTAGCCGACATAGTGCTAAGAGGAGATAAGAAAATGATTGCTGAAAGCATAGAACAACGAGAAGATATTAGAAGTAGATGTCAATTAGGCCTAGAAATAGGCTCACAATTACTTAAGTTATTTCCTGAAGCAGAAATCAACGACCTATACTCAATGATCGCATCTGCATTGAGACATGCTTTTGAGACCAACAACCCAAATGCACCATTTTTACAAGGAGTTTGGTTTGCCTTAGGCAGTCCTCAAAATTTAAGCAATGTTGTCGGTCAAAACGGTGGCAATGTAGTTTATGGTACAAGAAGGAAGGAACAGTAAATATGAGTCGTTCACTTAAAAAAGGTCCATACATTGACTATAAGCTAACGAAAAAAGTAGCTGCACTTGGTAGTGATGACCGTACAATAATTAAAACCTGGGCTCGATCTAGTACAATCTCACCAGATTTTGTTGGTCGAACTATTGCTGTACATAATGGTAAATTACACGTTCCTGTTTTTATAACTGAAAATATGGTAGGCCACAAATTAGGAGAATTTGCCCCAACCAGAAAATTCCGAAAACACGGCGGGAAGGCTAAGGGAGAATAACGATGCCAGTTAAAGCAGTTGCTAAAGGAGTTCGGATAAGCCCACGCAAAGTTGGAGTAGTAGCATCTTTAGTTCGTGGTCGAAGTGTAGATGAAGCATTGACAATCTTAAGTTATACTCCGCGAAGATCAGCTATCGCTGTTAAAAAAGTAATCGAAAGTGCCCGAGCTAATGCCACTCATAATCATGGTTTTAAAACTGAAGGTTTACGATTGATTGAAATTACTGTTACTCCAGGACCCTCGTTAAAGAGATATCGGCCAGCAGCTCATGGTAGAGCTTTACCTTACAAGAAACGATCATCTCATATTAGAGTAGTTATTGACGGCCAAAAGAGACCGGCCGTTAAAACTAAGCAACCATCCAGTGAAACAGCCAAAAAGGAGACTAAATAATGGGACATAAAGTTAATCCTGTATCAATGCGCCTTCAGCTAAACAAAGACTGGAGTAGTAAATGGTTTGCTGATAAAAGAAACTACGCTAAATATCTAGAACAAGATTTAAAAGTTCGCCGACTAATTGATCAGCGTCTCGGATCAAGGGCAGCTATATCACGTGTCGAGATAGGTCGTACACCTAATTTAGTAAACGTTACCATCTATACTGCTAAAGCTGGCGTTGTTATCGGCAAGGGCGGTACAGGAGCAAGTGAATTAAGAAGCATTATTGAAAAAATATATAGCACGCCGACAAGAATAAATATTGAAGAGATTAAAAAAATTGATCTTCAAGCTAAGTTGGTAGCTGAAAATATAGCTCATCAACTTGAGAGACGAATGAGTTTTAGAAGAGCAATAAAATCTGCATCAGCAGCTACTATGAGAGCTGGCGCTAAAGGTGTACGTATCGAAGTATCAGGCCGATTAAACGGTGTTGAGATGTCTAGAAAAGAAAAAGAAGTTGCCGGTTCAGTACCATTGCACACTATTAGAGCAGATATTGATTTTGCAAAAGTAAACGCTAAAACTGTCGCCGGTATTATTGGCGTTAAAGTTTGGATATATAAAGGGGAGGTGAGTTAGTATGTTAATGCCTTCCAGAACAAAATATAGACGTGTAAGAAAAGGTAAGATACGAGGGGTAGCAACCGCTGGTAACTATATTGCCTTTGGTGACTACGCTCTTCAAGCACAAGGACAACAAAGAATTACCGCTAGACAAATAGAAGCCGCTAGGCAAGCAATGACTAGATATATTAAACGTGGCGGTAAGATTTGGATTAGAATATTTCCTCATATACCAGTAACAAGAAAACCCCAAGACGTGAAAATGGGTAGCGGTAAAGGTAACCCAGAATTTTTTGTAGCTAAAGTTAAACCAGGTACCATCATGTTTGAGATGCAAGGAGTTAGTGAAGAGATTGCCAGAGAAGCCATGCGCTTAGCTGCTCATAAGTTACCAGTTAAAACCAGGTTCATAGTTAGAGAGGAGGCATAAAATCATGAAAATTTCAGAGATCAGAAAAATGTCGACTAGCGAACTAACAACCACCAGTACAAAAATGCGCGAAGAATTAGCTGAATTAAGACGTCGATCACACCTCGGAGAAGTAAATAATGTTAGAGCAATTCGGCTAAAGCGCAAAGATTTAGCTCGTGTATTAACTGTTTTAAGCGAAGAGCTGATAAAGGAGACGAATTAATGCCTAAAGTAATAGTCGGTATAGTATCTTCAACGAAGAATGATAAAACAATAACTGTTGTTTCTCACAGCAGGCGTACTCACCCTTTATATAAAAAACAATACCCAGTATCTAAAAATTTCCTAGCCCACGATGAAAAAAACGAGGCAAAGACTGGTGATCGAGTATCAATTATCGAAACCAGGCCAATTAGTGCTAAAAAACATTTTAAATTAGATAAAATCTTAAATAGACCAACATTAGGCGACGAATCACTAGCAGTTACTAAAGATGAGCAAGCCACAAAGCGACCGCCTTCAAAGTCTAAAAAGACAGAAGAAAAGGTAGAAGTCGAGGAGAAAAAATGATCCAACAAGAATCAAGACTAGTTGTAGCTGATAACTCTGGAGCAAAAGAAATATTATGCATCAGAGTATTGGGCGGTACCAGAAGACGCTATGCTCGAGTTGGCGACATTATCGTAGCTACAGTTAAACAAGCAGCACCAAACGGCAATGTTCGTAAAAAGTCAGTTGTTAAAGCGGTTGTCGTAAGAACAAAAGATCAAATCAGAAGAAAAGACGGTTCTACTATTAGCTTCGATGACAACGCCGCAGTTATATTAGCTGACGATAATAACCCACGAGCAACAAGAATATTCGGCCCTGTTCCAAGAGAATTACGAGACCGAGGCTATTCAAAGATTATAAGCTTAGCACCGGAGGTTCTGTAAATGAAGACAAATAAGCCGTATAAGATTAAGTTAAAAATTGGCGATAAAGTTGTTATTTTAAGCGGTAAATATAAAGGAAAGACTGGCAAAATACTACGTGTTCATCCATTTGAGAACAAAGTTACCGTCGAAGGTGTTAATGTCGTAAAAAAACACATCAAACCGACCAGGACTAATCGCGTTGGATCAATCAAAGAAATAGTTAAGCCAATTTGGGTATCTAAAGTCGCTATTTATGAACCAGAAAAAAAGAAGGCCAGCCGGATTAGTTCTAAGCTAAATAAAGACGGCTCTAAGGTAAGAATATATACCTTGTCTGGTAAGGAGATTAAGAATGCCTAAAGAAAATACCAAAGTTAAATCATACCTTCCTAGGTTAAAAACCGATTATATAACTCGAATTGTTCCTGAGCTACAAAAGGAATTAGAATTAAAAAATCAATGGCAAGTCCCTCGATTAACGAAAATAGTTATCAATGTTGGTCTTGGTCGTTCTAAAGATGATAAAAAAGTCATTGAAACAGCAACCAATACTATTCGTAAAATAACTGGCCAACAACCTATTGAAACACTAGCTAAAAAATCAATTGCCGCCTTCAAATTAAGAGAAGGCAATAAAATAGGTTTAAAGGTTACCTTAAGAGGTGATAGAATGTATGAATTCCTTGACCGTTTAACAAATTTAGTTTTACCACGCCTAAGAGATTTCCATGGATTAAAATTAGATTCGTTTGACAACCAAGGAAATTATTCAATCGGATTAACTGACCAATCAGTTTTTCCAGAGCTAACATTTGAAGAAACAACTACCAGCCATGGTTTAGAGGTAGTCTTAGTAATTAAATCTAAATCTAAAGAGCATTCAAAGGCATTACTTGATAAATTCGGTATGCCGTTTGAGAAGAAAGAAGGGAACTAGATATGGCTAAAAAATCGATAATTGCTAGAGATCTTAAACGACAAAAAATGATCCAACAATATTCTGCTAAGCGAGCAGAGCTAAAAGCCCTCGGAGACTTAGAAGGTCTTGCTAAACTACCAAGAAATTCTTCACCTACGAGATGGACAAACAGATGTATCGAAACTGGTCGATCAAGAGGATACATGCGTCAATTTGGTTTATCGCGTATTTCATTTCGTGAACATGCCTCTAAGGGCGAAATTCCTGGTATAACTAAATCAAGTTGGTAAAGGAAGGAAGAATAAGTGAGTAATCAAACCTCAACAGATCCAATAGCCGATATGCTAACCCGTATTAGAAACGCTGTTGCTGTTAATAAATACATTGTTAACCTACCTCATAGCAAGATCAAGGAAGCTGTTGCAAAATTACTAGTTGAAAATAACTTTATCGATAGCTTAAAAGTCGAAGGCGATAAAATATCAAAGACTTTAATTTTAACCTTAAATAGTGAACGAAATAATGCTAGAATTACAGAAATATCAAAGATTTCAAGGCCAGGTCGACGAACATATGTTAACTTTAAAGAGATTCCAGTTGTCAAACAAGGCCGTGGAATTGTTATAATATCAACGTCTAAAGGAGTAATGACCGGCGATCAAGCTCGAAAAGAGCACGTCGGTGGTGAATTAATCTGCCAGGTATATTAATATGAGTCGAATAGGTAAATTACCAGTTATAATTCCAAGTGGCGTAAACGTTGACATTAAGCCAGATGTTATCACTGTAAATGGCGCTAAAGGTAGCTTAAGCCAGTTTACAATGCCGGGTATTAAAGTCAGTCAAAAAGATGATAAATTAATTGTTGAGAGAGACAACGATGATCGTGTCTTAAGGTCTAAACACGGTTTGATGCGTAGCTTACTTAATAACCTAGTAACTGGAGTATCACAAGGTTTTAGTAAAAAACTTGAGATTAATGGTGTTGGCTATCGAGTTAACCTTCAAGGACAGATATTGAAGTTAAGCGTTGGTTTATCACATGATGTTACATATAATATCCCTGCTGGTATAAACATATCTGTTGAACAAAATGTTATAACAGTCAGTGGTATTGATAAGCAACAAGTTGGCCAAGTAGCGGCAGAAATTAGAGCCATCAAGAAGCCTGAACCATATAAGGGTAAAGGCATTAAGTATGAAAATGAAGTAATAATCCGTAAAAGCGGTAAAAGCGGTAAGGAAAAGTAGATGGATAGTTTAAAGCATAAATTAGATAACCAGTTTCGACGCAAGAATCGCGTTAGGAGTATAATTCATGGCAGTCAAGAAAAGCCAAGATTATCAGTTCATTTAAGTCATTATCACGTAACTGCCCAATTAATTGATGATGATCAGAAGATTACTTTAGCCTATTCAACTACCGTAGGCAAAAAGAATATTTCAAATAACATGACCGAAAAAGCTAAATGGGTCGGTAATGATATAGCCAAAAAAGCTCTTGCTAAAAAGTATAAAAAAGTAGTTTTTGATAGAGGCAGTAAACTATATCATGGGCGAGTTGCAGCACTAGCCGAAGCTGCCCGAGAAGCAGGATTGGAGATATAAATGGCCGAAAATAGAGCACTAAAAAGCACCAGAAAACCGGTTAAAGATCAAACTGAAGAGAAACAATTTGATGAACGAACTCTTCAAGTAGATCGAGTTGCTAGAGTTGTAAAAGGTGGACGACGTTTTAGGTTTAGAGCACTAGTTGTTGTCGGTGATCACAAAAACCGTATTGGAGTTGGTAGTGCTAAAGGAGCTGATGTAACAGCTGCTGTTTCTAAGGCAACTGATATAGCTAAGAAAAACTTTGTATCTATTAACTTACACAAGGGAACGTTGCCTCACGAAGTTAATGCAAAAGTTAGCGGTGCGAAAATATTATTAAAACCAGCTAGCCCCGGAACTGGTATCATCGCTGGCGGCGTAGTTAGAACAGTACTAGAAGTAGCTGGAGTATCTAACGCCTTATCAAAATCATTTGGATCATCGAATAAGACTAACGTAGCCTATGCAACTATTGATGCCTTAAAGTCTTTGGTACCAGCTAACGATTGGGTTACTAGACAAAGTGGGCCAAAGACAGAGCCAGCAACTAAAGCACTAAAAGGTAAGTAAATGAAATACAACGAATTACAGATTAATCCTCATAAAAAATCGAAAAGACTTGGTCGCGGGATTTCGGGTGGTCAAGGCAAAACAGCTGGCCGAGGAACTAAAGGTCAGAAATCACGTACTGGCTCAAAGAAGAAACCTGGTTTTAGTGGTGGTCAAAACCCTTTAATGCAACAACTTCCGAAACTACCAGGCTTTAAATCTCACCGCCAAAAAGCCCAAATCGTTAAAATTGCAGATCTTCAGAAAATAAAAGATAAAGTTATCGATGCTACTATTTTAGCTGATAATCAAATAATCGCTGATCCATACGTTAAGATTAAACTAATTAACGGTGGAGAATTAAAAACAGCTAAAACAGTAAAGTTACCTATGGCTAGCCAAGGTGCCATTGATACTTTAAATAAAATAGGTGGATCCTTTGAAAAAGTAGAAAGGCTTAAACGAACTAAAAAGAACTCTGACAGTAAAAGCTAAATCTGTTAGACTAATAAATGATTTGTCTTTGGGGAATATTTAAGTGAATTGGAAAATTATCTGGCAATCTTTAAGCCACAGCGATATGCGAAAACGTATCTTGGCTGTGCTAGGTATTTTATTGGTTTTTAGAATACTAGCCGAGTTACCTGTTCCAATTGCCAATCCAAAGACCTTTCATCAAGTTTTACAAAATCTATTTAATTCTAAAAATACACCGCAATTTTTAAGTTTCATTAACGTTCTATCAGGCGGCGCGTTAGCCAATTTTTCAATTATGATAGCCGGCTTAGGACCATATATTAACGCCTCGATTATTATGCAGCTGTTAACCAAGGCTATACCTAAATTAGAAGCCTTGCATAAAGAAGGTGAATACGGACAAAAGAAAATTAACCAATATACGAGAATACTGACTTTTCCTCTAGCTATTATCCAATCAATCGGTTCTATTTTCTTGATCAGACAAGCTGCCCAAAGTATCGGTGGTGGTAATATAACCGCTAACGCATCAATTATGCAATGGGTTTTGATGGTTTCGGCGTTAACTGGCGGTTCAATGTTGCTAATGTGGCTAGGTGAATTAGTAACTGAACAAAGTCTTGGTAATGGTATATCTTTAATAATTACTGTTGGTATAGTTAGTCGTTTACCGGCCAATATTCAACAGATAATAGATTCTGTAATCAAAGGCCATCAACACTGGAAAATATTTGGTCATAGCATCGCCTTTAATACTAACGCCTTGATATATACCGTTATACTAATCGCCTCAATTATTATCCTAACTTGGCTAGTAGTCATGTTAAATGAAGCGGCGCGTAACTTGACGGTTAATTATGCAAAACGTGTTCAAGGAAATCGGACGTACGGGGGTATAACAACGACTTTACCGGTAAAAATGGTTACAGCTGGAGTTATTCCAATCATATTTGCTGTTGCCTTCCTTAGTGTACCAAGTTTTGGCGGCGAACTGCTTAAGGGTATTCATAGTGGACCATGGTCTCACATTGGTACTGATCTAGTAACTTGGTTCCAAACACCAACCATAACAACATTTAAAACGGAAGGTTTAATAGCATATATTTATCCAGTAACATACTTCCTTCTTGTCTTTATTTTTACATTTTTCTACACCTCAATTACTTTTAACTCTCAGGAGATTGCCGAAAACCTCCATAAACAAGGTGGTTTTATATCTGGAGTACGTGGCGGCGAACAAACAGAAAAATATCTAAGCTATATCGTTAACAGATTAACTTTCTTTGGCGCAGTTAGCCTTGGACTACTGGCTCTACTGCCAATAGTAGCTCAGCTATTTGTTACTGTTAGTATTACTATTGGCGGAACTAGCATATTGATTTTGGTATCTGTCGCCTTACAAACACTCAGAGCAGTTGAATCGAGGGCCTTGATGGTTACCTATGATCAATACTCGCAGCCTGATTTCTTTTATGAACCTGAAGTTCCTATCGAAGCTGCTGGTGGCGGGGGCGAACTTAAATTTGGTCCTCGTTTACTAAGAAGAATGAAAAATACCAAAAAGAATTAATTGTCCCAATCAAATAACCCCCCAATTATTAATAGGAGATAACTAATATATTATCTAGCTTTATTTATATTTATGTTATATAATATACATATGAAGAGAGTTGAGTTAAGCGAACAACAGAATATTTACTTCGCCAGAATATCTAGAGTATTTAATGGTCTTTCAGATTATTTACGTCTTTTAGGTTTAGCTGAAGGCTCATGTTTTAGCCGCGGTCAGGATTATAGTGTTAATGGCATCATCGAGTTAAATCATCATAGTACGAAGAAATTTCCTATTTTAAATTTAGTAGGTTACAATCCAGTATTGCTATTTGGAGCAGAAATTGATCAAACTAAAAAAGAAAAAGTATCAGCAAAATTATCAATTTACAATGCTTCCGATTTTCGATCGGTTATAGAAAGTAACGGAACCATAAATATCGAACAATGCCTATTAGCTAATAATTTAGGAAGAATAGCCCTATTCAGCGGACAGGCAATCGTTTTTAGTGAACAGGGCAATATCGGTGAGCAAGCATCGGCTCAGATCCATGAAGGACTTATTTTAGTTCAAGCATATTACGACCAAGAACACCTAGAATAAAACATAATTTTAATAAATTGGTACTTTTTATCACAAAAACTATTTACAGAATAGGTAATTAACTGATATAATTAGCCCCTGTTATATTTATGGCGACCAACAAGGAAGTAATCGAGTTAAATGGCACAGTCGTCGAGACACTGCCAGGAACGCAATTTCGCGTTGAGCTTGAGAACGGCCATAAGATTATAGCTCATGTTGCCGGTAAGATGCGAAAACATTACATTCGTATAGTACCAGGTGATAGCGTAACGGTTGAATTGACACCTTATGATCTTACAAAGGGTCGGATAACCTACCGCAAAGGATAATAATTAAGCAGAGTGTCATTACTCGAAGATGAAGGAGCAATGATCCGCATGAAAGTGCGTGCTAGCGTTAAGAAAATTTCACCCGACGACAAGATTGTTCGTCGTAAGGGTCGTATTTATGTTATCAATAAACTTAAGCCACGACATAAGCAGAGGCAAGGTTAATGGCAAGAATATCTGGTGTTACTATTCCTAATGATAAGCAGCTATGGGTTGCCTTGACTTATGTTCATGGAATAGGCAAGAAATCGAGTTATGATATTCTAAACCAAGCCAATGTTGAACCAACGACTAGAGTCAAAGACCTAACCGACGGCGAGATATCAAGAATTCAAGAAGTCATTAGTAATAACTATACCGTTGAAGGTGAACTGCAAAGAATTGTTAGCGGTAATATTAAACGACTGAAAGATATTAAGTCATATCGAGGCATAAGGCATGCAGCTAATTTACCAACTAGAGGTCAAAGAACTAGAACTAATGCTCGGACCAGAAGAGGCAAGAAGATTACGGTCGGCGGAACAGCTAAAAGAGTAGCATCTAAGACATAAGGAATAATTAATGGCAGATAATGATATAACCGAGCAAAAAGTTGACGAAAAAGCTGTTCAAGCAACAGATACTCAAAATGTTAAAGTTGCTAAACGTCGCAAAAAAGCAAAACGTTCAGTACCTTCAGGTCAAGTACATATAATGGCTAGCTTTAATAATACGATTATTACATTTACCGACACTAAAGGTAATGTTTTAACTAGCTCAAGCGCAGGAGCTAATGGTTTTCGAGGCTCTAAAAAAGGCACAGCCTATGCTTCTCAGGTAGCCGCTGAAAATGCCGGCCAATTAGCTAAAACTCAATACGGTTTAACAAAAGCTGACGTCTTTGTTAAGGGTATTGGTTTAGGCAGAGATTCAGCAATTCGCTCACTAGGAAATTTAGATATTCAAGTTGAGAGTATTACAGATGTAACTGGCGTGCCACATGGTGGTGTCAGACCCCGAAAGGCTAGGAGAGTATAATGGCTAGAGACAGAAGTTCAATCGTTAAACAAAGCCGTAGAGAAGGTTATGCTCTTCATCCTAAAGCTCATAAGGCTTTAGTCAAAAGATCAGCCTTACCAGGACAAAATAATTCAGCTCGACCAAATATCGGCAGAGGCAGTCAATATTCTATTCAGCTTCGAGAAAAACAAAAAGTAAAAAGGCTCTATGGTTTATTAGAAAAACAATTTAGAAAAATGATGCAAGAAGCTAATCGAACACCAGGACAATCAGGTGAAACATTACTCATCATGCTAGAACAAAGAGCCGACAATGTAGTTTATCGCTCAGGTTTTGCCCCCAGCCGACGGGCTTCTAGACAATTAGTTACTCACGGTCATTTCGAGCTTAATGGCCGACGAGTCGATATCCCATCTATCAGACTAGTTCCGGGAGATAAGTTAACTTTAAGAGCTCGAAGCTTTAAATCTGAATACTTTAAGAACCTAGACGATATTTCACCTGCCCCAGCAGAGATACCATCTTGGCTTAAAGTCGATCGAAAGAAGGTTGAAGTCAGTGTTAACGCTTTACCAAGCCGAGATGATGCTGAAACCGATATTAATGAGCAATTAATCGTTGAATATTATTCGCGCTAAAGGAGGAAATATTAGTATGTCAAACACAATTCACACGCCAGGCATTGTCAGCGTTGATGATCATAGTGCTACTTCAGCCACTTTCACTATTGAACCATTGCATAGTGGTTATGGTATGACATTAGGCAATTCATTAAGAAGAGTACTACTATCAAGCATATCGGGAGCGGCAGTAACAGCTTTTAAGATTGAAGATGTAGCACATGAGTTTACTGATATCAAAGGAGTTAAGGAAGACGTTGTCGATATTATGCTTAACTTAAAAGGTATTAGGTTTAGAGTATATGGCCAAGAACCTCAAACTCTACGAATCGTCAAACAAGGAAAGGGCAACGTAACTGCAAAGGATATTGAAACCAACGCTGATGTAGAAATTGTTAATCCTGAACATATTATCGCTACAATAGACGATCCTAAGACAAAATTTGTAATGGACCTCCTAATAGAAGTAGAACGAGGTTATCGAACAATTGAAGAGGGTACAGCTAAGAAGCCCAGCGACATGATAGCTATCGATGCCATCTTTAGTCCTGTTTTAAGAGTTAGATATAAAGTAGAAAACACTCGAGTTGGTCAAGTTACCGATCTAGATAAATTGCTTTTGACTGTTGATACAGATGGCACAATCACCCCGAGAGATGCTTTTGAAGAAGCCGCTGCAATTTTAGTTAATCAATATACCGCCTTAGCCGGTAAAACTCGAGTAGTAGTTAATGAACCTAGCGATAAGATTGGTGAAGAAGATAGTTTTGAAAGCGACAATAATGATGATATGTCCGCCTTAAATACTTCGATTGAAGATCTAAACCTATCAGCTCGAACAACTAATGCTTTAATCAATAACGATGTACATACAATCAGGGATCTGTTTGCTTTGAATGATGCCGAGTTAAAAGATCTTAAAGGCTTCGGCTCTAAGGCTTTAGATGAAGTTAAGGAAAAACTAGCAGAATTGGAACTCTAAATGCATCGTCACGGATATAAAGGTCGAAAACTACATCGAGAAAGGGATCAAAGACGAGCCCTTATTAAAGGTTTGGCTGATTCTCTAATTAAATATGAGAAAATTGAAACAACTTTACCTAAAGCCAAAGAAGTAGTACCGTATGTTGAAAAATTAATTACTAAAGCTAAAAAAGCTGATCTCCATAATCGTCGTCAAATTATAAGTTCTCTACAAACAATAGAAAGTGCTCATAAATTAGTTGATCAACTAGCACCTAAGATGAATAATCGGTCTAGCGGACATTTAAGAATAAAAACTACAACCGCCAGAAGAGGTGACAATGCCCAATTAGCTAGCGTAAGTTTTATTTTTGATCCAGAAAAACCAAAGAAAAATGACAATCCATCAACCGTCAAAGACAAAGCTAAAGATATCGAGGAGAAAGTATGATGAAAACATATTCAGCCAAACCGATTGACATCAAAAGAAGTTGGTACGTCATTGATGGCTCTTCAGCTCCTCTAGGAAGAATATCGACAATAGCAGCCAATCTACTAATGGGTAAAGGTAAACCTCAATTTACCAAACATATTGATTGCGGCGACTATGTCATAATTACAAACGCTCAAGATCTTGTTGTAACCGGAAACAAGAAAACTGTTAAGAAATACTACCATCATAGTCAATATCCAGGTGGTTTAAGAGAAAGAACCCTTCAAGAACAATTAGACTTAGACCCAACTAAGATAATTTATCATTCGATAAGAGGGATGTTACCAGTAAATAAATTACGTGACGGTAGATTAAATCGACTTAAGATTTATCCTGGAGATCAACACAATCACGATGCCCAAAAACCGATAACGATTAATATTGGAGAGATAAATGGCTAATACTAATTACTTTTATAGTTTAGGAAGAAGAAAATCGTCTACTGCCAGAGTTCGTTTAGCAAAAGGCAAGGGCAATATCATTATTAATGGCAAAAGTGTTGAAGATTATGTTCATAATAGTAAGTACTTTTTAAATAAGCTCAACCAGCCATTTATAGCCTTAGATATTAAAAACGACTTCGACATAACTGTAGTTGTTACTGGTGGTGGCAGCAACAGCCAAATAGAAGCTATCAGACTTGGTATTGCTAAATGTTTAACATTACTTAATGAAGACTTTAAACAAACCCTAAAAAGAGCTGACTTGCTTGGTCGTGACTCACGAGACAAAGAAAGAAAGAAATTTGGACTTAAAGGTGCTCGTAAAAAGCGTCAATTTACAAAACGATAGGAATATAATACAGCTTGATAATATATATTTTGCTGTTTATGGCTTATAAATGTAATAATATGGCTAATAATCTATAAGCTATGTCAAAAACTGTTATTCTTACCGGTATACGTGCCAATAATGATCTCCATATAGGTAACTATTTTGGAGCCCTATTACCAATTATTGATCTAGCCAAAAAAAACGCTAAACAATATCAAATTAATTTATTCGTACCAGATCTACATAGTTTTACTACACCTATCGACCATACCAAGCTATATAACCAAACAATGCATAATCTTAGAATGTTTATTGCAGCTGGCCTACCTTTAGATAACGATGATATATATATTTATCGCCAAAGCTTTATCCCTGCTCATAGTGAATTAACATGGATACTTGATTGTTTTACTGGAATGGGTGAAATGCAAAGAATGACTCAATATAAAGATAAATCACTCAAGCTAATGTCTGAAGGTAACTTAGTAACACCACCATCTATCGATCAGACCAATCTTATTGATCAAGATAAAATTAGACAAAATGACGACCAAAGGAATAATCGAATATCAGTCGGCTTGTTCAATTATCCAGTTCTCATGGCGGCAGATATCTTGTTATACGGCGCCGAATTAATACCAATTGGCGATGACCAAACGCAACATTTAGAGTTTACTAGAGATATTGCTCAAAGAATAAATAATCGCTTTGGCGAGATATTTACTATACCTAAAACAGTTAGCGAGCAACATCATTTTTTTGGTAAAGATCAAGGCTTGAGGATAAAAGACTTACTCGATCCAACTAAAAAAATGAGTAAAAGCGACGAAACGGAACGAGGTACCATATTCCTAAGTGACAACCCTGCTAAAGCAGTCAAGAAAATTATGTCAGCTACCACTGACTCAATAGGCGTAATCCATTATGATCCTGAACGTCAACCGGGTATTAGCAATTTACTTCAAATATTAGCTCTTTTAACTCAACAAAATCAGGCTGAAATTAATAATCAATGGCAGGGAAAAACTAATTATGGTGAACTTAAATCAGCTGTTAGCAATGCTCTTAATACTTTTTTAACCAATCTTCAAAGTAAGATGAACGCAGTTGATCAAGAAATTTTAGAAAAAAAATTAGCAAACTCTGAAGAAATAATCAGCAAGAAAGCCAACGACACCCTCTATAGGGTTCAACGAGCAATCGGCTTAAGGAAATGACTAAACCTAAAATAAACCGTTTAGATATCGCAGCTCTTAATCTCTCAAATGATCTAAGTCGATCATCGATTGCTAAACTAATAGAATCAGGCTACGTTAAAGTCAATAATAAGGTAATTAAAAAAACTTCCTACCATATAAAAGACAACGATAACATTACTATTAACTACAATTTTAACAAACCACTAGACAAAATTAAATTAAAAATTATCTACCAAGACGATGATGTTGTTGTAATCGATAAACCGGTTGGCATTCTAAGCCATTCTAAAGGTACCTTAAATCAAGAACCGACGATTGCAAGTTGGCTTAAAGATATCTACCATGGACCAATTGAAAATAATCGTACCGGGATCGTTCATCGTCTTGATCGATCAACAAGCGGCGTAATGATCTGTGCCAAAAATATAGAATCAACTAAATGGCTACAAAAACAATTCTCCGAGCGTAAAGTTAAAAAAACATACGTAGCCATCATAACGGGACATTTGAACATTGATCACGCCATAATAGATTTACCGATTGAAAGAAATCCTAAAAAGCCACAAACCTTTAGAATAAACTCAGCAGGTAAATCAGCTATCACAGAATATACAGTTATCGAACATAAAAATGAGTTGTCTTTAATTAAGCTAAAACCAACTACCGGACGAACACATCAACTGAGAGTTCATTTAGCTCATCTAGGACACCCTATTGTTGGTGATAACATATATAACGGCGTTAAAGCCAACAGGCTTTATTTGCACGCCCAAAGTCTTGAAATAACCCTACCATCAAAAGAACGTAAAATATTTACATCGCCACTACCAAAAGAGTTTAAAATATATCTTAACAATGGATAAATCAATTATTAACTCAAGAACTTTAACCTTGGTAAATACCTACTTAAATAATCCCGGCCAAGCTGTCGGCCTAGTCGGTCAAAAGTGGTTAAACAAAAATCTTATCGCTATCGATTTAGCCGAAAGATTACTAAGCCTAAACCTGGGTAGCTTAACTAACTACCCTTACTATCGACATTTAGGAAATGAAGATACAGTTAAAATTACTATCGATGAAGTCCGATCATTATCTGACTTTTTGATTTTAAAGGTACCTATAAAACAAAAAATAGCCAGAATTATCATTATCGAAAATGCTGATAGATTAACTATAGAAGCTCAAAATGCTTTGCTTAAGAACATTGAAGAACCACCGAAGAATACTGTTTTTATTTTAACTTTTGAATCTATAACTTCATTACTGTCAACAATAACTTCTCGATTACATATAATAAATGTCTATAAACCAGGCGAAAAAGAGATAAAGGACTACTATATTTCTAAGGGCTATCATCAAACAGACATTGACCAATCTTATTTAATTTCAGACGGATTGCCACGATTGATGGAATTATTGCTAACAACAAAAAATAATCCAATAAATGAAGCTTTAACTACCGCCAAGCAATTACTATCGTCAACTACTTTTGAAAGATTAAATCGTATCAATGAACTAGCAAAAAACAAAAAGGAATTAAATAATTTATTTTTCGTTATTAAACAAATGGCTAAAATAGGTTTATCTTCAAATGATCCAAGAAACGCATTAAAATGGAAAATCATACTAAGAGAAACTATTGACAGTGAAGAAAAATTAAAAACGAATGTCCAAACAAAATTATTACTAACAAACTATGTGTTATCACTTAATTAAGGTGATATAATTAAGCCTACTAATGTACGAGTTATTAATAGTTGCAATGTTTGGATTATTAGCATTTAGAAACTCTGAGATACGCAATGACGAATTTGCTGATGTTTCAAGAAAAGTCGGCGATCGCATTGGTAAATTATGGGATATTGCACATCAAGGTATGCGAGAAAATCGTTTCCTAAGAGCAGAAAAAGCATTGTTAACAATTTTAAAGATAGATGAGAAAAATGTTGCCGCTTACAACCGTCTAGGAATCTTATACGCCAAGCAAAAAGAATATAAGGATGCAATTGATTGTTTTGAAATAGCTTCAAGCATTGAACCAAGTGCTTCAAGCTTGCATAACCTAGGACTTATATATTATGAGACTGAAAACTATGAAAAAGCAGCTGTTGCTTTCGAGCAAGCCTTAAAATTAGAAAATGATTTAGCCGCTAGACACGTTGCTTACGCCAAAGTCCAGGAAAAGCTAGGCAACACTAAATTAATGTTTTCAGAACTTAATAAAGCTATCGAGATTGAACCGAATAAAGAAACATACACATTACTATATAATAGCTACTTAAACCACGGTATGAAAGATGAAGCGATAGCATTAAAAAAGAAACTAAAGAAATTAACATTACCGTCAGCTAGAGTAAAAAGAATGATCAGGCCTAAAAGAGTCATAGTTTAGGCTTAAAAATATCATAAATATTCTTCTAAATATATTTAGAGGCTTTTACTATTTGATCGTTGATCAATAATCCATTTAACTGATGGACTGATAGGTTTATCAGGCCGATGAATACAACCCATCCAACAACAAGGACGACGTTTACCTCGTGACAAATCGTTTATTGTTCTATCGATGTGACTCTTCCTGGTTTCGGCTTTTTTAACTGAAATAATCCAACAAATCCATTCGTTTCTAGATAATCGGCTTAAACTCTGCCAAGTGTCTAATGATGTAGTCGATGAAATAAGAGCCTTTTTCAAATCTGAAGGCATCTTGTGTACTGTACCGCTAGCTACCTTATATTTTTTCATAAATAAAAAGTCAAAAATAAATTTAATCTGTACAGATATATTACCAGCATTTGTTTACAATATATCTGTGGTGCAGGGAGAGGGATTCGAACCCCCGAAGGCATAAAGCCGATTGATTTACAGTCAATTGCGTTTGGCCGCTTCGCTATCCCTGCCTGGAGCCGCCTGTCGGATTCGAACCGACGACTTTCAGTTTACAAAACTGACGCTCTAACCAACTGAGCTAAGGCGGCAATACTTACAGTTTAAAAGTGTAGCAAAAACAGTTTAAATTTGCTACTCTTATCCAAAGAAATAGGCCGCGATAGCTCAGAAGGCAGAGCGCAACTATGGTAAAGTTGAGGTCCCGGGTTCGACTCCCGGTCGTGGCTCCATTTAATATGTTTTACAATTTTACTCTCATCTGTTAATCTTATGTGAGTCTTAATATAAATCAGGAATAGATATAGCTATATGTCAAAAAAAGGTGATAAGCGTAAAATAATTGGTTTAGTTAGTGAAGAAAGTGGTGAAAGAATTTATTACACTACTAAAAACACGACGAATACTGCTGATAAAATATCCTTACGAAAATACAGCCCAAAACTTAGAAAACATGTTATTTTTACTGAAACAAAGAAAAGTTTAGGCCGTAACGAAGTTAAACCAAAAAAGAGATAAGATTATTTTAGATACTTAGATATATCTAAAATAGTATTAACTATTTCGGCATGACTCCAAACAAGTGGCGTTACACTTAGTGGTGAACCTGACTCTGGATCAAATTGCTCAGATAATACACCGCTCGGTAGTTCCCGACCAATTGCCCAATCAATTAAATCTTTAGCCTTTTGATACTCATTTAATGAAATATAGTACTGAGCGAGCCACAGAGTGCTAACTATCCATGGGTTACCCTTATATTGTTGCTTGGTTAAAAAGTAAGAATCATTCTCATACCTTAAAACACCACCGATTGGTGTAGAATTTAAGATTCTTTTTTCTATTTGATCAGCTGTACTTTTTAAACGCTCATCGTTAGGCTCTAAACCGGCATACATAAAAGGCCCATAGAGGCTTGATATATCAAGAGTATAGTCATATTTAAGATCACCATTTTCCAGTAATAAGAAGCCTTTAACAAAGTAGCCGACCTCTTTATATAATTTATCTAAATTTTCTCGAATCTGTTGAGCTGATTTCTTCCACCTTATCGCATCATCCGGTGATTCAACAATTTTAGCTAAATAAGCGGCTGTATCAAGACCCGCAATAACGGTTGAAACAGTATAAGTACTTGTCAGAAATTTTTCTTCCCAAAGATCATAACTAGCGTGAGGTAAACCAGTAGATTGATCGATAAACCTAACCATAAAATTAGCAGCATCGACAACGAAACTATGATAAATATGATCAATGAATGTCTTATCATTACTAGCTTCGTAATATTGACCGATCATATAGATAACACTTGCAGTCTCGTCTTCTTGAATAGCTAATTCTTTATGACGATTATGAATTAATGGATGCCATGTACTACCAATAGCCCGATCAGGCTGATATTTATGCATTAAATAACCATCTTTATGCCTCGTATCTCTTGCAAACTCGAAAAATAGTTTTGCCTCTTCAAAATGCCCAAGACGAATTAGTGGCCAAAGAGCATAAGCAGCATCCCTGGGCCAACAATAACAATAATAGTCACGGCCAAAATTAAATATGCTTGAATCACCGCTGGCCAAAACAGATCCTCGTTCATCGATATGAGCTTTTATGACAAGAAGACTATGATTTAAGCTTTTTTTGTTATACTCAGGTCTTGGAATCGAAGTGTTAAGCCACTTATGCCAATAATCTCTGACTGATTCTAAACGTTGCTCAATATTATCTTTTTTAAGCATATTGTGAATATCCTGGGCATCATTCTGGCTACTCGATGCAATCACCCAATAATCAACATTTTCAGCATTATGCGGTCCCAAAAGACACTTAAAGCGAATAACGCTATCAACACCACCGTGTTCTACAGCATTATCTGATAGTTCACCATCTTCAGCGTCAATGTATGTACCAGCTTTATTTTCAATACCATAATTACCAACAGCATATTGGTCAAAACTATCACCATCGTTAAGTTTACCGGATATAGCTAAAGAATATCGGCCCTTATAATCAAGTATATAGTTATCGTCTGGCACGAATAAGGCTGTATCAGCTCTACCGGCTCTTGAGATTTGAAAAACCTGATGCATGAATAATTTTACTTCTCGTTGACTATTCAAAGGATTAGCGATAGTTATATGGCGGATAAATGAATTTGTTTCAATATCTATAAAATCCTGAAGGGTTAAATTAATGTTTAAATTATCATTGCGTAGATCAATATAACTAATTAAAGCTTCATCTTCGAAACTAACATTTACCTGCCAGCTATCATCATCCGTCCAACTAAATTTGCCGTCTACCCATATACCTATCTTATGGGCAAGAGAGCGAGCATTAGTCAAATTTTCTAAACCAACATACGGATAATAAAAATCGTGAACTAAACCATTTTCATCTAAGCCAACAAAAAGTTGGCCATTACTTAAAACTACCGGCCGGCCCATAATCCCACCCTTTTCATAGCTATAATTCTACTCCTGCTTGACTTATTCTAAAGCATAAATCATGATAACTATTCATAAAGTTCATATAGGCTTCATAGGGAGTCTTATAGGGACTGAAATAGGCATGAATATCACCGTCATTAAACCATTTAGTACACATGTAATAAAAATGGTCGCTAGTCTGAAGCCTTCGCCAGTCATCAATTAAGGCTAAATCATTAGTTGATAAAATCCTATCTTCCAGAGCATAAAGACTGTTTATCGCGCTAACCTGAAGTGAATTGCCAAGCCAAGCACTTAAATCTCTTTCGGTATCTGCCCAAGTAATCGTATTTGGAACATCGACTCTATCAACCGGCTCAAAATTATCAACGGCTTCGCTAACAGTCATAAAACTATGTCCTTCGGTCTTCAGCCATTCCTTTGGGATATGCTCTAAAAATTCCAAAATACCTGTCTCATGCCATTGGTGTTCACCAAAAGTTTCATAATCCATAAATAAATTAAAATTCGTTGCATTATGTTCTTCGCTTAACCAATGCATAAACTTATCTGCTGTTAGCGGCCACTCACTCCAATTTTGATCACCAAATCTAAACGCAATATCATCTGATAATTTATAATTTTTTAAGAGCAATCTAATATTTTCAGTACCCGCTGGTTGATAAACAAAATTTGGGCTTCTCCACTGAAGAATCGGATCCCAGCCTTCAGCTAAAATACCCTTATATCCAGCTTGATCTGCCCATTTAGCAATATCATTGTTATAACTAAGTTCAGTGTTTCTAAAAACCTTTGGATATTGTCCGAAAACTTCTGCTATTTTTCTCTTATGCATCTCTACTTGCATCTCGAATTCATTCATCGAATAAAAGTAGGCAAGAGTATGATGATAAGTCTCTGCAAGTATCTCAACCTGCCCAGTGGCAGCCAATTCCTTAAAGGAATCGAGACTTTCTTTAGACCAACGTTCCATTTGTTCTATAACAGTACCAGTAATAGACAAACTGATCTTAAATCCAGGATTTTCTTTTATAAGTTTTAATAATTTGGCATTAGTTGGCAAATATGACTTTTCAGCAACTTTTTTAATAATTCGTTCATTTGAAGTATCGTCATCGTAAGGAGCATCAAAATAGTCATGTTTATTAGCACAATCAAAAATAGTGTAATGCCTAATTCGATAAGGTTGGTGAACATGCAAGTATAAGACGATAGATTTTTTATTCATGACTCGACCTTTATATTATGTCGGTTATATATATCTATAATCTTATCACTGGTCTGATCCCAAGACATATTTAAGACTTCCTGATAGCTATTCCGTTCGAGTTCTTCTCCTAGAGCATCATGCATTAAAACAGAAGAAATCTGGTTAGCCATCTCATCAATATCCCAGCTATCAACCTTTAAAACGTTGTTAATAATTTCGCTAACACCTGATTGCTTGCTGACCAAAGCAGGAGTTCCGTAAGCGACTGATTCTAAAGGAGTTAGACCAAAAGGCTCTGTTATTGAAGGTAAAACAAATAAATCACCGACCGCATAAGCATCTCTTAATTGTTTACCTCTCTGAAAATCAGCGAATATAACATTTGCGCCAATACCCATTCCAGCAGCCATATCAATTAGCTCATGCTCTTGTTCGCCGTTACCAACAATTAAAAGTAAAGTCTTGGGAACTTTATCAACAACTTTTTTAATAGCTCTTAAAAGGTTTGGTAAGCCTTTTTGGATAGTAATCCGTCCGGCATTAGTAACAACGTGATAACCACAAGACTTCATATACTCTAAATAACGAAAAGAATTATTTCCCTCTAAAGGTAATATTCCTTCAGCGTTTAAGCTGTTATGAACAACTTCTATGGCACCTTCCGGTATACCATAGTCGTGAATAATAGCTTTTTTAGTATGTTCACTAACGGCTATTATTCGATCAGCTAGCTTAAGGGTAGTTTCTTCTATTTCATGAACCAGGGGATTACCTCTCTTAGCTCCAGCTCGATCAGATTCAACTGAATGAACATGCATAATAATTGGATAGCCATAACGTTCTTTAAGCCTAACGGCAGCCCTGAAGGTTAACCAATCGTGAGCATGAACAATATCGAACACCCTACTTTCAGACATTGCTAAAACTGCATGTTCATATAAAACATGCTGATCAGTAATATTAAGCCATGCTTCGCGACCATTATCTAAAATATATCGATAGCTATCATAAACACCGCCGATCTGTTCAATTTTTTTAACACCCAAGGGAACAGCCGCCGAGACTTTCATAAAATCTATTTGATGATCAGCTCGGTACGGTAATATAAACTCGATATCGATATCTTTTTTAGACAGACTCTTACACATCTCGTAACACGCTGTACCTAATCCTCCACTGTTATGAGGAGGAAGTTCCCAACCAAGCATCAATACTTTCATTTAGTTCTTGTCTTTAAATTTTTGTTAAATAGTTAATACCTCAATATTAACTTAAGCATTTACTTTAAAAGTATATCTGTTAAATGACCAATTAGTCAAATAAACTGGTTATACTTATTAAAAGATTTAAATACATCACTAAATATATCAAAAAACTCCTAAAATTATCAGCCTTTTTAAGAAGAGGCTACTACTGGTCAGGTTTTTAAATTATTGATTTTTTTAACCGAAAAATACAGTTATATTAATATCCTAATAAAAACATCAAGACTAAAAAAGTGATTATATCACCAAGGTAAATCTAGCATTAATATTCCAAATCGATCAATATTAGTATCAAACTGCTTGCTAAAGCTAAGTAAAAACATGGCAGGGGAGACAGGAGTCGAACCTGCGACCCCCGGTTTTGGAGACCGGTGCTCTACCAACTGAGCTACTCCCCTATACTGTTAAAATAACCTAAAACCATAATACTACTCTTTTAAAAATAAATAGCTAATATATGATAGCTATTCAAAACTCCTTAATTCTGCTATACAATATTCATCAATGCCTAAGATAATTCCTCAAAAACCATTTTTATTAATGTTTTACGGTTACCCCGGTGCTGGTAAAACATACTTTGGTCGTCAGTTTGCCGAACAGGTTCAATCTGCCCATCTCCAATCAGATCGAATTAGATGTGAACTATTTGAAAAACCAAAATATGACCAACAAGAAAATAATGTTATTGCCCAACTTCTAGACTATATGACAGAAGAATTTTTGAGTTCCGGAGTAAGTGTAATTTATGACACTAATGCAATGAGAAATGTTCAAAGAAGAGCCTTAAGAGACATGGCCAAAAGAAATAATGCGATCCCAATTTTAATATGGTTTCAAATAGACGTCGAAAGTGCATTTACTAGGAATATCAAAAGAGACCGAAGACGAGCCGATGACCATTATGCTGCTGGCTGGGATCGAACAACATTTGACAGCGTCATTAGCTATATGCAAAATCCAGATCACCATGAAGAGCCAATAGTCGTCAGCGGTAAACATTATTTTTCAACTCAAAGAAACGCCGTACTAAATAAAATGAGAGATAAAGGTATCCTAAGCATTCAAGATTATTCAGCAGATCTAGCTAAACCAGGACTAATTAACTTAGTTCCTAGATCTGATAACGATCGGCGCAATATAGTCATTCGATAAATGAAATCTAAGCAATATATTATTGATGGAATAACAATTTACGTTACAAAAAGATCAACAAATCGAAGAATAAGGTTGTCAATTGCTGGCAATGGTCAAGTGAAGATATCTATGCCCCATTGGTTACCATATAATGTAGCCTTGGAATTTGCCAAAAGCAAGATAGATTGGATTAAACAAAAATCACCAGCGCCAGTAATCTTAGAACCAAATCGTAAAGTTGGAAAAAATCATCGTCTGTTATTTAAAACAACGGATAAATCATCAATAACCACCAGGCTTAATGAACTTGAGGCAATAGTCTATATACCGAAAGATATATCTATTAATAACCCACTTGTTCAAGATGCAGCCAAAAGAGTTATTAAGAAAGCCCTTTTAAGCCAAGCCAAAACTTTATTACCAATCAGACTGAGACAGTTAGCTATACAATGTGGCTATAGCTATAACGAAGTTAAAATAAAAAGTCTAAAGACGCGTTGGGGTAGCTGTGACAGCCACCAAAACATTACTTTAAATCTCTATCTTATGGAACTTCCGTGGGAATTAATTGATTATGTCCTTCTTCACGAACTTAATCATACTAAAATAATGCAACATAATCCCAAGTTCTGGAATACTCTAACGACCAATTTACCCGACTGTCTAGAATTAAAAAAACAATTAAGATCTTATCCAACTCTAGCTTAGCTTTAGCTTTATTGAAAAGTTGATTACAATTTAAACTATATGGCCATTAAACTTAAACCTTTAAGAAATTCAAAACAACAAAATAATCTTGATCAGCAAAGATTAAAGACTCTGATTAACTCAATGGCCGATGCTGTCATATCAGTTGACGAGAATATCAAAGTTTCTACCTATAACGCGGCAGCACTTAATTTACTTGATATTAATAATATTAAGATCGGCGATAGTCTAGCCAGGGTATTTAAACCATTTGATGCTAAAGATAACGAAATTAATATAAAAGAGGTTGTAAGAAACATAAAATTACCTACCTCTAATCGTGATTACCGATTGAAATATAGTGATGGCAGTATAGTTAACATTTACACCAGTATTGCACCAGTTAAATTAGGTTATAAAGAAGAAGGCAGCAAAGGTTTTATTATCTTAATAAGAGATATAACTAGGGAAAAATCTTTAGAAGAAGAAAGAGATGAATTTATAAGCGTTGTTAGCCATGAGCTTAGAACACCAATCGCCATAACTGAAGGTAATATCAGCAATGCTGAATTTATCGTCGACAAAAAAGGTATAACAACTATTGATCAAATTAAAAAAGCGCTGAAAGATGCTCATACCCAAATCATCTTTCTTGCCGATTTAATTAATGATCTAGCTACTTTATCTAGAGCTGAAAGAGGTAAACTAACAGTTGAGATCGAACAAATCAACATAGTCGAACTAATTCACGAACTAGCTGCCGCGTACGATCAACAATGCAAGAATAAAGGCTTAAAACTGAAGGTAAACCTAGATCCTCATCTAGAAATTCTAAATTCTTCAAAATTATATATTAAAGAAATTCTTCAAAACTTTATTACTAATGCGATCAAGTATACGAATGAAGGATATATTGAAATCGATGCTAAAATGAACGATCAAGGCTTGACTGTTTCTGTATCTGATACGGGTATTGGTATCAGCAAGAGTGACCAAGATAAAGTGTTTGAAAAATTTTTCCGTTCTGAAGATTATCGCACGAGACAATCTAACGGAACTGGGCTAGGGTTATATGTAACAATGAAATTAGCAAAACTCATCCATGCTTCAATCACACTTAAAAGTGAACTCAACAAAGGCTCTACTTTTAATATAACTTTCCCTAATTTAAAGTAGACCGATTAGTATTAACTAATTGCATGACCGGTATGCAGACATTCCGTCCTTTCCAGTCAACATGGCTAAACTCATAACGCCACATAGAATAGAAACAAAGACCGATATCATAACCAAAAACAAAAGGAGCACAGATTAAACTTAATAATAAATTCTTTGAATAAGTTAACTTAGTAATTTGATAGAGCAGTACATTGGTTAATAGATAACAAATTCCGCTGATAACAATCAAAAAGATATCTAGTCGGATAATTTCATATATCAATAATCCTACTGGCAAGACAAAAATAACGGCTTCTACTAAGCTTATTAAACTGACATTTTCAAGTCGTTGTTTTAAAAGTGGATAACGGGTACGAATACCTGTTTCAAGCTGTTCTTCAAAACTTTTATTCGAAATTAAACCAAAAAGATTACCTGAAGAAATAAAGCTATAACCATCTTTTTGATTAATAGCTTTTTTGGCAAAATATCTCTCCGGTTCAATACTTCGACTAGCAGATTTAAAACTACCAACAGAACGTAAAAGACTACTGTCAATTAACCAGCAGCTGCTTAAAACAGGCGGTTTTTTAAAAAACCTCCTTGGCAAACCCATTTCCCATAAATATCTAGCTGGCTGAATTAATAATCTTTTAAATTTGTAGGACGATAGAACATTATTTGGCATAAAACTAATCATCTTTTTATTTTTTTTGATTTTTAATTCAACCATATGTCTAATGGACTGTCTTTCGAATCTAATATCTACGCCACAAAAAAGGATTATTTGACCACTCGCTTGGTCACTCAACTGTTGATATGCAAAGTTCTTAGCAGTCCAAGAATCATTAGGCACGGTCCCTGCCAAAAAACGAACGCCATCATGAGCAAATTGCCTAATAATCTCCGGAGTTCTTTTCTCTTGAGAACAGTCATCTAATACCAGAATTTCAAGTTTTGGATAATCTGAAGCAATGACCGACATTAGACATTCCTCAAGCTCTTTGGTTTCGTTTCGAGCTGGAATGGCAACCGTTAGTGATGGTAACTTTTTATCTTCGATAAAATCTTTAACCAATTTCGGCTGAGTCTTAGACAAAGATCTGATTAAGGAAATTAGCACTATCAAGACTAAACAAAGATCAATAATCACTAGAATAGCCCATCTATCTTGATAATTGATTTTAAGATAATCAGCAGAATAGGCAATTAAAATATCGACCAACTGAAATAAACCAAGCATTAAACTTGATCTAATAGTTGATGACCTTAAAAAATCAATTTGTTTTCGACTATCGTACAGCTTAAACAAATTAATAACTCTAAAGATTGAGAAATAACATAAAACTGCCGACCAAATACTAGGCTTAATAACTAGAATACTGATTGATAAAGTACTCACTGCTATAAGATTAATGACTGTTAAGAATTTCTTAAGCCAACTTAAAGGTAAATAGGCATCAATGACCTCTAAAATAATTAGTCCTAAAAGTATCGAGACTAATAAAATCATAGTTTAACTATAACAATTTATCGATTGACTTAAAGTATTAATAGCCATCAAACTGATAGCTAGTTAATGTAGTATTGATCAACGCCTATAAACTGTCTCTTATAGTAAAAATGATAGATTTTAGGTAAGTAAACTAACAGTGAGCTATACCTGACATTTATTTTAGAGAATGTCTTTAAATCTAATCAATCAATAAAAATTAGACCTAAAAATAAGTTAATCCTAAGATATAATCCTATTGACCAGATTATTGCCCTCTGTTATACTTGACAAAGTGGCCTACAAAGATATGTAGGCTTTTTAATTTTGGGAGATCCCCTTGGCAGATTCAGATCAGATCAAACCTAAACCTAAACGAGTGCTTAAAAACCCTGAAACTTTTAGGCAAAGAGCGCTTAGGGCAGCTGAGAATAAAGAATTACCAAAACGTGATTATCCTAAAACCAAGAAGTTCTTTACGTCTATCGGCAAATTATTTATGCCGATCGTTAAAGGCTATCGCCGGCTCGAAAAAATTAAACAGCTAAAATATATCTTTAAGTTTTTAAGTTTCTTAAGCCGGATATTATTTATCAAATACGCTATAACCAGCTTGGAAGAGCTTAAAAAAGTTACCTGGCCAACATTTAAAGAAAGTCGGAAATTAACATACGCAGTCTTAATATTTGCCATAGTCTTCGGTGCTTCTGTAGCCTTAGTGGATTATGGCTTAGGAAAAATATTTAAACAGTTACTTTTAAAGTAAGGAGATCATATGCCAGCAACTAAACGTTACGACACCACCAAGCAATGGTACGCCATACACACCTATAGTGGCTACGAAGAGAAAGTAGCCGAAAGTATTCGTCAACGTGCTGATTCGCTTGATATGGGTGATAAAATCTTTCAAGTATTAGTCCCAAAAGAAAAAATGATCGAAATTAAAAACGGCAAACGCCGTGTAGTTGAAAAAAGAATCTTTCAAGGTTATGTACTAGTCCAAATGAAATTATCTGAAGATGCTTGGTATATCGTCAGAAACACACCCTCAGTAACAGGCTTTGTTGGCAGTGGCAGTGATCCAACGCCAATTGAGCTAGAAGAAATAGAAAAAATACAAAAAAGAATGGGACTTGAGCAGCCGAAGCATAAGATCGACTTTAAGATTGGCGAAGTAGTTAATATTATTGACGGTCCCTTTAAAGGTTTCGATGGATCAATTAATGATATTGATGTTCAAAAAGGTAAATTGAAGGTTCTAGTTAATATGTTTGGTCGGGAAACACCAATTGAGCTAGACTCTCTACAGGTGAAAAGAGTCTAGACTATTGTCCAAATATAGGATATATTAAATCGACTAATAGATTAGGGAAGAAAAGTGGCTAACAAGAAAGTAATTGCAAATCTAAAGATGAAAATTAAAGCTGGTCAAGCTAGCGCTGGACCTCCAGTTGGTAGTACCCTAGGCCAATACGGTGTTAATATGATGGACTTCGTTAACCCATTTAACGACGCCACCAAAGACATGCAGGGGGCCGTTGTAACTGCCCATATCGCTATTTATGATGACCGAACTATGTCCTTCAGAGTAGTCAGCGCCCCAACAGACGATTTAATTCGTTCTAAACTTGGCATCGAAAAAGGTTCCGGACGTCCAAATAGCGAAAAGATAGCCAAAAAATTATCGACTAAAGATCTAAATGATATCGCTGAAATCAAAGCTAAAGACATGAACACTGACGATATTGATGCTGCTAAAAAAATAGTCGCCGGTACTGCTCGTAGTATGGGTGTTGAGATAGAAGGATAAATAACATGCCTCAAACTAAACAACAATTACTTGAAGAAGCTAAAAAACTTGGCCTAAAAGTTAGTCCAGATACTAAGATGGCTGATATCCGCGATCTGATAAGCCAAGCAAATAATCCCAAGCCATTGATAGCTGAAGAGAAAGATAACCAAAAAGAACACAGCGAAACCGCCAAAGCTGGCAAGAGAAGTGCTAAGGCAATTAGAGAAAAGGAAGAAGAAACCACCAAAAAATCAAAGTTATCAATAGAAAAAGATAACACTAAGAATATTCAAAAGCCAACTCGCAGTCGACTAGAGAGACGTTCCAAGGGATATAGAATTGTTGCTAATAAAATTGAAAGTGATAAGTCCTACGACCTTAATGAAGCTATTAATCTCGTTAAAAATAGCTCACCAGTTAAATTCGATGCGAGTATTGAACTGCACGTTAATCTAAATGTTGACCCTCGCCAAGCAGAACAAAATATTCGAGACAACGTTGTCTTACCAGCAGGCAGTGGTCGAAAAATTAGAATTGCCGCTTTAACTGATGAACCTAAAATAGCTATCGATGCTGGAGCTGATATAGCCGGTAACGATGATTTAATCCAACAGATCGACAAAGGTAAAATTGATTTTGATATTTTAATTGCTTCTCCGGCGAATATGCCAAAACTTGGTAAGTACGCTAAAGTTTTAGGGCCCAAAGGATTAATGCCTAACCCTAAAAGCGGTACGGTTACCAATGATATTCAAAAAGCTGTTGCTGAAGCAAAAGCTGGTCGTGTAGAATACCGCGTTGACTCATCTGGAATTATTCATTTAGCAGTCGGTAAGGCCAGTTTTGAAGACAATGGTCTTAAAGACAATATTTCTGCTGTCTTTAATAGCATTAAAGCTAATAAGCCATCGAGTGTTAAAAGTAACTACGTCAAGTCAGTTTACCTAACTACAACCATGGGACCATCTATTAAGGTTGATCTGGTTAGTTTAAACGACATATCCTAGATACTAGGACTGTTTCCATTTTCTAGAAACCCGCATTGATCGCATTAAGGCATTCATTGTCCTAGAAAATCCTCTTACGCCACCTTTATATATTACATAACGATCTTTCCAGCTAGGATCATATTTATTTTTAAATTTAAAAAGTCCACTAAAAGAATAAAAACGATCACCGTTAGCATAAGCAAACCTTAAGAAATTACCAATTAATCCATTATTGTCTTGATTGTCTAGACCAACCAAAGGACAAAGTCCTAAGTTTAAACGATCATAACCGATTTCCCGCAATTGTTGACAAAGATTAATTAGCAAATAGTCATTAATATTGCCAAGAGACTTAGACGATGATCTTAGTAAATCATAAGTTGCCTCATGAATATCAAAATCAGCCGGTACTAAGTTTAAAAAAGCCTGAATAGTACCAGCCGCATCACGAGCTACGGCCACTTGGCAGTCAGCTATATACTGATCCAGATAATATCCCATAGCATAGCCTCTTTCAACATGGTTGCCACGTGATAACCACTCGTCAGAAACTTCTTTAAGTCTTGATAAGACCGCCTGGTGATGAGGAGGAGACAACAACTCAAAAGTATAACCTTGTTTATTAAAACGATTAATAATGTTTCGAAAATATTTATCATTTATTGTTACTGATACAAATTTATCTAGATTAACGATAGCTTCTTGGCCTATTTTTTGACTGCTAAATCCTAGTTCGGTGTATAGATCATTTAGAGATCCATCAGCATGTATAATGGCCGGTTGCCAGTCATTGCCCCAACAAACATAGCTAAACTCAATTAAAAGCTGTTTGAAGCGAGCCTGCTTACCCGTAGGACCACCAAGAACTAAGGCGGTACCGTTATGTACCCGAAAAGCTAAAGCGCTGCTATCCGACGAATCGAAAAAATATTGTTTATCATGAGGCCATAATTTAAAAAAGTCTTCGCTAACAGAATTATGTTGAGCCCTTAAAAGATCATGAAATCTTTGTCTGGCTAAATGCTGATCTGAAAATCGAGCCCTAAGCGGCTGAACAAAGGAAATTAAAACGTACAAAATAGCGAAAGCAGTAGCGAATGTCAATGAATCACTAAAAAGCCTGGCCTTACGATCATATGGATGAACTGGATGACTAACAGTTAAATTTAGTTGATCAATCGTGTAATGCATGGCAGCCGGTACTGAAATGTGTTGATGAAAACCACTTCTGCCTAAAGTATAGAAACCTAAAGTTCCATAGACAAATGTAACTAGTAGAATAATCGACGAAACAATAATTGCAGTCCTAAAACTTTGACTATCGCTTCTAACTACAAATTTCTTTCGATTAATAAAGATAAGCAATAAGATAACTAAAGGTAAAATTATAGAACGGGCGGTAATAATAAGCGTTAGGCCGCGGTGAGGTTTAATCAAATCAGTTAAACCCTCAAGGTTGGCACCTAAATAAAAAGTATATGCAATAGCAGTCGCTATTAATGCTGTTCTCTTACGCCTGCCTAATAATGTACTTAAATATATCAAGGTTAATCCAACTCCAATAGTTATATCTAAAGACAAATTATTAAGACCAACTCTTCGTCTGTTAATCAATTGTTCAACTAGACTCAAGACAACAATCAATATCCCATGACAAAGGACAATAATTGAGATCGTCCGAGGCCCAAGAAAACCTGCTAATCGATGTTTTATATTATTTCTTTCCATTTATCATAATCATTGTACTAGATGAAATGGGCTAGACGTATAAAAAATTCGTTAGACATCATTTTGCTTAAAAAAACACATCATGTTTATGCTTGTTTACCAATAGCTTGTACTCTACAATGTAGTTATCATTTTGGAGGGACGACATAAACTATGTCGGTATACAGTAATACACAGATCAAACAAGCAATTGAAGATGGACATATAATATGTCACCCCTTTAATCCTAAACACATTGCTCATGCCTCGTTAGACGTTACTCTCGGCTACTATTACTACCGGATTGAAAAACAAAACGAACGGACTATCTATAATCCCTTTGACCGAGAAGATGTTGAAAGATACTTTGATGGCCCATATAAAGCCATGCCACATAAAAAATGGAGTAAGCTTAATGGTTTTGATTTAGTTGCTAATATTCCGCCTGACCACCCAGTTATTAGTCTGAAGCCTAGAGAAAGAATTCTGGCACACACTCACGAATTTTTCGGTATATTACCTCCCGGTGCCTATGAACTTAAGTCGCGATCTAGTTGGGGTAGAAACGGCATAGCTGTTTGCTTTGACGCCGGTTGGGTTGATCCAGGATACATTAACCGCCTAACACTAGAAATATATAACTTGAATGAAAGAGAAACAGTCCTGATTCCAGTAGGCGAAAGAATTGCCCAAGCTATCTTTCATCAAACCGGTCCAGTAGAAGGCAGCTATGGTGAAGGACGGCACAATGGTTTTAGCGGTAAGTACCAGCAAGGTACAGATCTTGAATCGATTATTAAAACTTGGTCGCCAGACAAGATGTTACCGCAAGCATATAAAGATCAGCGACAAATACCCTTAAAAATCGAAGGCTTACCTTATGATTAGGAACAATTATGACTCGAACAGGTAAATACATAGTTATTGAAGGTCCAGAAGGAGTAGGCAAAACTACTCAGATACTTGAGCTTGGCCGACGTTTAACAGCTGCTAATTTACCATACAGACTACTTAGAGAGCCAGACAGCCAAAGCGATTTAACTGCCCGAGCGATCAGACAATTAACTCAAGATCCTCGATATCCAATGAATACTAGAACTGAAGTTCTGTTATATAACGCTGCTCGTTCTCAAAGCCTTCAAATAATAAAACAAAGCATCGAACAAGGAATTAACTGTATAGTTGATCGTAACTATCTAACAACTTTAGCCGTTCAATATTACGGCCGAGGAGATGTACCAGATTATGAAATCATCAACAATATTATAAGTTTTGCCGTTGATGATATGGAGCCTGATCTATGCATCGTTTTAGATGCCCCAGCCCATATCTTAAAGGAAAGAAGTGTCACCAGAAATCAAGGTGAACGTTTTGACAATCTTGATATTCAAATGTTGGAAAGAGTAAGATCAGGATATCTATGGGAAGCTAAGCAACGCAACTTTCCCGTAGTCTTTGCTACTGAAACAACCGATAAAGTTGCAAATCAGATCTGGAAACTAGTTGCTCAATGCCTAGCTACCAGAGAAACTAGTAATACAATCAGTCAACCAACGTCAATTAAACAAATTATAGCCAGTACGCCCGTCCTTTCTGACCCCAAAATTAAAGAGGAAATACAAAAAACAAAAACCGAAGAATTCCTAAGTAAAAGTGAAGATGGTATCTTATCAATAACTTCTGCTGGCGAGCAATACCTAAACCAAATTATTACTAATCCGCAAGGTAATATTTATGTTTTTAATGGTCAATTAAGCCCCATCACCATTGCCGCCGCCATGGCTAGATTAAGTCGTCGTGGCGATGACATGAGAATTACAATTCTAGATGAATTTTCTGGTATCAAGGGACAAGACGAGAAACTGCTTCAAAGAGTTATTACAGCCTATGGTGATGATTCCGTTCAACAGTTAAGTGGAATTCATTTTGTTGTTGAAGATGCCTCTAACTTGCTTACCAAAAAACTGGAGTGGGGAAGACTCGCTGCTTACCTAGAGCAATCAACTAGATATATCTACTACGATAAAAAAGACCAAAACGGTAATTACAAATACTATGTTCCAGAACATCTTAAACCGACTATCAAAAAGGAATATGTCAAACAGTTAAATAAAATATTTGATAATTACTCTCATATGGTTAGAAAACTAACAGAGTATGTTAGAAATAACTCTACTGTACCTAAAAACGAACAAAATATAGCTTGGCAAGGCGCCACTAGGGCTCAAGCCTGTGATGCTATAAGGCCCGTTTTACCTGTCGCTACCAAATCAACAGTTGGTATATACGCCTCAGGTCAAAGTTTGGAAAGCTTAATTTATCATCTTTTAAGTGATGATCTCCCGGAAGCTCGATTAACGGGTGAACAACTGTTAAACGAAGCTCGAAAAGTTATACCAATGTTTTTAGAAAGAGTCGACAAACCAGAAAGAGGCGGAGCCTATATAGCTTACCGAGCTACTAATCAAACTAAAATAAAGAAACTTGCTGATAAATATTTAGACGATAGCTACCCAGCTGACGAACCCGAAGAAGTATCTCTAACTGATTACTACCCCAAAAACGAATTAGATTTATTGGCTGACATGCTTTATAGCTCATCAAGCCTAAGTCTTAATCAAATAAAAGAAGAACTATCAAAAATAAGCTATGAAGAGAAATTAAAGATATTTAAAACTTACATCGGTGAAAGATTGAATAGACGTCATCGACCAGGAAGAGCATTAGAAAAAGCACATTATTCGTGGGATTTAATTTGTGATTATGGTATTTTTAGAGATCTTCAAAGACACCGAATGGTTGATGACCTAGAATGGCAACAATTAACCCCCAGATACGGTTACGAAATACCAAGTCTAGCTGAACAGGCCGGACTTGGTGATCTATTTGAAGGGTGTTTCGATATAAGCTTAGAACTTCACAGTAAAATGCAGCAAGCAGGCTATGATCTGGAAGCTCAATACGCTACTTTATTAGGCCATAAAATGCGCTGGAAAGTAACATATAACGCCAGAGAAGCAATGCACCTTCACGAGCTTAGAACTAGTCCTCAAGGTCATCCTGGATATCGCAAATTAGTTAAACTAATGCATGATAAGCTATCCGAAGTTCATCCATTAATAGCCGAATCTATGAAGTTTGTTAATAAAGATGAAGACCCAGAATTAACCAGACTAGCAGCTGAAAGATACAGCCAATTTAAATTAAATCAGATAAAATAGCTTAGTAATAAATAAAGTGATATAATATATAATTAGATTTATGTCCATACCAAGAGAATATTTCCCAATATATAGACAAGAAACATCTAGGATAATAGTTCCTAACGGTTTTGGTAATCAAGCTGAACCAGACTGCATGACCAGAGAAGAATATATTCGTAGTCAAAAAGAGATAGCAGACAATATTTCAGAACAAGCAGAACCAGCTATAGGGTCGAGATCTAATGAATTTTTAAATCAACTTAATGCAAAACGAAAAGCTTGGTTCGGAAGTGCCGCTTGTAAGGGAACAGACCCAGAGATATTTTTTAGCGAAGATCAACAAGACATCGAAAGAGCTATAGAGATATGCCAGGGCTGTGCAGTAGGAAAAGAGTGCTTAAAATTTGCACTGTCAGATAAAAACACTGATGGAATATGGGCAGGAACTACAAAAGAAGATAGACTAAAAATAATTAGACAAAATAATAAAAGGCGACTAAAAGGAATTAATAAAGACTAATAATGGTAAATATTTCATTATTGTCAATTAATATTATTTACAAGATCTCGAAAACTTAGTAAAATACGTTTTAGCGTTGCCAAAGACAGCGACGGGAATATTCCTTGATAATGTCGCCGAGGTAAATAATCTCTTAAATGTCTTTGGTGTTACCAGAGACTTTTTATTTAGGCAACGATAAGGTAAGTAGTAAAGGTCGATACTTACAATAATTTTAAAAAGGGAAAGCAATGGCATTAACTAAAGAAAAGAAAGCTCAAGTTGTTGAAGAAGTTAATAATCTATTAAATGCTTCAAAATTAACTGTAGCCGCTAAATACGCTGGCACATCCGTTAAAGATATGCAACGTTTAAGACACAGTGGTCGTGATAATGGTAGCGTTATCAAAGTGATTAAAAACCGTTTGGTCATTAGGGCTATTAAAAACAACTCAAAGTATAAAAATATCGACACTTCCACTTTAAATGATATGTTACTTTATGCTTTTAATAGTGAAGATGAAGTAGCGCCTGCTCAAACATTAGCTACCTTCGCTAAAACAAATCCGACAATTGAATTTGTTGGAGCTATTACAGCTGACGGTCAACTTCTTTCAGCTGATGATGTTAAAGCTTTAGCCAACTTACCATCCAAAGATCAACTGCGATCAATGCTGGTTGGTACGTTGTCGGCACCGCTAAGTGGTTTTGCCAATGTATTATCGGGTAATGTTAGGGGCATAGTAAATGTTCTAAACGCCAGAAGTGAACAATTAAGTAAATAATAAAGGAGATAATTATGGCTGATAATGATAAAGACACTGAAAAGAAATTAGAAGTACCCAAAGAATTTGAAACATTAGTTAAGGAATTAGATAAATTAAGCGCTCTAGAAATTAGCAAGTTCGTTAAATTCTTAGAGGAATACTGGGGTGTCAGTGCGGCTGCTCCAGCAATCGCCGTAGCTGCTCCAGTAGCCGGTGCTGAAGCTGGACCCGCCGAAGAAGAAAAAGCAGAAATGGATGTTGTCTTAAAAGATCCAGGAGCTCAAAAAGTAGCAGTTATAAAAGCTGTTAAAGAGATTACTGGCCTTGGCTTAGGTGAAGCTAAAGCCTTAGTCGACGCAGCACCAAAAGCTATCTTAGAAAAAGCCAAAAAAGAAGATGCTGAAAAGGCTAAAAAAGCTCTAGAAGAAGCTGGTGCAACAGTAGAACTTGCATAATCAGATTTTAGACTATATAACTATCAGAAATATTAGTTTTAGCTTAGTTAACTGGCTAATATACTAACTCGAGTAGTTGATTAAGTTTTTAGTTATAAAGTAACTACTTTTCCACAGATATTAATCTTCTTTTGACGTTTTACGTTAAACATGGTAATTTTTAGGAGACAGGTGTACCTATACGCTTGACTTATTGTGGAGATAAATAATAGACATTAGACAAATGAAATGAGAAATAAATGGCCGATGTACCTGAAAAGCAAATCAAACGCTTACGAACACTAATACAAGATGCAGAAACAAACCTAGCAGCTGCTACAGAGCTACTGTTAAGTTTAGTGGGTGATGATGAAAAAGTTGCCCCGATAGCTAGAGAAGAAACCTTAGGAAAGATAATTGAAGGTGTTTTTGATGGCCAAAATATGGTTGGTAGTGACGGTAAAACTTATCCGGTACCAGCTAATTACGCATCTAAATCGAAACTAGTCCAAGGAGATATCCTAAAACTAACTATTGCTGATGATGGTGCTTTCCTATACAAACAAATTGGCCCCATTCCTAGAAAACAAGTAGTCGGAACATTAAAGCTAGAAAACGGTCATTATTTTGTCGATGTAAGCGGCAAAAACTACCGCGTCTTATTGGCCAGCGTTACTTACTTTAAAGCAAAACCCGGCGATCAAGTCAGCGTTAATGTACCAGAAGATGATAGTGCCGCCGAGTGGGCAGCATTAGAAGCAGCATTGTAGCTTAATCTTGTAATTATTATTTTTCGTTATATAATATATATTAATATACCTATCTATTGATATATTAATTTTAACCTGCGGCGTTAAAAAATATCTTTAACAATAACGGCTATATCTTATAAGACATAGCCTACGGAATATTTCAACTAATATATAAAACTTAAATATGAATTTTAATTATCCTGCTGGAGGCAGTGATATGTTTAAATTAAAATCTAACAATATTACCATTGCCACGCTCCAACTATATTGGAGTTATACTCGTCGTTACTTATTTTGGTTTCTTTCGGGAGCTGGAGGCGCAGGACTAGCAACAATTATCCAAAATATGGTACCTCCCCTGATTGTTGCTAAAATATTTAGTCTGCTTCAACACTCCTATACGACCCATCAACACTTAAGATTCAGCTCGTATCTACCTTATTTAATAGGTTATGCGGCAGCATTGTTAATGGGTGTTCTGATATGGCGCTTACAGTCATTTTTTGTCTGGAAATACGAAATAGCCGTTAGGCGAGATATCGCTAATGACATTTTTCAGCACTTAGAAAAACAAAGCCAAGAATTCCATTCAAACAGATTTAGCGGTGGATTAGTAACTCAAACAAACAAGTTTACTAACGCCTATGAAAGATTAATGGATGATTTTATCTGGAATATCGTACCTTCTGTTTTAACAGTATTAATCGCTATTGGTGTTTTATCTTTTATATATTGGCCATACGCAATTGTTCTGGCAATTATCGTATTCATCTACTTAATTCTTATGACGCTACGTATAAAAAAACAATTACCATATAACGAAAAAGTATCCGAACTAGAGACAAGACAAACCAGTTCATTGGCTGATTCAATTACTAACATTTCAACTGTCAGAGCTTTTGCTGGTGAAAAATATGAAGCTAAAAGATTTGCTAAAGCCACAAAGAATACTTATGACGCGAATGAAGTCTTATCTATTGAGGTTTTAAAATCCGAGGCCTTGAGTCATTTACAAACTAACGGTTTTCAAATAATAGCCATTTTTGTAGGTCTATTCGCAATTACATCATTAGGCCTAAGTGTTAGTTTGTTGTATTTGTTAATTAGCTACACTCAAAACATTACCAATCAACTATGGCAATTCAGCCGTTTAATTAGAAATATAAACCGTAGTTTGGGTGATTCAGCAGAAATGACAAAAATACTTAATACCAAACCTCATATTGTTGACCCTGCTAAGCCGCTGAAGATTAAGATCAACAGAGGAGAAGTAATTTTTAGTGATATTACCTTTTCTTACCCTGAAAACAACGTAAGACCGTTATTTGAAAACTTTAATCTAAAGATTAAACCAGGTGAAAAAGTAGGTTTAGTTGGACCTAGTGGCGGCGGTAAAACAACAATTTCTCAATTACTACTTAGATTTATGGACATCCAAGGTGGTGAGATTACTATCGATAATCAAAATATTGTCCAATTAAAGCTTAAAGATTTGAGGAGCCGAATATCATATGTTGCCCAAGAACCAATACTTTTTCATCGTTCTATAGCTGAAAATATATCATACGGTTATCCTGGGGCCAACCAAGCAATGATCGAAGCTGTTGCAAAAATGGCTCATGCACACGATTTCATAGCTACACTTCCGAAAGGTTATAACACTTTAGTGGGCGAAAGAGGCATCAAGCTCAGTGGTGGTCAAAGACAACGTATTGCGATTGCTAGAGCAATGCTAAAAAATGCGCCAATATTACTATTAGATGAGGCTACTAGTGCACTTGATTCAGAGAGTGAAGTGCTAATTCAAGACGCTCTCTGGAAACTGATGGATAATCGTACTGCCATAGTAATAGCTCACCGATTATCAACAATTCAAAAAATGGATCGGATTGTTGTTTTAGACAACGGTCGAATAGTCGAAGAAGGATCTCATAAAGATTTACTTAGGCAAAATGGAACATATGCCATGTTATGGGCTCATCAATCTGGTGGCTTTATGGATGATAATGGTTGATCTTTTTATATTATAGGTTTTGTTATATAGTAATTTTAAATGGCATTGGAAGAAGTAGGTAGTGAAAATACTGAGAGAAATTTTTGGCAAAATCTTTCAGACACAACTAATACAATAGTTACTCCATCAAATATGATTGATGCTGCAGCTTTTATTGGCGCTGCAATAGCTGCGCCTAATTTAGATAAAACCTGGGGCATATTATTAGGAACTGCTTCTTATGGGGCAGACGGAATAGACGGAAAAATTGCTAGATATACCGGGACGACTAGTAAGCTAGGAGCAAAAATTGATGCGGTCGGCGATAAGATTAAACTAGGTTGGGCGCTATATTACACCTGGAAAAATAATCAGGTACCGAAATCTGTCATCGTACCAGTTGCAGCGCACAATCTAGCCAATACCGTAATAACTTTAGCTGATCAGCTTAATGAAGAGCCTCAGATAGTAGTCGGCCGAGAAGGTAAGGCATCAATAAGAAATGAGGTTATCGGCACTGCTTTATGTATCGTAGGATCAAAAATAGAAGAATATAACAAACCTGCCAGCAAAGCACTTAAAGCAGCTGGTATGATATTGGCTATATATTTCGGTGTATTAAAGCATGGCACAAATTCAACCAGAGAATATTACCGTGCTTTTAAGGGTGGAAAACGTAAATATTAAAGTCAGCTAGTTGAAAAAATAAAAGCACAACAGCTAGTTTAGTTTATGAGCGTATAATATAACCAAGAAATGGCGCAGGTCTTATACCGAAAATATCGGTCTAAAAAATTATCTGAAATAGTCGGACAAGAACATATCACTAAAACGCTTAGTGAAGCACTAAAAACCGACCGTATTAGCCACGCTTATCTTTTTACTGGTCCTCGGGGTGTTGGTAAAACATCAATTGCTAGAATATTAGCCCATGAAGTAAATAATCTACCGTATAACGATGACCAACCCCATATTGATATTATTGAAATTGATGCAGCCTCTAATAGACGGATAGACGAAATTAGAGACTTAAGAGATAAAGTCCACATTATGCCTGCCGCTGCCCAATACAAGGTATATATCATTGATGAAGTTCATATGTTAACCAAAGAAGCTTTTAATGCTCTTTTAAAAACCCTAGAGGAGCCACCAGCTCACGTTATTTTTATTTTAGCGACTACCGATCCCCATAAACTCCCTGACACCATTATTAGCCGAACGCAAATATTTAATTTTAAACCGATCAACCAGCTTGAAGCAGTCAACCATTTAAAATCAATCGCTAAACAAGAAAAAATCAAAATTACTGACCAAGCACTAGAATTAATTGCTCAACATGGCGAAGGTAGTTTTAGAGATAGCATAAGCCTACTCGATCAATTAGGTAATGGCACAAAAGAGATCACCGAAGAAGATGTCAGAGAAATTTTAGGTATACCGCCATCATCAGCTATTGATAACCTAATTAAACTCATCGAAGAGCCAAAAACATCGTACAAGAAATTAACTTCTGATATTAACGAACTATATAGCCAGGGTTATGGTCCATCATTACTAGCAAAAAAACTAATGAATGAATTAAGGGATAAATTAGTTAATGATCAACTTAAAATGACACCCCAAAAAGCTATTCATTTACTAAAAGAGCTACTTGATATTGATTCTAAGTCAGATCCCAATTCATATCTCTTACTTATCCTTCTAAGCTCGTTAGAGCAAAATGACAAACCTGTCGATAAAGGAATAACCGGCAACCAAATAAGCAAAGCTCAAGTTGAAGATAAACCCCATACAATTACTAAGGAAGTAAAAATCGATAAGAAAAATATTAATTCTGAGCTTGAATCAATTTGGCCAAAAGTCCTCAAAGAACTTAAAAGCCATTACAACACTCTTTATGGTATTGTTCGAATGGCAGAACCTGTTTTTAAAGATAATAATCATTTAGAATTAATATTTGATTTTGCTTTTCATAAAAAACAAGTATCAGAACCAAAGAATAAACAAATTTTAGCTAACATCATTCTGGACTTAACGTCCCTTAATTACCGTATTGATTGTCTTATAAATGAAACTGGTCGAACTTTAAACACTAGTGAACATCTAAAGTCACCTGACCCCAAGGATGACAACCTAGATCATATCAGTAAAATATTTGGCGGTGGAGAACTTGTTGATTAGTCGTAGTACAACTCTACTTCATATCTGTTGACCTTAACTTTATTGTCTGACATAAAATCGATATAATAAGGGAACTTTATGGGACAAGTAGATATCAAAAATGATCAACTAAAAGGATCTTCTATTCCTCAAAATTTCGAGGCGGAAGCAAGTCTTTTAGGGTCAATATTAATCGACTCAGAAGCTATTGTTAAGATTGCCGACAGTTTATCTGCAAATGATTTTTATGATAAAAAAAACCAATACATATATGAAGCCGTCCTGCAGTTATATAATGACCATAGTCCGATAGATGTATTGACCTTGAGCGACCGATTATCGTCTAATGGCCATCTTGAAGCTATCGGCGGTGCAGCCTATTTAACTGAGCTAACTAATTTTGTACCTACAGCGTCTCACGTAGAACAATACGCTAATATCGTATCTCAGAAAGCCTTAAGGAGGCGTCTGATATCAACATCAAGAGAAATAGCTGAACTTGGCCAAGATGAAAGTAAAGAGCTTAGAGAGCTTATTGAAGAAGCTGAGACTAGATTATTTAATGTTTCCCAGCATCATATCAAACAAAATATTGTTAGCTTAGAAGCTATTTTGGCTGAAAGTTTTGATCGTTTAGATGAACTCCATAAAGATAAACAAAAGATTAGAGGAATACCAACTGGTTTTAAGGACTTAGATAATACTTTGGCTGGTTTTCAGCGATCAGACTTAATAATCTTAGCTGCTCGCCCATCTATGGGAAAGACAGCCTTATCTTTAAACTTTGCCCACAACGTAGCTAGCCAAACGAAAGAGCCAGTTTTAATATTTTCTCTAGAAATGAGTAAAGACCAATTAGTGGATCGATTGTTATCAATGGAATCCGGAGTTGATGCTTGGGCCCTTAGAACAGGCAATTTAACTGATAGCGATTTTGAAAAAATTGGTAGAGCTATGGGCGTGCTATCAGAGGCTCCAATATATATCGACGATAGTCCAAGTATCACAGTTAGTGATTTAAGGACCAAAGCCCGCCGTGAAGCACATAAACATCCTCTTGGTTTAATAATAGTTGACTATCTACAGTTAATGAGTGGTGGCGGTAGATATAGCCAAGACGGCAATAAGGTTCAAGAAGTTACAGAAATATCAAGAGGACTAAAAGGGGTTGCCAGGGAACTTAATGTTCCAGTATTAGCTCTAAGCCAACTTAGCCGGTCAGTCGAATCACGAAGTCCTCAAATTCCGCAATTAGCAGATTTAAGAGAAAGTGGTTCAATTGAGCAAGATGCTGATGTTGTTGCTTTTATTTATCGAGAAGATTATTATAACCCTGAAACTGACCGTAAAAAGTTAACTGACATATTCATCAAAAAACATCGTAATGGCCCAACCGGAGGAGTTGAGTTATACTTTGATACTGATAGACAAAAATTCCGATCAGTCGACACTAAACACAATCAACCTGGAGAATAAAATGACCGATAAAAAACAACCAAAGCAACGAAAGATTAATTGGTGGGCAATAATACTAATCGTCTTAGCTTTAGCAGCAATTGTCTTCTTGATGATCTATCGTTTAGGTAATCTTATGCCAGGTATAACATATAATGAAAATACCCTTTATGGCATGAGGCTAGGATGGCATGGCATCTATCATAACCCATTAAACTTACCGATGAAGCTACTCTGGTCAATAGATTTTAAGTTATTTGCCCCAATCGGCCACTTCCTTCTAAGGTTACCATCTGCTATTACTGGTGGTTTAACCATCGTTGCTTACTACATCTTACTCCAATTATGGTTTGGAACTAGATCAGCAATCATTGGTACTATTCTATTTGCAACCTCGGCTTGGACGCTACATGTTAGTCGTTTGGCAACCATCGACATTGAATATCTAGCAGCTACCACTTTCTTTTTGTTACTTGCAGCTATCCTTCAAAAGAAAATTAAAACTAAGTATATTTACTGGCTGATAAATATTGCCTGGGGTTTGCTACTATATGTACCCGGGATGGTATTTTTGATCGTCTATAACATATTCCGGCAACGGCGTGAAATTAGTTTTGGATTTAGAACTCAAAATACTATTATTTCTAAGATAATATACCTGTTATCAGCTATTATTTGGCTACCGCTATTAATCATTAATTTTATCCGATCACCACATACGATAACTAGCTGGCTAGCTTTTCCGAATCATTTTGCTAACATCTTCCATATTATTAAAGAATTTGGCGCTGTCTTTTACCATATATTTATATATGGACCATTACTGCCCAGCCTTTGGCTAGGTAGACTACCCATTCTAGATATCTTTGGTATCATTGCTGCCCTAGCAGGTATTTATTTCTATGTTACTCATATTAGAGCAACTAGAACCCATCTGATCTTTGTATCAATTATCTTAGGATCTCTATTGGTTGCATTAGGTGGCGGCGTATCAATTAGTATTGTTATGCCCTTAATTTATATATTGGTAACTACTGGCATTGCTTATCTTTTATCCCAATGGCTAAGTATCTTCCCGGAGAATCCGATAGCCAGGTCAGTAGGCTATACTTTAATAGCTCTAGCAATTACTGCCAGTGTTATATATAACGTTAGATCATATTTTATCGCCTGGCCGCATAATCAAACATCAATTAGTGTTTTTGATGTCAAGGTCAAGGATTGATACAATATTGCTATCAAATATCAATAAAGAGAGGAAATTAGATGGCACGATTCGATCAAGCTAAGATGTTAATGAAAGTAAAAAAAATCCAAAAAGAATTAGAAAAAGAAACAATAACTATCGAAAAAGGAGATGGCTTAGTTAAAGTAGAAATTAACGGTGAACAGAAAATTAAAAAAATCCATATTGATCCAGATGCAGTTGAAGATATTGAACAACTAGAGCTATGGTTAGAAGACGCTATTAGAGAAGCTATTAATTCTTCCCAAAAAATAGCAGCTGAAAAAATGCAACCAATGATGGGTGCTCTGGGTGATTTAGGTCTATAGGAATTAATGAGCAGTTTACCGCCAGCCCTAGAAGAACTGATTGAAGCTTTTTCGCTTCTACCAGGTGTCGGCCCGAGATCAGCTGAACGATATGCTTACAGCTTACTAAAAAGGGATCCGCTAGACTCAAAAAGGTTAGCAGATGCTCTAAATAACTTACATAAGAATATCTCATACTGTAAAAAAACCTATGCCCTCATACCAGCCGATGAAGAATATTCCAGGCTATACACCGACCCCAACCGAGATAAACAACTAGTTGCAGTAGTAGCCGATCCTTTTGATATTTTAGCTCTAGAAAAAACCAATAATTACCACGGTACATATCACGTCTTAGGCGGTTTAGTTTCACCAATTGATAATATTTCACCAGATCAACTACGGATTAAGGAGTTAATAAAGCGTATCGATGAAGATCAAGTTGAAGAAGTAATTCTAGCAACCAATGCTTCAGTAGAAGGAGAAAGCACAGCCCTATACATCCAACAACAAATTGGTGACAGACCTGTCAAGGTTAGTCGTTTAGCCAGAGGCCTACCGATTGGCATTGATCTAGAATATGCTGATCAGATTACTTTATCAAGAGCTATTGAAGGCCGGCAATTGCTTTAATATTAGTCCAAAGGATATAAAAAGTTTAGCTATCAAGCTTTTACCGATATAATTTAAATATGTCTGAGGAAGAAAAACTAACCGACCTTATTAATCAAGCCAGCGACATCTTAGTTATCCAAGCCGATAATCCTGACGGCGATAGTCTAGGTAGCGCTATCGCCTTAGAACAGATTTTAACTGGTCTAAATAAGTCAGTTACAATGTACTGCGCCGTTAATATACCCAATCATTTAAAGTATTTAACTGGTTGGAGCAGGGTAGTTAATGAGCTACCTGATAAATTTGATCTATCGATAATTGTTGACACGTCTGCGATAAACCTACTTGAAAAGACTAACCAAAATGATCTGAATCGCATCAAATCCAAACCTTTAATCATAATTGATCATCATCAAACAGAAAGCACAATCGACTTTGCACAATTAATAATCAGTAGATTAGTTGTTGCTACTGGAGAAATAATCTATGACTTAAGCCAAAAGTTAAACTGGCCTCTTAATAGAGAAGCTAAGGACATGTTAGCAATTAGCATCCTCTCTGATAGCTTAGGATTAATGAGTAGTACAACATCAGCTCACACTATTAGAATTATTGCCAACTTAGTTGAAGCTGGTGTTAATTTAACTGATATTGATAATCTAAGAAAAGAAACATTCCGTAAAAGCCCAGAATTAACTAGGTATAAAGGGTTGCTTTTAACTAGAATAGAAAACTATCTTGATGACCGGCTGGCGATAATCATCATTCCCTGGGTAGAGATCGAAAAATATAGCCCGCTATATAACCCATCAGTTTTAGTTATAGAAGATATGAGATTAATTGAGAATAATGCAGTTTCGATAGCTATTAAAGTATATAACGATGGCCATATAACAGGTAAGATACGAACTAATAGCAATTATCCAATAGCGAGCAAGCTTGCTGAGCACTTTAGTGGTGGCGGACATCCTTATGCTAGTGGTTTTAAGACTTATGATTATCACATAGACAACCTTAAAAAAGAAATTATTGATGCTGTAACTATATTACTCAAAAAGGTCGATGATGAAACTATATAACACATTAACTAGATCAATTGATGAAATTACACCAATCAATCCACCAACTGTTTCGGTTTATACTTGTGGCCCAACGGTATACGATCACTCACATATCGGCCATTGGTTTACTTACATTAGAATGGATCTATTAATTAGGGTCTTAAAAGCAAATAATTTACAGCCAAAATGGGTGATGAATATAACTGACGTGGGTCATCTAACTTCAGATGCTGACGAAGGCGAAGATAAACTAGAAAAAGGTGCTAAAAGAGAAGGTAAAACAGCATGGCAGATAGCAGCCTACTATACCAAAGAATTTCTAAAATCAATGAAAGACCTTAATATCTTAGACCCGGATGTTATAGCTAAAGCAACCGATCATATATCTGATCAGATAGCACTAATCAAAGTATTAGAAGAAAAAGGATACACATATATAATCGATGACGGGGTATACTATGACAGTTCAAAATTCGCTAATTATGCTAAATTTGCCCGACTTGATATCGACGAACAGCAAGCAGGAATAAGGGTTGCCTTTAACCCGCAAAAAAAGCAGCCAACTGATTTTGCACTTTGGAAATTTAGTCCAAAAGACAAAAAAAGAGATATGGAATGGGACAGTCCATGGGGCAAAGGTTTCCCTGGCTGGCATATTGAATGTTCAGCTATTAGCATGAAGTATCTAGGTCAAACAATTGATATTCACTGTGGCGGCATAGACCACATACCCATTCACCATACTAATGAGATTGCTCAAAGCGAAGCTGCTACAGGGAAAAGGTTTGTTAACCATTGGATGCACTCTAATCATATAACCATAGACGGCCAAAAGATTTCTAAATCTTTAGGTAATGTAATTAGTCTTGAAGACATTCAAGATAAAGGTTACTCACCATTAGTTTTAAGAATTTTAGTACTTGAATCACATTACCGTAATCAATCAAAATTCAGCTGGGAGAATCTAGAAGCAGCTAAACAAAGGTTATTAACTCTCCAAGCAATGGCCGTTATAAGATACCAAGCAAAACCTTACTCATTAGATTACGGTACTTTTGCTTTATCAGATGTTACCAAAGAAGTTCTATCTATACTGAATAATGATCTGAATACGCCTGAAGCTCTAGCATATCTCAGTGATGTTGCTACTCAACTGCTAACAGTTGGCATTGAAGAAAATATGGTTGATCATTACGAGGATATGTTAAAAAATCTTGACAACCTACTTGGCCTACGTCTACTAGAAATTAGTGATATTGATTATCAAGCTAAAGAATTAATTAAAAAAAGAGAAGAGCTCCGATTAAAAAAAGAATGGCCGGCAGCAGATCGTATACGTCAGCAATTAAAAGAAAAGAATATCTGGATAGAAGATAAAGCTAACGGTCCTCAGTGGAGCTGGATGAATGTCCGCTACTAAGAGCTTTTTCAAACTCTGGAGTTGAAATAGCATTTTTTGTTCTTAAGAATTCTAGAATGGCTACCCTTAAACATCCGGCTACCGGTATAGCTATCAACCCCCCTAGCAAGCCGCCAAAATCTAAACCTATAATCAAAGAAGAAAAAACTAATAGAGGTGACATGCGCGTTGTGTTAGATTGAAGCTTAGGTTGAATTAAATAATTCTCAAGTTGAATATATAAAATATAGTAAACCAAAATTATTGCTCCTGAAGTAATCGAATGGAAGAGAGCAACAATTGTAATGATAACAGCTCCAATCGTATGACCAACCATAGGTATTAATCCGCAGATAAAGACAACGACTATTAAGGCTATCGGATAACTAACATGCAGCATAAACAGTGCTGGAGCAATAAATACAGCAGCAATACCAGCCAATAAAACTTGGCCATTAACATAGCCCCTAATAACCCGATACATATCAAAAGCTAAACGACTAGATAATTCATTATGTTTTTGAGGAATGATCCTCTTAAAAGCATTAACCCAGCGAGGGCCTTCAACCAGCATCATAAATGTCATAACAATAATTGCTAATAAAGAAAATATGCTTTTACCAATATCTATCAATGCCGGTAAAGCTTTACCGCTTATATTATTAACCCTGCTAGATAATTGTGATGAAATCGTCTTAACAGTATTTTGTAGATGGTAATGTCTAATAAACGAACCGACAGCGCCGCTTTGATTTTTAAATTCATCAATAATCTTTGGTGATGATTTAATAAAGCTTTCAGTTTGATGAATTAGTGGTGGAGCAATATATGCAACAAAGCTGCTAATGATAATTATGACGATAAGATAAGATATAGTTGTCGCTAAAGACCGGCTACCTCTCAATTTGCCAGGTAGATGTTTTGATATATAGTGGACCGGGGCATTCAACGCTAAAGCTAAAAAGAAAGATATAAATATCAAGAATATAGCGTGGTTTGCAGCAATTACACCCCAGGCAATAACAGCCATAGCTAATATTATCAATACTATCCTTACAATAGTCCTACTAGAAACTGTCAGCTCAACAACTGAACCATCACTTTCTCTCTTTAATATACTTGGCATGTGTTAATTATCTATCGATCATCGTATTTTGGCAATTGATTGTATCCGTCAACCCCTGATCTTTAACTCACGTCTAATTCGTCCAGGCAAGTATTTAATAGCTAATTTGTCGTTATTCAGGACTAAGGGCATCTTGCCGCCAATTTTAGTCGGCAATTGATGATATTTGTTAAATATCACTTGAAAGTGTTGATCAACTAACTTTGAAATAATATTTAGCTCGGAATTTGATGTCGTTATATGCCAAAGAGTGGCATCAATTCGAACTTGACAATTATCAAGATTAAGAAGCTCTCTCTTTAGATACATCTTTGTCCTAAGATCAGTTGCTTTAGCTAAATCAATTAAGAATCTTCGAACAAAAGTTCTTGCTGGTCCGCCTCTATTAACTCGTACTTTATTCAAAGGATATCTAATCTTTAAGGCTAAAGTATTAAATAAGGTAACCTTTAAAATATCTGACACTGGTTTGGTAGAGCAAACATAGTTATACATTTTCATCACATATCTATCAAAGCCTTTTATTGTGAAATCATCTTTATGAGCAAATCCGTTAATAAATACTAAGGTATTAATCTTAGCTGATATATCTTTATTGCGCTGCATCATACGGGTTACTAAAACTGATCCAAAACCAACTGCTATCATTGACAGTCTTTTTCTCTTAAACTTAAGTTTTATATACGAGGCAATATAATCAGCCATATTATCTAATGTTGGCTTTAAGCCAATTGAGAAGAAACTATCCATGCCGCCTAAGCCGGGTAAATCAATAATTGTTACATTAGCATAAGATTTTAGAACAACAGCCAAACCCCACCACTTCTCTAAGTTATCTGCTACATCATAAATTAATAGGATTTCTTTTTTATTATGACGATTAGAACTTTCAAGTCTTAAAGCACGTCCTTCCATACCATTAATATTTATGGGCATAATATAATCAGCAGGATTAACAAACTTTTTAGACATATTTACATAAATATTACATTATTTATTTTATTACCTCAATATCTTAAGTTAATATAGAGATTTAAAGTTAAACGGTCTGAGTCTATCGCTACAAAATATAATAAGAATAACTAATTTTAATGACTCGTTTTTTATTTAAGTCCAGCGACCATAATTAAAGCAGTATTAACCTTGAATTAAATAACTCAAAATAATATTTGATATCATGATTTCTATCTAATAAAATTACTTTTATATATAAAAGTGGGTGAAAGAATAAATCGTGATTAGATTACCTATACCCGGTAAAGATAATGGCATATGGGGTACTATCTTAAATAATTTTCTGAAAGTATCACATAATTCAGATGGCACTTTAAATAGTAATTCTGTTTCCGAAGCTGGGGCAGAGATGACGAGTAATAAAGGAGCAATAAATGGATATGCTTCTTTAGACAACACTGCTAACGTACCGCTTACTCAACTAGGGAATTCTCCGGTTACTAGTGTAAACAATAAAAATGGTAATATTTCTTTAACGGCCAGCGATGTTGGTGCTTTAGCTAATAACAGTCCAGCTGGCGGTGATCTTGTTGGAACTTATCCAAATCCTTCACTTTCTGCGACTAATAATGTTGAATCAGTTGTTCAAAATTTTGCATTACCTATTGTAAATGTAGTTAATTTTGGTGCCGACCCAACTGGATCAACAGAATGTAGTGCTGCAATTAATAATGCAATTAATGCGCTGCCATTGCTTGGAGGTACTGTTCTGTTCCCGAAAGGAACATACCTAATATCAAACCCGATAATTATCGGCAACGGCAACCAAACTCAATGGGCAACGAGGTATGGTGTAACTCTGATGGGAGAAGGTGAGTCTGGAATGTTAAACTGGGGACAACCGACAGTAACATTAAGATGGATTGGTGCTGATAATGTCGACATGATCCAAATAAATGGACCCCTTCAAGGATGGAGTGTTCAAAATTTTTCATTTTATGGAGCCGGGTACTTTGGAGCAAAAGCAAAGTGTGGTATTCACAATATAGGCGGATCAAAAGGTTATGTTCGTAATCTATGTATTTCAAATTGTTATTACGGAGTACTCATGGAGGCAGTTTATCTTTCATCAGACCCCACTAGTGTCACCGATGTAGTCTTTTGTAATTTTGATAATGTTGAAATATTTTTACCAACACCGGACACTGGTAATAATCTTTACGGCATGTATTTCGACTCTGATCAAACGGGTAATAACTACCATGATTGCTTTTATTGTACTTTTAAGGGTATTAACGTCTGGGTTCCTTCAACCAACGTATCTAGTAATATGTATGGTTTCTACTTAAAAGGAATAGATAACAGCCGTTTTACCGAGTGCTCAGTCAATGGTCTTAATGGCATAAGCGGATCTACCATAGCTTATGGCATATTTTTTGACTACACATACGCATCTAGTTCTAATACAATTCCAACTGAAGTTGTTTTTGCCCAGATTAATCTCGACCAAGTACCTTCTGGGAATGGCGCTACTGTTGGATCGGGAAACGGCAGCGCCGGCTATACTAGAAACCGAATAGCTTACAATAATCTAGATATCGGACCAAACGTACCAGGAGTTAGTTGGAATGGTCACTCAGGACAACAAGAATTTGTCTCTCAAACGGTAGGAAGCCCTCAGCCTGCAAACAATCAAGGCACCATTTATGTTTATCAAGGTACAAGCGGAAACACCTATCTGGTGGTAACCTTTAACGATTCAGGGACTGTTAGGCATCGATATCTACAGCTTAACGGAACGTCTACACCTACATGGGAATATTCAACAACGCTACCTACCTAGTAATATATTTTTATTCATATCACCAATAAAAATACAAAGTCGCTCAAGAAAATCATAATCTACCTGACCCCAGCTGAATACTATGATACATTAGGCATAGCTATTCTACGTTGACAAATATCCACGATGTAATGAGTGCAAAAAAGTTGTTAGCTTCTATAATCTAAGATAAAATCAAGTTAATTAATAGGGCGTGGCCAAGTGGTAAGGCACCAGGTTTTGGTCCTGGCATTCGGGGGTTCGAATCCCTCCGCCCTAGCCAAGAATTTTTCGATAGGTAAAAACTAAACCCTGAGATTGATTTACAATATGACTACTTGATTATATAATAATCATGTGAAAAATATTGAGTCTTGGGTCCCGACTAATATAATCCCTACAGATACAGGATGGGCTCCAAATAAAGCATATATAGCTCCATGGTCTACATATATAACTGATCTAGAATGTGCTGCGTATTTAGAAGTTTTAAAAGGCCATGTTCATGGTGACTTACTTGACCTAGGCGCTGGAACTTTGCCGTATTATGGAGTTTATAGAGATTTTGTAACTTCAGTTACCGCCAGTGACTGGCAAAATTCACATCACGAAACAGGCCATATTGACGTTATATCAGATTTAAATGAAGGTATCCCGTTTAAATCAGATGCTTTTGACACCGTCTTACTAGCAGATGTCCTTGAACACACACATGAACCGCAAAACGTATTTAATGAGTCAAGTCGAGTTCTTAGAAGAGGGGGTAAGCTTCTTTTGTTCGTACCTTTCATGTACGGTATACACGAAGAGCCTTTTGACTATTACAGATATACGTCTCATGAATTAGAAAGGTTATCACAAGAAGCAGGCTTAAGAGTAATAGATATAAAACCATTTGGTGGAGGACCAGACGTAATAATCGATACTGCCCAGAAATTAATCGGTGACAGAGAAATGATGCAGGAAGTTTTTGCAAACATATTTGCGGCAGTGAATAGGTCGGGTGTATTAAACGGCCTTAGACAGAAACACGCTAATAAGATACCCCTTGGATATACTCTCGTATCCGAAAAAATATAAGCTTAAATTTATCACTCAACTATTAAGTCTATTATTTCAGTCTTATTCAACCTTGCTGCATCAAGAACAGTTCTTAAGTTGGTTGTAAAATAGTTTTGCCTAGACTTACTCATTTTTGCTTTATTCTTACCTAATAATATTGGACTAAATAGCATATCTATTTCGGGATTCTTTTTATCGAAATAAAATTCGTATAAAGACTCCCGCGTTTTAGCATCACCTTCAATATAATGATCTCCCCCGCTAATGCAGTGCGTAAAGCCAAATATTTCCCAACGTGCAATGAAAAGCGGTTTATGATATATCCAGTATGAACAATCCTGGTAGGGTAAAACGTAACTTTTATAACATTTTTTACAATTTGTCTTTAGCATATCAGTTTCCAAGACTTCTGTGTCAGTATTGATGTGCAGACAGTTAGGGCATACTGCATTGGCAAAACGTGTGTCTGACCCTGTTGTAGGACAACCAGTAGTCTTGAGTAGCAA